>CAZMED010000001.1:0-65828 GCA_964565045.1 uncultured Thermoanaerobaculia bacterium
TCCGGGGCGCCGGGTACGAGCCGAGGCAGCGGCGGACACTTTACGAGCCGCTGTAATTCGCGAAGCGAATTACTCGGAAATCTGGAACTGCTCCTCGTGGAAGAGGGCATTCTCGCACAGGATCACGTGCAGCCCGTGGATGTCCTCGAGCTCGCGCAGCAGCTCCCGGAACGGGCCCTGCAGGTAGTGCGAGACCGTCGGGTGGACGGTGAGCGAGATCTGCTGGCCGACGTCCGCGGCTGCCGCCGCCAGCAGCTCGCGCCGGATCTCCAGGCAGATGGTCGGCAGGGCCTTGATGCGGCCGGAGCCGCGACAGTATGGACACTCGCGGCTGAGGGTGCGCTCGAGGCTGGGCCGCGTGCGCTTGCGGGTCAGCTGCACGAGGCCGATCTCGCTCATCGGCAGGAGCTGGGTGCGCGCCGGGTCGCGCTGGAGCTCCTCGGCGAGGGCCTCGTAGACCCGGCGGCGGTGGTCCGGGTCCTCCATGTCGATGAAATCGATGACGATGATGCCTCCGAGGTCCCGCAGGCGCAGCTGGCGGACGATCTCCACCGCCGCCTCGACGTTGAGCGTGAACACCGTCTCCTCGAGCGACTGCTTGCCCACGAACTTCCCGGTGTTGACGTCGATCGTGACCAACGCTTCGGTCTGATTGATGACCAGCGAGCCGCCCGACTTCAGCCACACCTTGGGGTTGAGGGCCTTCTCGAGCTCCCGGTCGATCCCGAAGGAGCTCATCAGGTCGGTCGCCTGGCGGTAGAGCTTCACCCGCTCCACCAGGCCCGGTTCGGTCTGCTCGAGAAAGTCCAGCACCTCCTGGAAGCTCTCCTCGTCGTCGATCCACACCTCGGACACCTGGTGGGTGTACATGTCGCGCACCGAGCGCAGGACCGGGCTGAGCTCGGGGTGGACGAGGGTCGGCGCCCGAGCGCAGTCCGCCGCGTCCTGCACCCGGTGCCACAGCTGCAGGAGGTAGTTCCGGTCTGCCTCCAGCTCGTGCCGGCCCTGGTCTTCGCCGGCCGTGCGGACGATCCAGCCCCCGGAGCCGTCGAAGGCCTCCACCAGCTCCTTGAGCCTGGCACGCTCCCCGGGATTCGCGATCCGGCGCGAGATGCCCACCTGGCGCACGTTCGGGAGGTACACGAGGAAGCGGCCGGGGAGACTGATGTGGGTCGTCAGCCGGGCGCCCTTGGTGCCGATGGGGTCCTTGACGACCTGCACCAGGATCTCCTGCCCGGGCCGCAGGAGGTCGGAGATGTCCGAGCCCGACGGGTCGGGCAGCAGGCTTTCGTCCTCATCGGTGAGGAAGATGTCGGTGAAGTCGTCGAGGATCCCGCCCGCCTCGCGGACGTAGAGGAATGCGTTGCGCTGCAGGCCGATGTCGACGAAGGCCGCCTGCATGCCGGGCAGGACCCTCGTCACGCGGCCCTTATAGAGGTTGCCGACCACCGAGCTCGCGCGATGACGTTCCGCCCGATAGGACACCAGGCGGGAGTTCTCCTGCAGCGCGACCCGGGTCTCGAATGGATTCACCGACAGGAAGAGGACGGTGCCCATCACTGGTTCACGAGCCGCTGGCGGAACACGGCCTGGACGATGCCGAGGGCTGCACACGTCGAGATCAGGGAGGAGCCGCCGTACGAGAACAGCGGCAGGGTGACGCCCGTGGTCGGAAGCCAACCCAGGACCATGCCGAGGTTGATGACGAGCTGGAAGACCAGCCAGGCGACGACCAGAACCGCGAGGATCGTGCCGTGCCGGCTGGCGGCGCCCAGAGCGGCGGCGCCGATCCGCCCCAGCAGCAGGGCGTAGGCGAGGAGGAGAACGGTGGTGCCGATGAAGCCGGTCGCCTCAGCCCATACCGCGAACGCGAAGTCGGTGTGCTGGGCAGGCAGGAATCGCAGCTGCGACTGCGTGCCGGAACCCAAACCCTGGCCGGCCACGCCCCCCGATCCGACCGCGATCTTCGACTGCCGAACCTGGTAGCCGGCGCCGAAGGGATCGCGGCCCGGCTCGAGGACGGTGAGAACCCGCTCCTTCTGATAGGGCTTGAGGAGATACTGCCAGGTGGTGTAGGCGCCGAGCATGGCGAGAACGATCAGGATCAGCCACACCATCCGCGGCAGCCCGCCCAGCCACAACGCCGCCGCCAGCACGGGCAGGAAGGTCAGCGCCACCCCGAGATCCGGCTCGAGCGCGATCAGGATCACCGGCGCGCCGACCATCGCCGTCACGGCTGCGACCTCGCGGATCTTGAGCCGGGGATCGCTGCGCTGGGCGAGCCAGGCCGCGACCATGAGGATCGTCGTGACGCGCGCGAACTCGCTCGGCTGCACCGAGACCGGCCCGACGGCGATCCAAGCCCGGTTCCCGCCGCGCGAAACGCCGAACACCAGAACCGCCACCAGCGCCAGCAGCCCGGCCCCGTAGAGGATCGGTGCGACCCTCTCGTAGACGTCGAGGCGGATGCCCGACAGCAGCCACAGGATGAGCAGCCCGGCGGCGCCCCACGCCGCCTGGCGAAGCAGGAGATTGCCGCCGACCACCCACGACAGGGTGTGCAGGGTCGGCAGGGACGCACCGAGGATCCCGACCACGGCGAGAATCAGCCACGGATCGATGCGGTGTTCCACGGGCCGATTCTACCCGCGCGGCGGCGCGGCCGCGATCGCCTCGCCCGCACTGAGATGGGCCTCGATCACGCGGCCCGCCACCGGGGCGGCGGCGGCCCCGCCGTCGCCTCCGTGCTCGACGATCACCGCCACCACCAACTCCGGGTCCTCGAGCGGCGCCCAACCGACGAAGAGCGCGTGGTGGCGCAGGTGCGGCGCCAGGTCGGCCGCCGCCACCCCCTCCTGGAGGCGGGCCACCTGAGAGGTGCCGGTCTTGCCGGCGACGGGCAGCCCGGCCAGGCGCCGGGCGGTGCCGTGGGCGCCCTGGACCACCCGTGCGAGGGCGCTGTTGACGACCTCGAGGTGGCGTCGGTCGAGCTCGAGCGGAGCCTCCGGTTCGCGGCGGGGCGCGGCCAGGTAGGGCCGCACCGAGCGGCCGTGATTGGCGAGGATCGCGTAGGCGTAGGCCAGTTGGACCACCGTCGCCAGCACCGGTCCCTGGCCGATAGACACCGAGACCGCCTCGCCTGCGTACCACGCGGTCTTGCGCACGCGGCGGCTCCATTCGGGCGTGCCGATCAACCCGCTGGCTTCGAAGGCGAGGTCGAGCCCGGTCGCACGGCCGAAGCCGAAGCGGTGCAGCCATTCGGCCATGCCGTCGATGCCGAGACGTTGGCCGAGGAGGTAGTAGTAGACGTCGCACGACTCCTCGAGCGAGCGCTCGAGATCGACGAAGCCGTGACCGCCCCGCCGCCAGCACCTGAAGCGATGGCCGTGAAGCACCACCGATCCGTTGCAGTAGACCGTGTTGTCGGGGGTCACGAGGCTTTCGCTGAGGCCGGCGATCGCGAGGAAGGGCTTGATGGTCGAGCCCGGCGGGTACATGCCTTGCAGGCAGCGGTTCTGCAGCGGATGGCCGGGATCGTCCTGGAGCCGCATCCAGTCCTCGCGGCTCAGGCGACCGCTGAAGACCGCCGGATCGAAGCTCGGCGAGGAGTACAGCACCCGCACCGCCCCGTTGCGTGGGTCGATGGCGACCACGGCGCCCGCCCGCTCCCCGAGCGCGTCGGCGGCCACGCGCTGCAGCTCGATGTCGAGGGTCAGGCCGAGATCGTGGCCGGGCACCGGCTCCACCTCGCGCACCACGCCGAGCTGGCGCCCGACGGCCGACACCATCATCCAGCGCTCGCCGAAACGGCCGGAGATGAACTCGTCCTCGGACGCCTCGATACCGGTGGCCCCGATCATCGCGTCGGGCTCGAGACTGGGATCGTCTGCAATCTGCTGCTTCGAGACCGGGCGCAGGTGGCCGACCACGTGCGCCGTCAGCTCGCCGTAGGGGTAGTGCCTTCGGGAGCGGCTGACCACGGAGAGCTCGGGGAAGTCGCTCTGGCGGGCCCTGATCGCCGCGACCTGATTCCAGCTCAGGTTCTCGCCGACCACCACCGGCGCCATCCGGCTGACGCGACGTTCGGCGAGGATCTTGCGGAACATCGACGCCTCGCTGATGCCCTGGCGCGCCAGGAACAGGGCGGTCTCGTCGATGCTGCGCGCGTCCTCCGGGTACAGCAGCACCTCCCAGGTGGGCAGATTCTCGGCCAGTACCCGGCCGCGGCGGTCGTAGATCGAGCCCCTGGGCCCGGGCAGCGGCAGCCTGCGCAGGCGGTTGTTCTCGGCCAGGTCCCGCCACTGGAGGCCGTGCACCAGCTGCAGGTCGACGAGACGGAGATGGAGCAGCCCGAGCGCCGCGAACACGAGCACGAAGAGGGTCACGGCCCGGCGCCGCAGGGGAGCGGAGTCCTCGCGCAGCTCCATGGCCTCAGCGGAGCCTTCGCGCGCGGTAGGTGCGCCACATCTTGGGGGGGTCGAGAGCGAGGACCATTCCGACGACGCCACAGAAGGCCCCGCTCAGCAGCGCGGTTCGGATCAACTCCAGCGGATCGATGGCCGCGCTCAGGCCGAGCGGCGCCAGGGCGAGACGATGGACGGCCAGGATCAGCGCGGCCCCGACCGCTCCGAAACCCGCCCACGCCTTGGGCGAGCGGTCGGCCACGACCGCAGCGAGACCATCGAGGGCGAGGGCGGCCGCACTCCAGGCGATGCCGCCGGGGCCGACAACCGGCTCGAAGAGCAGGTCCCAGGCGAGGCCGATGAGCAGGGCCTCGGTGGGCCACGCCCGCTCGCTGCGGCGTAGCGCCAGGGCGACCAGCCACACCACCGGCAGCAGCACGTCACCGGTCCACACCGGAAGCCCGGGCATGCCCAGCATGCGCTGCACCAGCAGCGTCAGCACCACCGCGAGGACGAAACCGGTCCTCATGACGGGGGGCCGTCGCCGCGCGGCGACCACTCGGGCATCAACATGACCACCCGGACGACCAGGAGCTCGGCGGTCGGCGCCGCGGTGATCTCGAGGAAGGGGTCGTTGGTCTCCCGGATCCGGCTCACGCGGGCGATCGGAATGCCGGGAGGGAAGATCCCGTCGCCGCCGCTCGTCAGCAGCACGCTGCCGCGCTCGAGCATCGCCTGGCGGGGGACGTAGGCGACCGTCAAGGCCTCCGCGCCTCCTCCGAGCACGAGCCCCTGCACGGCGTCGTCGGCCGAGCGGACCGCGGCCGCGGCAGCAGGGTGGGTGATGAGCTGCAGCCAGTGGCGCCTGCCGTCGCTGCGCACGACCCGGCCGACCAACCCACCCGCCGTGACCGCCGGCGCATCGCGACGGATGGTGAGGGGTTCGGCGGTGCGAACCTCCATGGTGCCGGCGCCGAGGTCCCGGTAGGCGCAGCGGGCGGCAACGGACCCGGTCGTGAACTGGGCGGCCTCCGCGGCCAACCTGATGGTTTCGCGCTGTGCTGCCAGGTCCTCCTCGAGGAGGATGTCTCTCGCCCGCAGCCTGTCGAGCTCGAGCTGCAGCTGTCGATTGACCACGATGACCCGCCGGAGGTCGGAAACGCCGAGGCTGAGGTCGACGGCGAAGTCATGACCCTGCTCGGCCACCCAGATCACGGGCTCGGCCACCCCACGCAGCCACGACATGAGCAGTGGCGAACCGTCGGCGGTCCGCACCTGCCAGGCGGCGAGGATCTCGAGAGCACTCCAGATCAGCAGTGTCCGGACCAGCGCGGCCTTCGCCCCGGTCACGGCCGAGACCTCGTCGGGCGCCTGCCGGAGCGCGGCATCGGGCGGGGCGGGTCGGGGTAGCGGCACACCCCGTCATCATAACGTGCGGACGCGGCTCAGGCGATGGCGATCTTGCGCAGAAGATCGATGTTGGTGAGCATCATGCCGGTCCCCCGCACCACCGCCGAACCCGGTTCCTCGCAGTGGGCGACCGGCAGGCCGGTCTCCTCGCGTAAACGTTTGTCCAGGTTCTTCAGCAGCGAGCCGCCGCCGGCGAGGATGATTCCCTTGTCGATGATGTCGGCGGAGAGCTCGGGAGGCGTCTGCTCGAGAGCGTTGCGAACCGCGTCCACGATGGTCGACACGATCTCGGTCAATGCTTCGCGGATCTCCTCGTCGGTGATGGTGAGGTTCTTCGGCACGCCTTCCACGAGATCGCGGCCCTTGACCTCCATCGACAGCGGCTCGTCGAGCGGATAGGCGGAGCCGATCTGGATCTTGATCTGCTCCGCGGTCCTCTCGCCGAGCAGCAGGTTGTACTTCTTCTTCAGGTAGTGGATGATCGCCTCGTCCATCTCGTTGCCCGCGATCCGCACCGAGCGTGAGTACACGACACCGGCGAGCGAGATCACCGCCACGTCCGAGGTTCCGCCGCCGATATCGACGATCATGTTGCCGGACGGCTCGGTGATCGGCAGGCCGGCGCCGATGGCCGCGGCGGTCGCCTGCTCGATGAGGTAGACCTCGCTCGCGCCCGCCTTCAGGGCGGTGTCGCGGACGGCCCGCTTCTCGACCTGGGTGATCTCGGACGGCACCGAGATGATGATCCGCGGCCGCACGAGGAAGGACCGCCCGTGGGCCTTCCGGATGAAGTGCTCGAGCATCTTCTCGGTCACCTCGAAATCGGCGATCACGCCGTCCTTCATGGGCCGGATCGCCTGGATATTCGACGGCGTCTTGCCGAGCATCTCCTTGGCCTTGGCGCCGACCGCCTCGACCCGGTTGGTGACGCGGTTGACGGCCACGATCGACGGCTCGACGACGGCGATGCCGCGGCCGCGGACGTAGACCAGGGTGTTGGCGGTCCCCAGGTCGATGGCGAGATCGGACGAGAACAGCCCGAGCAGGCTGGAAAGGCTCATCAATAGACCTCCACGAACACGCGTTGCCGACGCTCCACACGGTTTCCCGAGGGGTCGGTGGCGACGACCAGGATGTCGTTCCAGCCCGCCTTCGAAATCTCGACGGTCTTGCGGAAGAAACCGCCGACCCCCATCTCGACCAGCTCGCCGTTGACGGTCACCGTGGCGCTGGTCTCGCTCGTGCCCTCGATGATGAACATGTGGCCGAGTTGCTGCGCCGGCTTCAGAACCAGCTCGGGCGGCGTCGTGTCCTTGATCACCTGCTCGCTCGGGGTCGAGAAGACGCGAAACCGCCGCACCGTGCTCCACTCCGACGACGGCGAGTCGCCGTCCCGGCACGCGACCCTCCAGAAGTAGGTCCCGGGCGCGACCAGCTTCAAGCGCACGGCGTCCCGTGCGAGGTCGGGGGCGTCGACATCGAGCAGCGAAGCCTCGAAGCTCTTGGCGCGGCCGACCTGGAGGTGAACGGTCCCCCGCTCGGGCCGCCCGCGCCACGAGAGCTCGACCTCCTGGCGTTTGCCGACGTCGAACCCGAGGTTGTTCTGCGGCGCCAGCGGCAGCGGCGCCGGCGGGATGTCCTGCTTGTCGGCCATGGCGCCGACAGAGTTGGCCGCGACCGCCTCGAGCTCCTGGATCACGACCTCGTCGCCGCGGGTGTTGCGCACCCGCGCCGAGCCCTGGAACGCCGACACGGTCGTGCCCTTGTCGTCGGGCGCGACATCGACCGCGACGCGGCTGTCACGATCGATCTCGGTCTCCACCGAGTCCGTCGTGACGGTGGACGGGGTTCCCGAGGTGTAGACGTTGATCTTTCCCACCACCATCTTGACCGAGCGCGGCGCGCCGCGGCTCGACTCCTGGTGGATCTCCAGCAGGGAGTTCGCAGCCACCCGATACAGGCTGCCGTCGGCAAAGAGAATCTCGGCGTCGCCGTCCCGACCGGTGCGGACGAAGTCCCCGTTGAACACCGGTTGCTGCTGGCGGGCATCCTCCCAGGCCGATTGCCCGGCGCGCTGGATCTCGACCCGGCCCTCGAGACTGAAGAACTGCCCCGCGCCCACGAGCTCGCGCCCGCTCGCCCCCGCCAGGGCCTCGAAGCGCCTCCGCGCGCTGTCGGCCAGCGACGAGGCCTCCGGAAACTTGCCGTTGACGAAGGCGTTGCGCGCGGCATCGAGCTGCTGCGCGGCGTTGCGCAGCTCGCCGCGCCACTGCACCGGCAGCGGCTGCGCCTCGGCCTCGGCGTAGGCCGCCGCAGCGCGGTCGATGTCGTGCTGGGCGCGGGTCTGCGGCGAGACGTTGAGGCTCTTGTACGCGAAGAACACCAGGCTGGCGGCGACCAGACCCACCACGCACACCGCGACCATGGTGCGCAGCGGCTGCACACGGATCACTACCCAGTCGAGCTCCAAACCACGTGCCACCGCCGCTCGTCCTCCAAAAAACACCGTAACACGGGCCTTTTCAAGCGGCAAGCAGCCTCGTCCGGGGGGCCTCGGGCGGCGCGTCCCGCCACTCGAGAAGGGCGGCGCCGGACTCCCACGTCGCTTGCGCCACCAACCGCGCTTCGGTACACTTCGCTGTCCCGACATCGGGGCGGGTGGAGGACCGGATGGCTCTCAAGTGGCTGCGAGACAACCTGCGTCACCTCAAGTTCATTCTCTGGGGCGTGGTGGCGGTGTTCGTGCTCCTCGTGTTCGTCGACTGGGGCGCCGGTCGCGCCGGCCCGCAGGGCAGCGGGAACGCGGCCGTCCGGGTCGGGAGCACTTCCATTTCGGAGCAGGAGTTCCTCAACGAGATGCGACGGCTCGACCAGCGCTTCTCGCAGATCTACGGCGAGCAGTGGAATGAGCTGCGGTCGCAGGTGGACCTCGCCGGGCAGACCGCCAACTACTTCATCGATCGCGAGCTGCAGCTCGCCGAGGCCAGGCGGATCGGACTCACGGTGTCGCCCGAGGAGCTGCGCGAGTCGATTCTCGCCAACCCGTCCTTCCAACGCGAGGACGGGACGTTCGTCGGCGCCGAGACCTACGAGCGCATCGTGCGCGGGTACTTCCGGATGTCGACGCAGGAGTTCGAGCAGCGCCTCACCGAGGATTTGATCATCGGCAAGCTGAACACCCTCGCGGAGCGCAGCGCGTGGGTCGGCGACGCCGAAGTCGAGCGCGAGTACCGCCGTCAGCAGGAGCGCGCGGACCTCGAGGTCGTGCAGGTGCGCTACGAGCCCTACCTCTCCGACGTGACGGTCGACGAGGCCGAGGCGCGCGCGGCGTACGAGCAGTCGAAGGAGGACTACCGGCGCGACGAGGAGCGCCTCATCCGTTACCTGCTGGTGGAGACATCGAAGCTTCGTCGCCTGCTGCCGGTCGAAGAGGACGAGCTCCGCGCCTACTACGAGGAGCACAAGGACGAGTACCTCGAGGGCGAGCAGGCCAACGCCCGCCACATCCTGATCCGCGTCGCCCCCGACGCCGACGAAGCGACGCGCACGGATGCCGAGCTCCTCGCCAACGGGGTTGCGAAGATCGCGCGATCGGGCGCCGACTTCGCCGAGCTCGCGGCCAAGCACTCGCAGGACCCGGGTTCCAAGGACTCCGGCGGCGACCTCGGCTGGTTCGGCCGCGGACGGATGGTGCAGGAGTTCGAGGACGCGGTCTTCGCGGCCAAGCCGGGCGAGATCGTGGGCCCCATCAAGAGTCAGTTCGGCTACCACATCATCCGCGTCGAAGGCTTCCGGCCCGAGCACCAGCGGCCCTTCGAGGAGGTCGAGGAGCAGGTCCGGTTCGCCGTTGTCGAGGGGCGTGCGACGGCGGAGGCGGAGACCCGGGCTGCGGTCCTGGCGCGCCGGGTGCGGGCGGAGCCTCCCGCCAGCGAGGAGGCCTGGCAGGCGATCGCCGACGAGGACGAGGCGGTGGTCCTCAATCAGAGCCCGTTGTTCGCCGCCGGCGAACCGATCCCTGGCGCCGCCCAGGACGGCTCGCTGGCCGACGCCGCCTTCGCGGCCGAGGTCGGCGAGATCGGCGGCCCGGTGGCGGTCCCGCGCGGCTGGATGGTGTGGCAGCTGGCGGAGGTCCGGCCCGAGGGCGTGCGTCCCTTCGACGAGGTCCGCGTCGAAGTCGAGCAGGCGCTGCGCAAGGACAAGGCCATGGAGCGTGCGCGGGAGCAGGCGCGCGACCTCGTCGCCCGCTGGCGCGAGGGTGCGGAACCTGCGGTGCTGGCCGACGAGGTCGGGAGCACCGTCACCGAGGTGTCCGACTACCGCCGCGGCTCGGCGCTCGACACGCTCGGCGTCGTGCCGGCAGTCGACGGCGCGGTCTTCGCCGCGGGCGGCGGCGAGGTCCTCGACCCGATCGATGCCGGGCCGCGCGGGGTCATGGTGGTCAAGGTCGGCGCGCTCGAGCTTGCCGATCCGGCGGGGTTCGAAGCCGAGAAGGAAGGCCTCAGGGCCCGGCTGATGGCCCAGAAGGCGGCCCAGCTCATGCGCGCGACCCTCAACGAACGCCGGCGCGACACCGTCGTCGAGGTCGACAACGAGCTCCTGCAGAGATTCGCTCCCGCCAGCTCATGATCGGACGCCTCGAGGGTCGGCTGCACCGGGTCGGTCTCGGCACGGTGCTGATCGACGCCGGCGGCGTCGGATACCAGGTGGCGACGACCCTGCGAGCGCTGCAGGACGCCGCCGACGGCGACCGGGTGGTGCTCTGGATCCACACCCAGGTGCGTGACGATGCCATCGTCCTCTTCGGCTTCCCGGAGCGCGCGGAGCTCGACGCCTTCGAGAAGCTGATCGCCGTGGCCGGGGTCGGCCCGCGGACCGCGCTCGGCGTGCTGTCGGCGATGACCGCGCCGGAGCTCGCCGAAGCGGTAGGTCGGGGGGACCTGGCGAGGCTGCAGCGCAGCCCGGGAGTCGGGCGCAAGACCGCGGAGCGCATCGTGCTCGAGCTCAAGGACCGGCTCGGTCCGGCGGCTGCCTCGAGCGGCGACCTCCGGGAAGACGCCGCCTCGGCGCTGATCAACCTCGGCTACAGCCAGCGCGACGCGGCGCGGGCGGTGGAGGCTGTGTGGTCCGAGGCCGGCGAGCGCGAGGTCGGCGAGATCCTGCGGCTCGCGCTGCGGCGGCTCATGAAGTAGTGCCGCCCGACCACCCGCCCACACGATGTTTGTCCTTGGATTTTGGATTCGCCCACCCGCCCGCTGACGATTCGCTGGGCTGGGAATTTCATCTGTTGCATCCAACATCCAGGATCCGGCATCGAGCACCTCGCCGCTCGCGAACCGACTCCCCGTACCCAACCTCGCCCCCGATAGAGTAGAGTCGATCCCATGAGTGACGAGGTCCTGACCGGCGACCCGCGGCCCGACGAGCGGCCGTTCGAAGAGAGCCTGCGCCCCCGGCGGCTGGAGGAGTTCGTCGGCCAGCAGCGCCTGAAGACCAACCTGGGCGTGTTCGTCAATGCGGCGCGCCACCGCAACGAGGCGCTCGACCACACCCTGTTCTTCGGGCCGCCGGGGCTCGGCAAGACGACGCTGGCGCACATCATCGCCAACGAGATGGACGCGCACCTCCACCTGAGCTCGGGTCCGGTGCTCGAGCGCGCCGGCGACCTCGCCGCGATCCTCACCAATCTGCAGGCCGGCGATGTCCTCTTCATCGACGAGATCCACCGCCTGCCGCCGACGGTCGAGGAGATTCTCTACCCGGCGATGGAGGACTTCGAGCTCGATCTCATGATCGGCCAGGGGCCGGCGGCGCGCAGCGTGCGCCTCAGCCTGCCGCGCTTCACGCTGGTCGGGGCGACGACCCGGACCAGCCTGCTCGCCGCGCCGCTGCGGGACCGCTTCGGCATCGTGCACCGCCTCGAGTTCTACCCGGGCGACGACCTGGCGGTGATCGTCAACCGCTCCGCGGCCATCCTCGGCATCACGATCGCCGACGACGCCGCGGCCGAGCTCGCGCGCCGCGCCCGCGGCACGCCGCGCATCGCCAACCGATTGCTGCGCCGGGTGCGCGACTTCGCCCACCACCTCGGCTCCGGGACGGTGACCCTGGAGGCCGCCGCCTGGGGCCTCGAGCAGATGGAGGTCGACGCCTACGGCCTCGACAACCTCGACCGCCAGCTGCTGTCGACCATCATCGACGTCTACGGCGGCGGCCCGGTCGGGCTCAAAGCCCTGGCCTCCTCGATCGGCGAGGACCGCGGCACCCTCGAGGACATCCACGAGCCCTACCTGCTGCAGATCGGCATGCTGCAGCGCACGCCGCGGGGGCGCACGGTGACTGCCCGCGCCTACCATCACCTCGGGCTCGAGGCGCAGGCGCCGTCGGCCCCCCTGTTCGACGGGACGGAGCGCGATTGATCCCGGTGCCGGTCATCCTCAACCCGGCGGCCGGCGGCGGCCGGCTGCTGCGCCGCCGGCGCCGGCTTCTCGCCGCGGCGGCGGCCGCCGACGTCAAGCTCGAGTTCCGGGCCACAGGGGCGCCCGGTCATGCCTCGGAGCTCGCGGCAGAGGCCGCCGCCGCGGGGGCTCCGCTGGTCCTCGCCTACGGCGGGGATGGCACCTACAACGAGGTCGCGCGCGGGTTGGTCGGCAGCGCCACCGCCATGGGCGTGCTGCCCGGCGGCACGACCTCGGTCCTGGCCTACGAGCTCGGCGTCCCGCGCCCGGCGGAGCGCGCGCTCGCCGCCCTCCTCACCGGAGAGGACCGCGCGATGCGGGTCGGCCGCAGCGACCGTGGAGACCTGGTGCTGCTCATGCTCTCGGCCGGCCCCGACTCCTACGTGCTCGAGCGCCTGCGGCCCTCCTTGAAGCGCTGCGGGGGCAGGGTCGGCGTCGCCCTCCAGGGCGTCCTCGAGGTTTTCGGCCCGGGCGCCCTCCCCCGCCTGCGAATGACCGTCGACGGCGACGTCGCCGAGGTCGGCTGGGCCATCGTCGGGAAATCACGCTGCTACGGCGGCCCCTTCCGCGCGACGCCCGGCGCCGACCCCTTCCGCGGCGATCTCGAGGTCGTGGCGCAGCGGAGCTCGGGTCGGTGGGCGGCGCTGTCCTTCCTCGGCGGGATTCCCCGCGGCCGCCACGTGCTGCGCCCCGACGTGGTCCGCCGCCGCGTCGAACGCGTGCTCCTCGAGGCCGCGCCGGGCGCCCCCGCCGTCCCCTACCAGGTCGACGGCGACGTGGTGGGCGTGCTCCCGGTGGAGCTCGGCCTCGACCCGCGGCCGCTGCAGGTCCGGATGCCGCGGACGGCGCGCTGATCACGAGCCCGCGGCGACGGCGGGCGGCTCAGAGGTCCGCGAAGAGGTCGGTCGAAATGTAGCGCTCGGAGGTCGAGGGCACGACGAACACGATCAGCTTGCCCGCCATCTCGGCGCGACCGGCGAGCTCGAGGGCGGCCGCACAGGCCGCGCCGGACGAGATCCCGGCCAGGATGCCCTCCTCGCTGGCGAGACGGCGCGCGGTCGCGAACGCGGTCTCGTTGGCGACCGCGATCACCTCGTCGATCACTCCGGGGTCGAGGTTGTCGGGGACGAAGCCGGCCCCGATGCCCTGGATCTTGTGCGAACCGGGCTCGCCGCCCGACAGCACCGGCGAGGCCGAAGGCTCCACGGCGACGATGCGCACGCCCGGCCGCCGCTGCCGCCACACCCGCCCGACGCCGGTCAGGGTGCCGCCGGTGCCGACCCCTGCGACGAACGCGTCCATCTGCCCGTCGGTGTCGCGCCACAGCTCGAGGGCGGTGGTCGAGGCGTGAACCTCCGGGTTGGCGGGGTTCGAGAACTGGCGCGCGAGGACCGCACCCGGGGTCGCAGCGAGCAACTCCTCGGCGCGGGCGTTGGCCCCGCGCATGCCCTCCGCGGCCGGGGTGAGGTGAATCTCGGCGCCGAGCAGCTTGAGGACCTTGCGGCGCTCCAGCGACATCGACTCCGGCATGGTGAGGACGCAACGGTAGCCGCGGGCGGCGGCCACCATCGCGAGGGCGACGCCGGTGTTGCCCGAGGTCGACTCGATGATCGTCGACTCGCCCGGCACGAGCAGGCCCTGGCGCTCGAGGTCGTCCACCATGGCGACCCCGATGCGGTCCTTGACCGAGTGCGCGGGGTTGAAGAACTCGAGCTTCGCCACCACCCGGGCGCCGAGACCCTCCGCCATGCGGTTGAGCCGGACCAGGGGGGTGTTGCCCATCAGACGCGTGATATCGGATGCGATGTTCATGCTGACCGCCTATCTCCCCTCTCACAACCGCTGCCAGACGGGCCTTGTTCCAATGGGCGGCCAACCTCCGGTGGGTTACAATGTCAGGCGGGGAGGAGCCGTGGATTTTCTCGAAACGATCGAGGAGCGTGCGTCCGCCGTCGGCGGCCGCGTCGTCCTCGCCGAAGGGCACGATGCCCGCATCGTCGAGGCGGCGTCCGAGTTGGTTTCCCGACAGCTGTGCGAGGTCACGGTGCTGTGTCCCTCCGCGAGCCGGCAGGCCGCCCACGAGAAGCTGGAGGCATCCGGCATCGAGGTCGCGGACCCGGCGACCGATGAACGCCGGGAGGTGCTCGCGCAGTACCTCTTGGAACGCCGCAAGGGCAAGGGCCTGACGTTGGAGCAGGCGCGATCGGCGATCGAGGACCCCCTCTACTTCGCCTCGCTCCTGGTCGCCACCGGTGCCGCCGACGCCTCGGTCGGCGGCGCGGTGCGCACCACCGCCGACACGGTGCGCGCGGCCCTGCACTGCATCGGCGCCGCAGAGGGCCTGCGGACGGTGTCCTCGGCCTTCATCATGGTCCACCCGGATCCCTCCTGGGGGGACGGGGGCGTGATGGTGTTCGCCGACTGTGCGGTGCTGCCGGATCCCGACCCCGTGCAGCTGGCCGAGATCGCGGTCTCCGCCGCCGCCACCTTCCGCTCCATCGTCGGCGGCGAGCCCCGGGTCGCGATGCTCTCGTTCTCCACCAAGGGCTCGGCGACGCATGCCCTGGTCGACAAGGTCACGGCCGCGTGCGCCGAGCTCGAGCGGCGCAAGCCCGGGTTCGCCTTCGACGGCGAGCTCCAGCTCGACGCCGCGTTGATTCCCGGCATCGGCGAACGCAAGGCCCCGGGCTCCGCCGTCGCGGGGCGGGCCAACGTGCTCGTCTTCCCCGATCTCAACGCCGGCAACATCACCTACAAGGCGGCCGAGCGCCTCGGCGGGGCGCGGGCGTTGGGGCCGCTCATGCAGGGCCTCGCCAAGCCGGCCAACGATCTCAGCCGCGGCTGCTCCGCGGGCGACGTGGTGCAGACCAGCCTCCTCAGCCTGCTGCAGGCGCGGGGCTGACGGCATGAGGGTCCTGGTCCTCGGCTCGGGCGCGCGCGAGCACGCGATCGTTCATGCGCTCCGCCGCTCGCCGGGTGTCGCCGCCGTCTTCGCCGCGCCCGGCAACCCCGGGATCGCCCGCGCCGCCGATTGTCTGCCGGTCTCGGCCGACGACCTGCCGAGCGTCGCCGAGGCGGCCGCGGACCTCAAGATCGACGTCACCATCGTCGGCCCCGAGCTGCCGCTGGCGCTCGGCATCGGCGACGAGTTCGCCCACCGGGGCCTGCGCCTCTTCGGGCCGCGCCGGGACGCCGCCGCCCTCGAGTCGAGCAAGGTCTTCGCCAAGGAGTTCTGCCGCCGTCACGACATCCCGACCGCCGACGGACGATGCGTGCGGTCGCAGGACGAGGCGGTGGCCGCGGCCCGCGAGCTCGGCCTGCCGGTGGTCTTCAAGGCCGACGGGCTGGCGGCCGGCAAGGGCGTGTTGATCGTGCGCAACGCCGACGACCTCGAGCGTGCTGTCGATGTTTTCTTCGTGCAGCGCCGCTTCGGCGACGCTGCCGAGCGGGTCCTCGTCGAGGAGTGTCTGGAGGGCGACGAGGTGTCGTACATGGTGATCACGGATGGCACGCGCGTGCTGCCCATTGCCACCTCCCACGACTACAAGCGAGCGCGCGACAACGATGAAGGCTCCAACACCGGCGGCATGGGGGCGCACTCACCGGCCCTGGTCATCCCACCAGGCACCAGCCGCCTGATCCTCGACACGGTCGTCAAACCGACCATCGCGGGCATGGCGGCGGAGGGGCGGGAGTACCGCGGGGTGCTGTATGCCGGGTTGATGATGACCTCAGGAGGTCCCCGCGTGCTGGAGTTCAACTGCCGCCTCGGCGATCCGGAGACTCAGGCCATCTTCCTCCGCCTCGAAGACAACATCGCCACCGTGGCCCGCGATGCCGCCGACGGTGCGCTGCAGACCGCGAGCATGAAGTGGCGCAAGGAAGCGGTCGCCTGCGTCGTCCTCGCCGCCGAGGGCTACCCGGGCAGCCCGCGGCGCGGCGACGAGATCACCGGCATCGACGACGCGATGGCGCTGGCCGGGGTCACCGTCTACCACGCCGGCACCCGCACCGGCGACGACGACCGCCTGCTGACCTCCGGCGGCCGGGTGCTCTCGGTGTGCGGCCGCGGGCCGACCCTCGAGGAGGCCCTGGAGTCGGCCTACGGCGGCGTGTCCAAGATCCACTTCGAGGGCATGTGGTACCGCTCGGACATCGGGCGCGACACCCTGCGGACCCTGGGGGCCTCCAATGAGCGCGCCTGAGGTCCTCATCCTGATGGGATCGGGCAGCGACTGGAAGCACCTCCAGGGTGCGGTCGCGGTTCTGCGCGAGCTCGGCGTGAGCTGCCTTGCGCGCGTGACCTCGGCCCACCGGACCCCGGAACGGACGGTCGAGATCGTGCGCGCCGCCGAGGCGGAAGGCTGCCGGGTCTTCATCTGCGCCGCCGGGATGGCCGCGCATCTCGCCGGCGTCGTTGCCGCCCACACCCTGCGACCGGTCCTCGGCGTCCCGCTGCCGGGCGGGGTCCTCGACGGCGTCGACGCCTTGCTCGCGACGGTGCAGATGCCCTCCGGCATCCCGGTGGCGACCTTCGC
The DNA here is from genome assembly GCA_964565045.1 of uncultured Thermoanaerobaculia bacterium. Taxonomy (GTDB): domain Bacteria; phylum Acidobacteriota; class Thermoanaerobaculia; order Thermoanaerobaculales; family Sulfomarinibacteraceae; genus Sulfomarinibacter. The sequence goes on from CAZMED010000001.1 coordinate 16,807, forward strand.
GGTCGGCCCCGCGGGCGCCAAGAACGCTGCCTACTTCGCCGCAGCCATCGTTGCCGGCAGCCGCCCCGAGGTGGCCGACGCATTGTCCGAGGCGCGCCGCGCGGGCCGCGACAAGGTCGTCGAGAGCGACCGCGATGTGGCTTCCGCATCGGGCGGCGGAGACCCGACCTGATGTTGGAGATCGTCCCGTGGGCGGTCGTGCCGGTGGAGGACGACTGGGTCCCGGTGATGGTCGACCCCGACCTGCCGCCGCTCGCCTGCCACACCGGCGACGTCCGCTACCACCACGGCGAGTCGATCGTTGTCGAGACGCCGGACGGAAGCTTTCTCGGCCGGGTGACGGCGTTCTCACCTCCGTTTTTGAAGAAGCCGCGGCGCCCGGCCGCACGGGTGGTGCGCAGCGCGACGCCCGAGGACGAGAAGCGGCACCTGGATGGGAGCCATCTCGAGCGCGAGATCGAGCGTTTTTTGAGGCGGCGCACGCGCGAGCTCGAGCTCGAACTGCACCCCTTCAAGGTGCGGCTGCCGTTGTCGGGCCGCAAGGCGGTCATCTACTTCTCGGCCGAAAAGAGGATCGACTACCGGCCGCTGCAACGCGATCTCGGCCGCCGCTTCAGGCGGCGGATCGAGATGCGCTCGCTCGGCGTTCGCGACGGCGCGAGGTTGTGCGGCGGCCTCGGACCGTGCGGGCGCTGCCTGTGCTGCACGACCTTCATGGACCGCTTCCACTCGGTCACCGTGCGGATGGCCAAGCGGCAGAACCTGAGCCTCAACCCGAGCAAGATCTCGGGTCTCTGCGGCCGCCTCATGTGCTGCTTGTCGCACGAGGTCGACCAGTACCCCGACGGGTCGCGCGGCCGGCACTGAGCAGCGCCCCCGCCCCTCTCGTCGAGGAAGACAGGCAGCCGCATTTCTGATAACCTGTTCCCCAGAACCTGAAGACTTCATGCTTCCGGATAACTTCGCCGCACAGCATGGGCCGCGGGGAGAGTTTCATGTCCGATCGAAAGCTGATACGTCCCTCGATGAACGAGTTGATGGACAAGTACCCGAACCGTTCCACCGGCCGCCGCAAACAGGCGCCGGCGGAGCAGACGAATGCCGAGAGCTTCTACTATCTCAAGCAGATGCAGAGTCGCACCGCGATGGTCGTGGTGCTGACCGACGGCACCGAGCTGCGAGGCTGGATCGAGTGGTACGACAAGACCTGCATCAAGCTCAACCGCGGGGACGCGCCCAATCTGCTGCTCTTCAAACACTCGATCAAGTTCATGTTCAAGGAAGAGGAGCTGCGCACCCGCCGCCGGCGGCGCGCCGCCGCCAGCGAACGCTGATCCTCAGCCGGAAGCTCACGCGCCGGATTCGCGACGCCTCCCGAACCGGGTGCCGAATCAAAGGTACTTGAGCGTCTCGCTGGCGGTTGCCGCCTCGCTCCCATCGGGGGCGAGCTCGAGGTAGATCTCGAGGTGCTTCCTGGCGCCTTCCATGTCGCCCCGCCTGAGGAGCAGCATGCCGTACTCGAAGTGGCAGAGCGCGAACTCCGGGTCCGACGCGATGCACTGCTCGAGCAGCGGCTGCGCACTCTCGTCGTCGAGCTTGTTGAGGAACACAGCGGCGCTGTTGTAGAGCAGGGCCGGATCGTCCGGATTGAGCTCCTTGTAGCGGGCCATGAACTCGCTGTGGGCGGCCTCGTCGCCGAGCTCGCCGGCCGCGTTGGCGGCGATCGCCAGGCAGTCGACCGACTCGTCGTCGATTGCCAGGCAGCGACGGGCGGCCGCGAGGGCCTCCTCGGGCCGGCCGAGATCGAGGTTGAGGTCCGCCACTGCGGTCACCGCGGGCAGCAGACCGGGCACCGCCGCCTCCGCCTCCTCGAACTTCGCCAGCGCGCCTTCTTTGTCGCCGGCCTGGTAGAGCCTCCGCGCCTCGCCGATCTCCTTGTAGCCGGGTTGATCCAGGATCTCGGCGGTGGTGGCAGCCTGCGCCTCCTGGATCGAGGCGAGGGTGAACTCGAAAAGCGCGTCGGTGGAGCCGACAGCGACCTTGAACGGACGCTCCTGCGCCTGGTAACCCTTGGCTTCGACGTGCATCATGTAACGCCGGGTGGCATCGAGGATCAGGACCTTGAAGGTGCCTTTCTTGTCGGTTTTCACGACCTTTTCGAAGGCCGCGACGTCGGTGCTGGTGATCGTGACCACGGCATCGGCGATGGGCTGACCGTTGCTGTCGGTCACGCGCCCGGAGATCCGCGCCTGCGAGGCGGCGAAGGCGCCGGCAGCCTGGAGGGCGATCAGGGCGGTCGCGAGGACCGTGATGGTACGGATGCGCATATCGGCCTCCCCACGCGCAGGAGCGCGTACCGCGAGCATACCCGGTTTTCCGGGAGGGCTCAACGCCGCGGAGCGGTGCTGGGGCCGGGCGACGACGCGTCGGGCGAACCCGGCCGGACGATCAGCGGAAGGGCAGCATCGCCTTCATGACGTGGCGGGCGACGGTGGGGTTCTCGCGCAACCGGCGCATGGAGTACGGGTACCAGTCCCGGCCGAAGGGCACGTACACCCGGAGCCGATGTCCGGCGGCGAGGATGATCCGCCGCAGCTCGGGGTCGACGCCGAGCAGCATCTGGAACTCGTAGCGGTCGCGACCGAGCTGCAGGCGGTCGGCCGCCGCCATTCCGTGGCACACGAGCAGCGGGTCATGGGTGGCGATGCCGACGTAGCAGCCTTGCCCCAGCAGCTTCTCCACGGCGGCGATGAAGTTGGCGCGGATGCTGTCGAAGTCCTTCCAGGCGATCGCCCGGGGCTCGCGGTAGATCCCTTTGCAGATCCGGATGTTCGGCCGCAGCGGCAGGAGATCGTTGATGTCGGGCAGGGTGCGGTGGAGGTAGGCTTGCAGCACCACGCCCACCGCCTGCGGATGGGCCTCGTAGACCCTGCGGTACAGACGCAGCGTTGCGTCCGTGCAGGTGTGGTCCTCCATGTCGATGCGGACGAAGTTCCCCCGGGCGGCGGCGTCGGCAACGATCGTCTCCACGTGCGCTGCGCACAGCTCCTCGTCGATCTTGAGCCCGAGCATGGTCGGCTTGATGGAGACGTTGGCGTCGAGGCCTTCCGACTCGATGCGCGCCAGCAGGGCCAGGTACTGCTCGACCGCCTCCGCCGCCTTGGCGCGGTCCCGCACCTCTTCGCCGAGGACGTCGACGGTGCCCCTGGCGCCCTCGTCGTTCATCGCCCGCAGGGTGCGCACGGCGTCGTCCATCGTCTCGCCGGCAACGTAACGCTGCGCGACCCGGCCGACGATGGGTTTCGGAATCAGGGGCATCCCGTGCTTGACCAGCGAGTCGAACAGGCTCATGTGATTCTCCTCGAGTCGGGTGTTCGAGCGAGCACGGCGGCGTACACGACCGCGGCGCCGGCTGTGCGGAGCGCGCCGGCCGCGCGGCGCAGGGTGGCCCCGGTCGTGGTCACGTCGTCGACCAGGAGCACCGCCACACCGTGCCGCGGGCCCCGGGCCCGGAAGCTGTGGTGCGGCAGCTGCAGGCGTCGGGCGCGGCTGCCGCCGGTCTGACGGCCGAGCCCGCGCCTCGCGAGCAGCCGGCGCGCCGGCAGTCCGAGGACGTGCGCGATCTCGTGCGCCAGGAGCTCGGCCGCCGCCCACGGGCGCCGCAGGCGCCTGAATGGGTGCGAAGGGACCCAGCTCACGACCTCGAGCTCCTCGGCCCAGGGCGCCGAGGCCACGCGGGCCGCCAGGCGCATGCCGAGCGGTGCCGCGAGGTCGTCGCGTCGGCCGTGCTTGAGCGCCAGCAGGGCGGTCCGGAGAGCGCCGTCGTGCTCGCCCCAGATCGCCGTTCCGGCCTGCGGCGGTGGCGCCCGCAGGCACTCCAGGCAGGGTTCGAGCGCGTCGTCCGTCGCCCCGCCGCAGCGCGCGCAGATCGTGCCCGGGCGCGGAATCACCGCGGCCCAGCAGGCTCTGCACAAGCCGCGATCCCGCCCGGCGAGCGGCTGCTCGCAGTGCGGACAGAGACCGGGCACCAAGGCCTCGATGGCGGCCGTCGCCACGCCCCCCATGCTCACGGCGCGTATGGTAACAGAGGAACCCGCCCCCCAGCCGAGCCCTCCGGTGCGGAGCCCGTATACTGGCGTCGTGCGTGCCATCCACCACGAAGCCGTGGCCACAGCGAAGCCGGAGAGCCGGCTCCGGGCCCCCAACGCGGGCGCCCGCGCCGAGATTGCGGGCTCGTTCTGATGCCGCACCTCATCCTCGAACGTGCGGTCGACCCGCGCCGGGTGCTCGAGGAGCTGCCGCGGGAGGTTCGCCGCTGGCGGGCTGCGGTGCTCAAGACGACCGAAGTGTGGAGCCGTTCGGACCGTGCCGCGGTGCTGGTCGAGGGCGTGGTCGTCGAGCACTCGCGTCCGCTGCACCCGGTCGCGCTGGTCGGTCTCGGAGGCGAGGAGACCAGCGTCCGCCTCTGGGACCCGGCGCCGATCGAACGGACGCCGGCAGTCCAGCGTTGGCTGGCGCTGGTGGCCGCCGATCTCAAGGGGCTCGGCGCGGGCGATGCGCGAACCACGAACATCGCGGCGGAGATCCTCGAGGGCCTCGAGCTCGGCGCCCCCCGCTGAGGCCGCGCGCCGCGGGGAAACCCTCCCTCACCGCTTGAGAGCTTCGTCCACCTCGAGCCGGCGCTCCTGCGCCGACTGCTGGAGGTTCTCGAGTTGGTCGCGGACCCCGTCGGTGGCGAGGCGGGGCCCGGGGTCTCCGGCGGCCTCGCCGGCGAGCGTCGCGCGCGCCGCGTCGAGCTTGAAACGCGCCCGATCGAGGTGGGCCGCGGAGGGGTTCAGGGCGTACGCCCGGAGCTCACCGGCCGCGCTGCGCAGCGACACCGCCACGTGCAGGTCGGAGCTCGCCGACGGCGCGACGGCGGCCCAGGACCCCGTCGTCTCGGCGAACACGCGGAGGTCGGCGAGACGGTCGTCGATGGTGTCGGGGGCCGCCAGCAGCGCCTCGAGGGCTGCGACCATGGAGGCCGCGGCGGTGGGGTCGAACGGTTGTCCGGACGCACCCTCCTCGCGAAGCCCGTCGGCCATCGTGGCGACTGCGTCGAGGCTGGAGTCCGCGTCCCGGCCGCTCAGGTAGAGCACGTAGCCGGCGGCCACCAGCACCGCGATCATGAACGCGCCCGAGAATCGCACGCCGCCACCTCCAAGCTTCCAGTATAGCCCGCGGTGTGTCATCTGCCGCGGACACTTCATCGAGGCTGCCGTCCCGCCTTCCCGATTTCCGCTGCCTCGAACGCGGCACGGTCCTTGCTGAAGCTCCCGGCGGAGGATGACATGCCACGCACGACCCGGCCCCTGGTTTCGGCCCTCGCCGCGCTCGCGGCGCTCACCCTGGCCCCGACGGCGTCGGCGCAGCTCGCCGCGGACTGGATGGTCCCGGCTTCCGCCCACAATCCCGGCGTCGGTGGGACGTTCTGGAGGACCGACCTGTCCCTCCACAACCCCCACCAGTACGAGCTCCCGGTGGTCGTGCAGATGTTGCCAAGCGACTCCGAGAACGTGAACGTCCCGACCCTCGACCTCACCCTGTACCCGTGGGAGACCGTGAACCTGTGGGACGTGCTGGGCGCGGGCGCGTTCGACTTCGAGGGCACGGCGGCGATCCTCGCTTACGCGGATCCTTCTCTGGACTGTGATCCCATCGAGTCCTGCCACTTCCTGGCGACCTCGCGGACCTACACGCCGGACGGGTCGGGCGCTGGCGAGTACGGCCTGACCGTTGCCGGCGTCGGCGTCGGCCGCGCCACCGACTGGTCGCACTTCGGCTACGCGGCCGGGATTCTCAACGACGGGGCGTTCTTCCGCTGCAACGTCGGCGTCGCCTCGTGGACTCCGGAGTGGACCACGGTGCGGGTCGATGTGCAGAGCGCCGAGGGGCAGATCGTGAGTTCGGAGACCTTCGAGCTCCCGCCATTCGGCCACAGCCAGCGGCGGCTGGCGACCGCAGTCGAGGGCGGCAGCCTCGTCTTCTACCTCGAGGCCGGGCCGGACGATGCGGCCGTCTTCCCCTATGCCACCGTCATCAACCAGGTGACCGGGGACGCCAGCTTCTTCTTCGCGGAGGCGTCCACCGTCGGCGTCTCGGCGAGCAAGGGGCGAGTTGCCGCCGGCCGCCCGCCAGTGCCGCGAGCCGGCCCGGCCGTGGCGCTCTCGCGCTGAGACGGCGCCGCCCTCGGGAGTGCCGCCTTTCGACGGGTGACACCGCGGACGGGTGGGGTTCATAATGGGTACTCCAGGTTCGGAGGCCCATGGTCCAGTTCGACAACCAGAACCGGCAGATCAAGATCAAGATCGTCTTCTACGGACCGGCCGTGGGCGGCAAGACGACCTCGCTGCAGCACATCCACCGCATCACCGACCCCGAGCAACGGACCAAGCTCTACTCGCTCAACACGGCCAACGACCGCACCCTGTTTTTCGATCTGCTGTCGCTGAACCTCGGCCGCATTCGCGACTTCCGTCTCGTGCTCCAAGTCTTCACGGTGCCCGGCCAGGTCCAGTACGACGCCACGCGGCGCACCGTGCTCGCGGGCGCGGACGGGGTGGTCTTCGTCGCCGACTCGCAGGCGGCGCAGCGGCAGGCCAACCTCGCCTCGCTGGCCGACCTGAAGACCAATCTGGCGGCCAACAACCTCGACGCGGCGGCGACCCCGCTGGTCTTCCTGTACAACAAGCGCGATCTCGAGCCGGTGCTCGGCATCGACGCGATGGACGCCGAGCTCAACCCGGACGGACGGCCCTCCTTCGCCGCCGTGGCGACGCGGGGCGAAGGCGTCCTCGAGGCCTTCACCGCGATCGGCGAGTTGACCCTGACGTCGATCGCCGAACGGCTCGGCATCGGCACCAGCCCTCAGGCTGCCGAGCAGCTGCGGCAGCAGATGGCGAGGGCGATGCAGCCCTATCTCGGCGCCGCGCCCGCCGCGGCTTCGGATGACGTCGAGATCACCCTGCCGGCCGGCCAAGGTGACGAGACCGGGGTGTTCAAGGACCGGGACCTGGTCGCCGAGGCGGTGCGCTCGAGCCTCGCCGTCACCGATCTCAGCAGCCGCCTCGACCTCGCGCAACGCCAGCTCGAGCGTCGGGTCCGCGAGATGGAGAACATCTCCGAGTTCGGCCGCGCGGTCAGCAACGAGCGCGATCCGGCGGCCGTGCTCCGCCTCCTCATCACCACCACCATCCGCCTCCTGCAGGTCAAAGGCGCGTCGGTGCTCGTCCGCCACGACTCGGAAACGCTCCGCGAGGCGGTGCTGCACGGTTTCGAGACCGATCCGCTGATGCGCCACACCGAGCACGACGGCCACCCTCTCGCAATGGCGCTGCTCGACGCCCGGACCCCATGCCTTCTCGCCCGCGGCCTGGACGACGACACCCAGGCGATGACCCTGATGGCGGTGGAGAACGCCGGCTTCACGTCGGCCGCGGCGGTGCCCCTTCTGACCCAGGACAAGACGGTGGGACTGCTCGCTGCATACGGCGACAGGGAGCGCCGCGATCTCGACGAGGGAGACCTCCAGGCACTCTCCGTTCTTGGCGCCACGGCCGCCATGGGTTACGCCAACGCCATCGCCTGGCGGCAGATGGAGGAGCTCAGCCAGGGCCTCGAGGCCCAGGTCGCGGAGCGGACCGCCGAGCTCCGCAACACGCTCGCGGAGTCGCGCCGCCTGGCGGCCGACGTGGCCGACAAGAAGGCCCTCCTCGAGAGCGCCTACCGCGACCTCGCGGCCCTCGACGAGGTCAAGAACCAGCTCATCAACCGACTGTCGCTGGAGTTCCGCACGCCGGTCACCTCGCTCTTCACCGCCGCCAAGGTCCTCGGCCGCAGCGATCCGGTGCCGCCCGACAAGGCCGCCCGGCTGGTCACCGTCATCCGCGACGAGGCCGAGAAGCTGCTCGAGATGATCGAAAGCGTTTTCCAGGCCTCGGTGCTCGGCAGCGGCGCCGGCCGGGTGCAGCCCAACCCCGCCCCGGCTCAGGAGCTCTTCCGAAGCGCGATCGCGCCGCTGCGCGACCTCGCCCGGCAGCGCGGCGTCAAGGTCCAGGTGATGGCTCCGAACGACCTCGAGACCGTCCTGTGCGAACCCGAGTCGATCGAGGCGGCCCTGCGGGCGGTCATCCGCAACGGCATCGAGTTCAACCACCCGGGCGGCGAGGTCCGGCTCGAGGTGCGGCGGGTGTCCAGGGACGGCAGGCCCTGGCTCCAGCTGCGGGTGATCGACACCGGGCCCGGCATCCCGGAGGCGGACCTGCCCGAGGTCTGCTCGCCCTTCTGGCAGGGCGACGACGCCGCCGCGGGCAAGCGCTACGGCATCGGCCTCGGCCTCACGATCGCCAAGCGGGTGGTCGAGAACCACGGCGGCGAGCTCAGCATCACAAGCGATCAGGGCGAGGGCACGCGGGTGGTTCTGACCCTCCCCCAGTAGACGTACGCCCCGTTCACGGCGCGGACAGGATCTCCCGGCGGCAGCCGTCGCCCGCCTCGCGGGCGGCGTCCGTGGCCGCGTCGACGGCGGCCTCGGAGGCGATCTCGAGCACGCCGCCGCCGCCGTCCGGCAGGGTTCGCGGCCAGGCGCCGATCTCGGGGATCTGGGCGCGGCCGATGTGGAGGCAGGCTCCAAGAGGCGTCGCCCGCCCGGGGCCGAAGACCTCGCGCAGGGCCGGCGGGAAGTCGGCGAGCCGCGCCAGCCGCGAGCCGACCCGGCGCGACAGGCGATCCAGCAGTGCCCGCCGGAGACGGTCGTGCGGCACCGGCAGGGTGGCCAGGACGTAGAGCACGAGGTCGGCCGGGACCGATGCGAGGTGGACCGCCAGGGTGGCGGTGCCGGGATCGACGCTGAAGTGCGGCGCGGCCGCGGCCGCGGTGCGCGACCACATCGTCACCACCCTGTGAATGAAGGAGTCGAGCTTGGCGACGTCGGGGCGGCGGAGAAACACCGCGCCGGCGAGGTCCGGCCACACCTGGTGGCGGTTCGCCGAGCGCTCGAGCTCCTCCAGGGTCAACGGCTCGGGGACGCCGCTTGCCCGCACCGAGCGCGCGAACACCATCTGGTTCCAGGCCGCGTGCGGGAGCCCGAGGAGGCCGACCGGTTCGCCGTCGGCCGCGGTGCGGCCGATCCCCGCGACCCGGAGCCTGGGCATGGGAACCAGGCCCGGGCTCGAGGCCAACCACTGGGCGATGGCGCCGACGATGTCGTGCACCTGGTCGTGGAGGTTGCTGAGCTCGTGCCCGCTCACCGATTCGTCGGTGGTGACACCGACTCGGACGAGCTCCCAGAAGAGGCTCTCGAAGGCCTCCCCGGTCAAGGGCAGCTCGTGCTCGAAGAGGTCCTGCTGCGGGACCGCATACTCGTCGGTGCGTCTCGCCGCCTCCATCAGCAGCCGGCTCGGCTGGACGTCGAGCCTGAGGCCGAGCACGTCGAGCACCGGATGGCGCGGGTCGAAGTCGAAGTGCACCTCGGGCGACACCAGGAGCCGGCTCGTGATCACCTCGGCGAGCTCGGAGAGGGCGCGGTGCAGGCTCGTCCCGTCGACGGTCCCGTGGGCGATCAGCAGGTCGGTGAACAGGGTGCGCCGGAGCATCGAAACAGCGAGCAGGCGCTGCAGCTCGGCCACGGGCGCCAGCCCGCGGGCGGCGATCCACGACGCGAGACGCTCTTCCGCGATCGTCGACGAGACGTAGCAGACCCTCCCGGAGTTGAAGTCCAAACGGCGCTCGCCGCGGCGGTCCTTGAGGGCCAGGCGGCCGCTGATGCCTCCCATCTGAAACCACTGCAGGAGGTCTCCGAAGTGCAGTCGGTCCAGGCTGCCGCTGATCATCCTCCAAGTATAACCAGGCGTGCGCTACCATCTGGCGATGCGGCTGATGTTGCTCACCGCGCGCCCGGACCTGGCGATCAACCGTCGCTTCGCCGAAGCCGCCAACGCTTCCGGCATCGAGCTCGAGACGGTCGACGTGGCGACGCTCTGCGCCGCGTTCGGAGGCGGGGCGTGCCTGGTCGGCCCGCACGCGCCGCGGACCCTGCCCGAGGCGGCGCTCGCCCGGGTGGGGAACTGGCGTCCGGAGAGCGCCCTGGCGGTGCTCGAGGCGCTGGTCGGCCGGGGCGTCCGGACCCCCAACCCTCCCGGCGCCATCCGCCGCGGGCGCGACCACTGGGCGACGCTCGAGCTTCTCGACCGCGCCGGGCTGCCGGTGCCCGAGACGATCGCCGGTTCGGATCCCGAGGTGTTGGCCGCGGCCGCGGCCGATCGCCTCGGGCTGCCGGTCGTGGTCAAGCAGCGGCGCTCGCGGATGGGGGTCGGGGTGATCCGCTGTGCGACCCGCGATCACCTCGAGGCGGTGCTCGACAGCCTGTGGCGGGTGGGCGACGAGCTCATCGTCCAGCGCTGGATCCCCGGCGGCGACACCAGCCTCCGCCTGCTGGTGATCGCGGGCTCGGTGGCCGCGGCGATGCGGCTCGAGGCCTCGGCCGGCGAGTGGCGCTCCAACGCTTCCCGCGGAGGCTCCGCCGAGGCCCACCACCCTTCGGTGTCCGAGACCTCGATCGCCACCGCCGCAGCGTCCGCCCTCGGCCTCCGGCACTGCGGGGTCGACCTCCTCGAGGGCCCGGATGGGCCGCTGGTGGTGGAGGTCAACCCGACGCCCGGCTTCCTGCGCCTGGAAGCGGCCACCGGCGTCGACGTGGCCCGCGCCCTGCTCGCCGACACCCGGCGGCTCGTCGAGCCGACGAACCGGGCGTGACGGCGGCCGGTTCGGGGTGTGGTCGCCCAGCGGTCGCGAGCCGGCCGGGTCAGGAGGTCAGTGCGTTGTCGGGATCAGGTCCCGGCGGGGTCGATCGGCGCGGCTGCCGGGCGTCCGGCGAGCTCGCGATCGATCATCAGCAGGCCGTGCGGGTTCGACTCCACCATCTTCACCTGGTGGTACAGCGTGTCGGCGGTCGCCTCCTCCTCCACCTGCTCGTTGACGTACCAGTGCAGCACGACCGTCGTCGCGTGGTCGTTCTCCGAGTTGGCGAGGTCGACGAGCCGGTTGATCCGCTCGCTGATGTGCTGCTCGTGCTTGAGCACCGCCTCGACCGCGGCCGCCGGCGAGGACCACTCGGACTGGGGGGCGTCGAGGGCCATCAGCTGCACGGTGCCGCCGCGCTCGTTGAGGTAGTCGAAGAGCTTCATGGCGTGCCCGAACTCCTCCTGGGCCTGGATCCGCATCCAGTGGGCGAACCCGTCGAGGTGCAGCTTGGTGAAGAATGCGGCCACCGACAGGTAGAGGTAGAAGGAGAAGAACTCGGCGTGAATCTGCTCGTTGAGACCTTGCTCGACCTTGGCTTTCATGGGTGGGTTCCTTTCGCTTGACGCGCCCGGATGTCGGGCCGCGCCGGACATCGACGTCAGTATAACGTGCCGCCGCCGCTCTGTATGCCAGCCTGTGACGGCTCGTGCCGCGCCTCAGTCGCGGCCGGGAAAGGAACGGGGCGCGATCCACGGGCGGATGTTGTTGAAGTCGGAAGGCTCTGCCCAGAGCAGACCGGCCGCACGGCCATCCGCGAGCGGCCGCCCGGCGCCCCACAGCACGGCGCCCGCCAGCACGATCGTGACGGCCAGAAAGGCCGCGCCGCGCGCGCTCGGCGGCTGCATCCGACACACCGACGGCGCCGGGTATCGGAACCATGCCAGGATCAGGACCGCTGCGACCGGGACCGCGAGAGCGGCCAGGCTGCGCCCTCGGGTCTCGCCGCCGAGGATCGTGGCCAGGGCCGCCCAGGTCGCCGCCGGCAGCACGAGATGGGCCGCCACCAGCGCCGCGCGGCGGACGCGGCCGAGATTCGGCGTGCGCCTGCGGGCGAGCTCGAGAAGCCGGACGGCCGGCGCCAGCGCGACGGCGGCGGCGGCGAGAGGCGCCGCCCACAAGGCGGCGGCGGGCAACCGCTGCAGGGCGAGCCAGCGCACGAGGTGCCCGTCGTCCGCGTCGAGCAGCGGCAGCCAGGCGCCTGCGACCACCGCCGCCGCCCACGCCGCCTGCAGGACCGTCAGCTCGACGGTCCAGGTTCGCGACCGCGGCCGCAGCGCCATGAGGACCACCGCCGCCACCAACGGCAGCAGCCACGAGCCCCACCAGTATCCGAAGGCCCGGGGCAGCGACGCGAAGTTGAGGACCGGCTGGTTGACCAGGGCCCACACCTGGCGGTCGATGGGCAGGCTGAGCCCGATCCAGGCGCAGCCGCCGAGGACCGCGCCCAGCCCCTGGCCCGCGGCGGCCAGAACCAGGGTCGACGGGAAGGCTGCGGCGGCCGCCAGCCACGACACGACGATCACCTGGGGCGCGCCCGGACCCGCTTCGGTGGACATCGGCCGGCATGCTACCATGCCCCCCGCTATGAAGGTGCAAGGCACGTGGCTGCAGTGTTTTCTTTGCCTCCTGGCGGTCGGAGGCTGGCTCGCGCCGCCGCTCCAGGCGCAGACCCTGCACCTCGAACGCCTGGGCAACGGCACCGAGCTCGTGCTGATCGGGCAACCGCTCGCCGATGCCACCACCGTGGTCTGGCCGGGCCTCGCGGCGGACGGCGGACGGCCGCGGGTGGTGGTCGGAGGCGCCTTGACCCTGGTTGCGGACCTCGAGGCCGCGATGGGCGGCCTGGCTGCGGCGCCTCCGGTGGTGGTCGCCGTCGGCGCGTCCCCGACGCTCGACCTCCGCGGGGCCCTCGAACGCCTGGCGCCCGAAGGTCCGCCGTCGGCGCCATCGCGGCCATCCCGGCGGCTCGTCGACGAAGGCCGCATCGAACGCCGCCTGGGACCGCCCGGGTCGGATGTCGAGATCCGCCTCGAGGTCAACCTGCCGCCGTCGGAAGATCCGCTTCGGACCCCGGTCGAAGTGCTGTGGGACATTCTGCCGGAAGCCCTGTCGACCGAGCTCGCCGGCCTGCGGACCCGGGTCGACGGGGGTCTCGGGGTGCTCGAGGCGCGAGCCCGGGCGGCCGACGTGGACATGACCCTGCGCCGCCTGCGGTTCGGCCTCGCGGCGATCGCCGGCAACCCGAGCCTTCAGCCCGACATGATCGAGGCCGCCGCCGAGCGCCTCGTGGTTCGGCGGCGGGCGGCGCTCGAGCGTCACCCCGAGGCCGCGCTCGGAGTCCTCGATCTGTGGCTCGAGGGTGGGGCGGCCGCGGTGCGCGAGTTTCTGTTCGGCGGCGACGGGGTGACGGTCGCCAGCGTTCAGGAGGCGGCCCGGGCGTGGCTGCCGCAGCACCCGGGTGCCGCGGTCGTGGTCCTGCCTCCGCAGGCCTTCAACCCCCGCTTCGCGTCGCCGCCGGTGGTGGTGCAGCTCGAAAGCGGGCTCACGGCCGCGGTGCTGGAGCGGCCGGGCTCGCAGCTCGCCACCGCCTGCCTGCGGCCCGTGGTGGTGCCCGACCTCGACGACGATGCCGCGGCGGCCATCCTCACCAGGGTCGCCGCCGAGCTCCGCGGCCTCGCCGAGCGGCCGGGCTCGGTGGAGGTGCGGACGGCGCCGTCGCGTCTCGAGCTGGCGGCCTCTCCGCAGGCCTTCGCCGAGATGTTGGAGTCGCTCCGAAGGGCCCTGGCTGCCGTCGCTGCCGACGAGCAGCCCGTGGCGCTGGGACCGGGGGACGCCCGACGGCGGGCGCTGCACCTGGCGGCCGGTCTGCTCGGCGTGGCCGACGGCGCGGTCCTGTCACCCTCCGCCCTTCTGCGGTGGGACAACCTCGCCCTCGGCGTGGTGGTCGAGGATGAGGAGACCGCGATCGAGGCGGTGCGGAAGTTCTGGGCCTTCGACAGCGCGCACGCCGGCGCCTCCGTTCGGATGCTGGCGCCGGTCCCACCCACCCGGGAGGCGGTCGCCGGCTCGTCCTCGACCGTGGTGGTGGCGCTCGACCTCGATGGGGTGGCGGGCGAGGCCGACCGCCGGGTGGTGGCGGAAATCCTCGCGCGCCGCGGTGCGGCCCTGTTTTCCGAGCACTCGTTCGAGGTGCTGCGACCCTTCGTGCCGGGACGGAGGGGGCTGCTCGTCGTGGTTTCGGCCGCGGCTCCGGTCGAGGCGATCGAGCGGATGCTGCGCAAGGCCTGGTCCGAGCTGACCCGTGCCCCCGGTGCGCAGGAGATCGAGGGGCTGCGTCGCGAGGTGGCGGCGGCGGACTCCGCGTTCTGGAGCGGCGCCTCGGGCCGCGCCCGCCGGTGCGCCGCGGTGGCCGTCGGCGAGGCGGGCTGGCGGCCGGCTGCCGATATGGAGCTGGCGGTTCTCTCGCTGCCCTTGGAGCAGCTCGAGGCCGTCTTCGAAAGCCTCCGCGAGCTGGAGGCGATGCCGCTGACCGCGGCCGGTCTGCTGCCGATCGTCGAATCCGACGCGCGCTAGGGCCGCGCGCCGCCTGGGAGGCGCTGGTGATCGATCTCGATGTCGATGAGCAACTGAAGTACCTGACCAAGGGCTGCGTCGACGTGGTGCCCGAGGAGCAGCTGGCCGACAAGCTGCGGCGGGCGCGGGACGGTGGCAGGAAGCTGGTGGTCAAGGTCGGGTTCGACCCATCGGCGCCCGACCTCCACCTCGGGCACACGGTGGTGATCCGCAAGATGCGCCACTTCCAGCAGCTCGGGCACACCGTCGTCTTCCTCATCGGCGACTTCACCGGGCTCATCGGCGACCCGACCGGCAAGAAGAGCACCCGCCCGCAGCTCACGCCGGCCGAGATCGAGGCCAATGCCGCCACCTACAAGCGCCAGATCTTCAAGCTCCTCGACCCGCAGACCACCGTCATCGACTTCAACTCGCGGTGGCTCGGCGCGCTCAGCTCGGCTGACTGGATCCGTCTCGCGGCCAAGGTGACGGTGGCGCAGATGCTGGAGCGCGATGACTTCCGCACCCGCTACGAGTCCCAACAGCCGATCGCCCTGCACGAGTTTCTCTACCCCCTCGCCCAGGGCTACGACTCGGTGGCGCTCGAGGCCGACGTCGAGCTCGGCGGCACCGACCAGCTCTTCAACCTCCTCGTCGGGCGCCACCTGATGCGCGAGCACGGCCTCGAGCCGCAGATCGTGATGACGCTGCCGCTGCTCGAGGGCCTCGACGGCGTCGAGAAGATGTCCAAGTCGCTCGGCAACTACGTCGCGGTCGAGGACCCGCCGGCCGAGATGTTCGGCAAGCTGATGTCGATCTCCGACGAGCTGATGTGGAAGTACTGGCTGCTGCTCAGCGACCGCACGGAAACCGAGATCACTGATCTGCGCCGGGCGGTCGATGCCGGCGACCGCCACCCGATGGAGGTCAAGAAGGAGCTCGCGGGTCTGCTGGTGGCGGAGTTCCACTCCGCCGATGACGCAGAAGCCGCCCGCGTCGAGTTCGAGCGGGTCTTCGGCGGCGGCCAGCTGCCGCAGGACATCCCGGAGCTCGAGCTGGTGGCCCGGAGCGAGACGGCGCCGCTGGCCAGGGTCCTTGTGGAGGCCGGCCTGGCGGCGTCGAATTCGGAGGCGCGGCGCCTCATCCAGCAGGGAGGCGTCAAGGTCGAGGGCGAGCAGGTGACCGACATCAAGGCCGAGGTCGGGACCGTCGCGGTTTCCGGCCATCCGGTTCTCGTCCAGGTCGGCAAACGCCGCATCGCCCGGGTCCGCTTCACGCGCGGGTGACCGCCGGGCGCAAAAAAACCCGCTCTGACGAGCGGGTTTCGGGTGGTCGAGACGCCGGATCAGAAGAACGAGGTGTTCTGCTCGACCTTCTGGCCCTCCTCGCTCAGGCCCTGGATCTGGATCGAGATGAAGGTCGGCCGGAACTTGTGGTCCTGGCACAGCCGCCGCAGCCGCTCATCGAGCTCGGCGTCCCAGAACTCGATGATCTTGCCGGTGGCTGTGCACACCATGTGGTGGTGGCCGCCGCCCGGCTCCATCTTCTCGTAGTAGTAGTGCTCGCGCCCGAGGCGGCTCTTGCGCACCAGCCCGCACTGCACCAGCAGGTCGAGGGTGCGGTAGACCGTGGCCCGCGACACCTTGCGCTGCTTGGACTTCATGCGCGCCAGCAGATCGTCGGCGTCGAGATGCTCGTCGGTGGCGAAGATCTCGTCCAGCAGCGCGAGGCGCTCCTGCGTCACCTTGAGGTTGTTCTCGCGCAGATATTGGATGAAAAGCTTCTGTGCCCGCTGTGCCAGTTTACTGCTCATAGCATTAATCCAGTCTCATTATCACCGTCTCAACCTAAGGTACTGTCGATGCGACGTTGTGTCAAGAGGAAGCGGAGCGGATTTTTCCGCCGGCGCGAAAAACACGCTGTTTGGGGCGACGGTCGCGCGCAAGCGGTGCGAACGCCCGACGCCAACATGTGCGCGTTTGCTCACACTTAAGTATTTGCTTCGAGCACTTTACCGGGTGATGATGGGGATGATACCTTGTCGCGCACCCCTTCCTCCGTGCGGCCGGCCTTCGCCGGCGCCGACGAGAAGGGCGGGGTCGCCCGCAGGGGCACGACGGCGCCGGCTCAGAGCCGGCCGGGAGGCGAGGCATGGACTATCCACTCTGGGACCTCGCGATGGGCGGTGGCGTGCTGATGGCCCTGGTGGCGATTCCGCACGTCATCGTGGCCCACTTCGCCATCGGCGGAGGTTTGGTGATCGTGGTCGCCGAGTCCCTGTCGGTTGCTCGCGGCGACGCCGCGCTGCGGGACCTCGCGCGGCGCTCGTCGCTGATGCTGATCCTGGTGTCGACGGTCTTCGGCGCGATCTCCGGGGTCGGGATCTGGGTGGTGGCGGGGCTGATCTCGCCGGCCGCCATCTCGGCCCTGATCCACACCTTCGTCTGGGGGTGGGCCATCGAGTGGGTGTTCTTCATTCTCGAGATCGTCGCCGCGCTGATCTACTACACCACCTGGGACCGGATCTCGAAGGGCGCCCACCTCATGGTCGGCTGGCTCTACGTCGTCGGCGCCTTCATGTCCCTGGTGGTCATCAACGGCATCATCACCTTCATGCTCACGCCCGGAAGCTGGCTTCAGACCGGGGCCTTCTGGGACGGCTTCTTCAACCCGACCTACTGGCCGTCCCTGGTGCTGCGCACCGGTATCGCCCTGCTGATGGCGACGGTGTTCATGGTCTTCGTGGCGCTCGGGACGACCGCGGCGCGGCGCGCCTCCGTGCTCCGCTACCTGGGTGGTTGGCTGGTCGCCGGCGCGCTCATCGCCTACGCGGGGTACCGGTGGTGGGAGGCGGCGCTTCCCGACACGGCGCGCGCCCTGTTCGCCCAGCCGGCGCCGGCCCTGAGCGGCCTTGCGGCGACGCGCAGCCTCACGCTGTGGGCGCTGGCGGTGGCGCTCGTCGGCGGGTCCCTGATCCTGATCGCCGCGCCGAAGCTCGCGCACGCCCTCACCGCCGTCATCGTGGCCCTGGCCGCGTTCACGTTCTTCGGGGGCTACGAGCGGCTGCGCGAGGGCATCCGCAAGCCCTTTCTGATCCACAGCCACCTGTTCTCGAACGGGCTCCTCGTGCGCGACATCCCGCGCCTCAACGAGTCCGGGGTCGTCGCGCATTCCGGATGGTCGGCACGAGCGAGCGCCGACGACGGCGACGTCGGGCGCCAGGTCTTCCGCACCCAGTGCTCGAGCTGCCACACCCTCGACGGCTATCAGAGCATCCGCCGTGCGCTGCCGAGCTTCGACGACCTGCTGGCGGTGGTCGCGGCGGACTCGGCGGAAGCAGCCGAACCCGCGTACCGTGCCGAGTGCGGCGCCTGCCATTCGGACGCCACGGCCGCCGAGATGCGCGAGATGCTGCCGTCCGCCGAGGAGATGCGGGAAGACCCGGAGATGATCCACGACCTCAACCACGGCATGATCTACGGCACCGTGTCCCTCCTCCAGGAGATGGGGGCCGCCTACGAGGCCGCCCCCAGCGGGCAGATGATCGACACCTCCGAGCTCCACTCGTCCTACATGCCGCCTTTCGTCGGCACCGACGAGGAGCTCGAAGCCCTGGTCGAGTACCTGGCGGCGCTGTCCAGGGGTGACGACCTGAGGGCGCAGCGCGCGCCCGCGGGAGGTACCTCATGAGCCCCGACCTCATCCCGGCGCTTGACGCCGCCGGTCTCCCCGGTCCGCCGTGGCTCTTTCACGTCCTGCTGGTGTTCACCTTCTTCCTCCACCTGGTGTTCGTGAACCTGACCCTCGGGGGCACCCTGCTGGCGGCGGTCGCCCACCTGCAGAGCGGCGGGCGCCGCGAGGACTTCCGCGGCGTCCTCTCCGGGCGCCTGATGGCGGTCAACAACTACGGCATCTCGCTCACCATCACCACCGGGGTCGCGCCGCTGCTCTTCATCCAACTGCTCTACCAGCAGTACTTCTACACTGCGACCATCCTCATCGCCTGGTTCTGGCTCTCATTGCTCGCCCTGCTCACCGTCGGCTACTACACGGCCTATCTCTACAAGTTCCGCGGCGCCCCGGCGCGCGGCCACGGCGGCGGCCTGTGGCTTGGTATGTCGGCGCTGATGTTCTTCCTGATCGCGATGATCCACGTCGCGGTGCACCTGATCCACGCCCAGCCGCAGCGCTGGGCCGACGTCGCCGGTGGGAGCTGGAACGTGCTCGCCGATCCCACCTACGTGCCGCGCCTCCTGCACTTCGTGCTCGCCGGCCTCGGCTTCGCGGCCCTCGTGGCCACATGGTGGGCGGTACGCCGCGCCGCTGATGGCGTGGACGCGGACACCAACGCCGCGATCGCCCGCTGGGGCTGGAGGTGGGCGCTGTGGACGACCGTCCTGCAGGTGGTCGACGGCTTCGTGCTGCTCGCTCTGCTGCCGCCGCCGGTCCTGCGTGGGGTGATGGTCGGCGGTGCGGCGACCCTGGTCCCGCTCGGGCTCGCGATCCTGCTCGGCATCGGGCTGCTGATGATGCTCGCGCGCAGTGCCGACCCGGTGCGGCATCCGGCGCTGGTCGGCGGCGCGCTCGGCGCCATGGTGCTGGCGATCGCCGTCATGAGCCTCACCCGCCACCAGGTCCGGGCCCTCTACCTGGAGCCCTTCACCTCGCAGTCCACCCACGTCGTGACCTCTCAGTGGGGCACCTTCGGGCTCTTCGTGGTGATCCTGGCCGCCGGTCTGGCGACCGTCGGGTACATGGTGCGGCGGGTCCTGACCTCGCCCGCCGACGGGGCCGACGCGGCGTAGCCGCGACGCGCCGCCGGGGGCTGTCGGCAGGCGATTGATTTTTGTATACATTTTGTATACGATCCTGAAGTGACGAACGGCGCTGCGACCGCGGTCGGGGAGAGGCAGACGGTTGCGGAGTCGGTGTACCTCGCGCTCAAGCGCGACATCACGACGCTGAGGCACCAGCCGGGGGCCGCGCTCACCGAGCAGGAGCTGGCCGCGCTCTACGGATCGAGCCGGGTGCCCGTGCGGGAGGCCTGCCGCCGCCTGCAGCAGGAGAACCTGCTCATCGGGCGCCCCTACAAGGGCTACACGGTCAGCCGGATCTCGCTCAAGGAGATCGGCGACTGCTTCGACCTTCGCGAGGCACTCGAGTGCCACGCCCTCGAGCTCGCGGCGCGGCGCGCCGGCGCCGACGACCTCGGGCGGCTCGAGCGGCTCGCCGGCACCGGGTACACCTTCCACGACTGGGAGTCCTACGCCGGCTTCCTGGAGCGTAACTTCGACTTCCACATCCAGCTCGCGAGCCTGGCGCGCAACCAGCGTCTCCTGTCGGTGCTGCGCGACCTCCTCGGCTCGATGCAGCGCTTCTTCTTTCTCGGTCTCGACCTCGGCGACTTCGCGGCCGAGATGCGGGCCGAGCACGAGGAGCTGGTGCAGCTCCTGCAGCGCGGTCGGGCACCGGAAGCGGTGAGCTGCCTGCGCGGTCAGATCCGAAGCTCCCGCGACCGCATCCTGCGGGCGCTGATCGACGATCGCATCGACATCCCGCTGGAGTGAGGTCCGCGATGACTGATTTCGTCTATCTCGACAACGCCGCCACGACCTTTCCGAAGCCCCCCGAGGTCGTTCAATCGATGTGCGACTTCTACCTGACGAAAGGGGTCAACCCCGGCCGCACCGGGTTCGACCTCGCGCTCGAGGCGGAAGAGACCCTGGCGACGGCGCGACAGACCCTGGCCGGGTTCTTCGGCGGCTCGAACCGCGACCGGCTGGTCTTCTCCTACAACGTCACCGACGCGCTCAACCTGCTGATCTCGAGCGTGCTGTCCCCCGGCGACCACGCCATCACCACCTGCCTCGAGCACAACTCGGTGCTCCGGCCCATGTACCGTCAGGCCGGGCTCGGGGTGGAGGTCGAGTTCGTGCCCTTCGACGATGCAGGGTACGTCGACCCGGACGACATCGCCCGCCGGATCCGCCCCTCGACCAGGCTCGTCGTCGTCAACCACGGCTCGAATGTGATCGGCACCATCCAACCGGTCGCCGAGATCGGCCGCCTCTGCCGCGAGCGCGGGGTCCTGTTCGCCATCGATGCCGCACAGACCGCCGGCCTGGTACCCATCGACGTCGTCGCCATGTCGGTCGATGTGGTGTGTTTCACCGGCCATAAATCCCTCTTCGGCCCCTCCGGTTCCGGCGGGATGTACATCGGCGACGACGTCGAGATCACCCCCTGCCGGGCGGGCGGCACCGGGGTGATGAGCGCCTTGAAGAGCCAGCCGGACGCCTACCCCTGGCGCATGGAGTTCGGGACGGTGAACCTCATGGGGGCGGCAGGGCTGCTCGCGGCGCAGCGGTGGATCGCGGAGCGAGGCGGCGTCGGGTCCATCTACGAGCACGAGATGCGGCACGCGCGGCGCCTGCGCGACGGCCTCGCCGCGATCGACGGCGTGCGCCTCTACTGCGCCGATCTGGAGCGTGACCACCTGCCGGTCTTCGTGTTCAACATCGAGGGCCTGCCCGCGGACCAGACCGGCGCCTTCCTCGACGTCGAGCACGACGTCATCACCCGTACCGGTCTCCACTGTGCCCCCCGCGTCCACGAAGGCATCGGCACGGCCGAGATCGACGGCGCGGTGCGCTTTTCACCGGGGGTCTTCACCACGGATGCCGAGATCGAGCGCGCCATCGATGCGGTGGCGGACATCGCCGCCTACGGCCGCACACGCAACGGCGCAGCGGTCTCAGTCACCTCGTGAACGCCGTCACGCGCCCCCGCCGGCCTGCCACTCGTCGGGCGTCAGCGTCCGCATGCTGAGGGCGTGGATCTCTGTGCGCATGAGCTCGCCGAGGGCCTCGTAGACCAGGCGTTGGCGGGCGAGGCGGCCGAGGCCCTCGAACCTCGCGGCGACTACCAGCAGCTCGAAGTGGCCGCCGCCCTGCCCGGCGCCGGCGTGCCCGGCATGGCGCGCGCTGTGATCGACGATCGCGACGCGCGTCGCCTCGAGCTCACGCTCGAGCGCGTCCTCGATGGCGCGGACCCGCGTTTCGGATGGCATGGCGGCTGTTCCTCCACGGCGCGACTTCGCAGAATCGGCGGTCTCTGCGGGATGGGTGCTCCGCCGGCGCGCATCGTTCGCGCCGTGGCCTCCCGATTCATCGTGCGCGGCCGCTCGGCTGACGGGCCCTCAGCTGTCGCTGTTCTTCGGCGCCGAGGCGTCCTCACTCCCGGCATCGCCCTCCTTGCCCCCCGAGCGCACCGAGTCCTTGAAGTTGCGGATGCCTTCGCCGAGACCCTTGCCGAGCTTGGGCAACTTGTTGACGCCGAAGATCAGGACCACGATTGCGAGCAGGATCAGCAGCTCGGGGAGACCGAGACTTCCGAACATGCGAACCTCCCAGACCCGCGCGGCGCCGGCAGGCCTCGTCCGAGCTTTCAGGCCGCGCGGTCACAAGTCTAGCAGAAGGTCGACCAACCCGGGGGGCGCGGCGGCCGATTGGAGCTTTCCTGGCAGCTGCGCCGCGAGCTGTTCGAGCCAGCGACCGTAGCCTGCGCGCCCGCCCGCCTCGAGCGCTGCGAAGGTGCCGAGGACCTTGAGGGCGCGCTGCAGGGCCACCAGGCGCATCCGCTGCCGCCAGTCGCCGGCGGCGCCGGTGGCCCAAGCCCACCGCTCTTCCAGTCTGAGTCGCACCTCCCGGCCGAGAAGGTCGGGCATGGCGCGCTCGTTGAGCAGGGACGCGACATCGTAGGTGTCCGGTCCCACCAGCACGTCCTGGGTGTCGATCAGGGCGATCTCGCCGCCTCCGAGCAGGAAGAGATTGTTGAGGTGGTAGTCGCGATGGCAGATGCGCTGCGGGTGGCCGGCGATCTCCTCCGCCAGGCCGTCCAGCCAGCGTCCGATCTCCGGGCCGGGCCGTCGGCCGCAGCGATGGCGAACGAACCACAGCTCGAAGCCGGTCAGCTCCCAGCGCAGCCGGTCCGCGTCCAGCGGGGGGTTCCAGCGCGGCAGTCGCGGCGGCGGAATCCGAGCCAGGGCCGCCAGGGGCTCGAGAGACCGCGCCGCGAGGGCCTCCCGGTCCTCGGCGTCCGCCTGCTCGAGCGCCGCTTCGGCATCGGTCTCCCCCAGGTCCTCGAGCACGGCCCAGCCGCCGCGACGGTCGCAGGCGATCAGCGCCGGCACCCGGAGGCCGTGGCCTTCAAACCAGGACCGCACCTCGAGGTCCCGCCCGAGCCGACCGCGGACCGGCTGCGGGTAGCGGACCAGGATCGCGGTCCGCCCCGTAGCGTCCCAGACGCGTGCGTAGCACCGACTCGAGGCGTCGCCCGCCAGGGGCGCGCAGCGCAGCCAGGGCCGCGGGAGGGGGTCGCCAACCACCCGCTGACGCTAGCAAAAGCGTCCACCCGCCGCAATGCGGTACGATGGGAAGAGGAGGGCCGGCCGGTCGGTTGTGGGAGGCGGAGGGTCGATGGAAGAGTCCAGAACACGCAAGCTCCACCAGCTGCTGCGGCGCCTCGGCCAGGCGGTCCACGGGTCGGTCGTGCGCTCCGACGAGGTGCGTGGTTGTCTCGAAGAGCTGCACGAGGGCGGGTGGCGGGCCGTCATGCTGGTGGAGACCTCGGTTGCCTGCGACGAGAAGGGAGTGATCGGCGCCGACAAAGGGACGCTGCGCCTCCACGTCGACGGTGAGCGCGCGGCCCCGGCCTACCGCATGGACGTTGACGACGCCAGGATCCTGAGCTCTCTCGGCATCGCCCCGGGCCGTCACCGCGCCAACGGGACGCCGGTCTACCGCGAGCGCGCCGAGCGCGATCCCGAAGGCGACGCCTGAGGTTCGGCCGCCGGGCCGCCATGGAGGCACCCATCAATCTCGTCGGCCGGACCTCGGCCGAGATCACGGAGCTGGTCAGCCCCCACGTGGACCGCCCGTTCCGCGGCCGCCAGGTCGCGCACTGGGTGGTGGAGCGCAACGCCGTCGACTTCGACGACATGACCGAGCTTCCGGTCCCGTTGCGCGCCGCACTCGGCTCCCTGTTCACCATCGCCGAGCCGCAGCCGGAGCAGGTGGTGCCGAGCAGCGACGGGTCCCTCAAGTACCTGCTGCGCCTCGCCGACGGGACCGCCGTCGAGTGCGTCGCCATGCGCGAGGGAGCGAAGGCGACCTTCTGCCTGTCGTCGCAGGCGGGCTGCGCGGTGGGCTGCACCTTCTGCGTCACCGGGGCGCTCGGCGCGGGCCGCAATCTGGAGGCGCACGAGATCGTCGGCCAATACCGGTTCATGCTGCGCGAGGTCGAAGCCGACGTCGAACGCGTCAACCTGGTCTTCATGGGCATGGGCGAGCCGCTTCTCAACACCGGGCATCTCGGGCGCGCGCTGGCGGTGCTCTTCGAGCGCGTGAGCCCGAAGCGGATCACGGTCTCCACCGCCGGCATCCTGCCCGGCATCCGCTGGCTCGCGGCCCTCGAGCGCCGACCGAAGCTGGCCTTGTCCCTC
This sequence comes from uncultured Thermoanaerobaculia bacterium, assembly GCA_964565045.1. GTDB lineage: Bacteria > Acidobacteriota > Thermoanaerobaculia > Thermoanaerobaculales > Sulfomarinibacteraceae > Sulfomarinibacter. The sequence continues at coordinate 40,700 of CAZMED010000001.1, forward strand.
AACGCGCCGGACCAGGAGAGGCGCCAGCAGATCATGCCGATCGCACGCCGCTACCCGCTCGAGGAGCTGATTGACGCTCTGCGCGCCTTTCCGCTCGAGAGGGGGCGCCGGATCACCTTCGAGTACGTCCTGATCCGCGACTTCAACGACGCGATCGCCGACGCCGTCGCGGTCGCTCGGCTCATCCGCGGCATCCCGGCCAAGCTCAACGTCATTCCCCTGAACGAGGACGCGGTCCATTTTCCGCACCTCAAGCGGCCCGACACGGAGGTCGTGGAACGCTTCGCGCTGGCCCTCCGCGACGCCGGTCTCACCGTCACCGTCCGCTGGTCTCGCGGCGCCGATGTGGCCGCCGCCTGCGGTCAACTGCGGGGCCGAGCTCCCGCGTCGGGCGGCGGCACTCAAACGGTGCGGTAGACGAGTGACCACTGGCGCCCGGCGGCGGTGCCGTCGCGCCTGAAGGAGGCCAGCCCGGGGGTCGACGCGGTGCATGGGCCGACGGTTTCGACGCGCTCGCGGCAGAGCCCGAGGGCCCCGAGCCGCGCCGCGAGAAAGCTCCTCAGGTCGACATGGTTGCCGTCCCGCCAGCTGGCCTCCGCGATGCCGAAGCCGCCGAGGGCCTCGATGACCTCGGCGCCGACCGGGTAGGCGGGGCCCGAGATCGCGGGCCCCAGCGCGGCGTGCAGTCCATCCGGGGCGACGCCGTACTCGGTACGGAAGCGGTCCACCACCGCGCCCACGATGTCGGCGGCCGCTCCCCGCCAGCCCGCGTGCACGGCGGCGACCACGCCGCCGCCCGACATCAGCACCGGCACACAGTCGGCGGTCCAGACCAGCAGTCCGAGCCCGGTTTCGGCCGTGATCAGGGCGTCGCACCGGCCCACGCACGCCGCTCCCACCAAGGGGCGGGCGGGCTCGGAAGCCAGCGACGCCACCACGCGGCCGTGAACCTGCCGACCCCAGCGCAGGGCGCGCAGGCCGGGCCGCAGCGCCTCCAGCAGGTCCTGCGCCCGCGCCTCGGCCGGCCTGCCCGTCCCTGCCGGTCCGAGGCCGAAGCGTAGGCGCACGTCGTCCGAGGCCCGGCTGAGGGCGGGTTCGGATGCGAGATCGAGCGCCGACCAGGAGTCGATGGCTTATCCTCCGGTTACCGGCGCCAATGATACAATCCGGAACCCGGAGGTGTCGTGACGCTTTCTGCCTCGGCGGCCGACCGTGCGGCCCGCGCGCCGACAGTTCCGGCCGTCAACCCGTGATCCGGCTCCGCGGCGTCTCGAAGGAGTACGAGCAGCGTACCATCCTGCGCGGGCTGGATCTCCAGGTGGAGGCCGGCGAGTTTCTCTTTCTCACGGGACCCTCCGGCGCCGGCAAGACGACGCTTCTGAGGCTGTTGTACGCCGCCGAGAGCCCGACCGAGGGCGAGGTCTGGGTGGCGGGCCGACGGGTCGACCAGCTGCACCGCCGCCGGCTGCCGCTGCTGCGGCGCAAGATCGGGGTCATTTTCCAGGACTTCAAGCTTCTGCGCCGCAAGACGGTGCTCGAGAACGTCACTTTCGTGCTCCGCCTGCACGGCGTGCCGCCGCGCGAGGCCCTGAGGAGGGCGACCCAGGTCCTCAAGCGGCTCGGCCTCCAGCACCGACAGAGCGCCTTGCCCGACGCCCTGTCGGGGGGCGAGCAGCAGCGGGTCGCCATCGCCCGCGCGCTCGCCTACCAGCCGCGGCTGATCCTCGCCGACGAGCCGACCGGAAATCTCGACGCCGATCTCGCATCCGAGCTGCTCAGCCTGTTGTGCGACATCAACTACCAGGGCGCCACGGTCCTGGTCGCGACCCATGACCACGCCATCCTGGAGTCGATTCCGGCACGGACGCTGATGCTCCACCAGGGACAGATCCACTACGACGGGATGTGGCCGCCGTGATCCGGCACGCCCTCGCAGAAGGGTGGCTTCTGCTGCGGCAACGCGCCGCCACGAGCCTCGTGCTCGCGCTCGCCCTGGCGGTGCCGATCGCCCTTGCCGGGGTCGGCCTCACGGTCAACCTCTGGTTGGGTCCGGTGGCCGCACTCTCGCCCGAGATCTCGAGGGTTGCGGTGCTCCTGCATCCGAGCCTCGACGACGAGCAGCGCCGGCAGTGGATCGCCACCGAGGCCTCAGCGCACCCCGATTGGGTGCTGCTCGAGGTGTCGGCGGGCGAGCTCGCGGATCGCCTCGGCCGCTGGTTCCCCTATCTCGGCGAGCTGCTGGCGTCGGGCGACGCATCGATGCCGCCCTTAATCGAGATCGAGACCGCCGAACCCGAGACGGTCGGAGTGCTGGAGGGTCGCCCGGAGGTGCTGGCCGTCGGGCCCCGCTCCTCCCTTCCGGTGCTGTTCGGCCGCGTCGCCCGCGGCCTCGCATGGGGCGTCGGCGCCGTGAGCGCCGTCCTGCTCGCATCGGCGCTGCTGCTGGCGGCGGTGTGGGTTCACCTCGAGCTCTTCCGTCATGCCGACGAGCTCACGATCATGCGCCTGGTGGGCGCCACCGAGGGCACGGTGCGTGGGCCCTTTCTGGTCGCGGTGGCGGTCCCGGCAGCGGTCGCCGGCGGACTCTCGGTGGCGGTCTCGTCGGCGATCGTGGCAGGTCTCGGGGGCCTGGTCGCGACCCTCGGTCTGCCGCCCCTCACGATGCCGCCGGCGGTGCTGCTGCTGCAGGCCACCGCCGCAGTCATTCTCCCGGTCGCCGCGGCGCTCGTCACCCTCGCGCGCCACACCGCCGATCAGATCGACGGCTGACCCTCGAACTCCGGGATGAAAAAACGCGGCCCGGAGGCCGCGTCGTCGTCGGCTCCCGGCCGGGCTCAACGGCAACGGTCGGCGTAGTCCTTCTCGAGGGTCGGCAGCTGCTCCTGGAGGAGCTTCGCGTTCTCCATGTCGCCGAGCTTCTGGAGCTCCGCAACCTGCATTTTCAGAGCGTCGATCTTGCGCTTGAACTCGGCGCACTCCTGTTCGGCGGCTCGGTTCTGCGCCGCCGCGCCCTGCTTCTCCCGCATCTCGGCCACCTTGCGATCGTTGCCGGCGTTCTGGTACCACTGGATGGCCTGATCGTAGTTCTTCATCTTGTCGTAGACATAGCCGCCCTGGTTGTAGATCTGGGTGCGGACCTTGCCCGTCGGGCCGACCTTGAGTGCCTGCTGGAGGTCCGTCACGGCGGCGCTGAGCTGGTCGGTCGACGTCTTGCACTGCGCCAGGTAGAGGTAGACCAGGGCGTTGTTCGGCTGCTGCGCCTTGGCCTTCTCGAACCAGCTCTGCGCCTTGCGATAGTCCCCGGCGCCGAGCCAGGCCTCGCCGGCGAGCAGGTTGTGGTCGAAGGAGGGGTGGCTGGCAGCCAGACGCTCGGCCACCTGCGCGGCGCCGCTGTAGTACCGCGCCTTCTCGGCGTCCGTGGTGGCGCGGCGGGCGGCGAGAATGCCGGCGCGGACGGCGTTGCTGCCGCTCGACGAGTCCTTCGGATCGATCTCGAACGCGGCCTTGAACGCGTTGAACGCCCGACCGTCATCACCCTTGGCGTTGTAGGCCGCACCGAGTGCCTGCTGCAGCCGCGCGTTCTTGGCGTCGGCCTTGACCTGGGTCGAGACGACGCTGATGGCCTCGTCCTCCCGGTTGGTCCTGGTCGCGGCCTGCGCGAAGAGGAGGGCGTAGCTCGAACGCAGCGAAGCTTCCATGGCGCTCATGTTGAGCGGCTTGAGGAGCTCGTAGGCATTCTGGTACTGATCGGCCTGGAGCAGCGCCTGGGCGAGCGCGATCTTGTACGACGGCTGGCTTCCGTCGAGCTCGACCGCCTTGCGCAGGCTGGCGATGGCCGGGCTCACCTGGCCGAGAGCCCGCTGGGAGACCCCGAGCATGTAGAACCCGCCCGCGTAATCCGGGTTGGTCTTGGTGACCTCCTCGAACTCCTTGACCGCGGTGCTCCAGTCCCTCGCTTTGTAGGCCTCGAGGCCCTTGTTCCACTCAGCGTCGGCAGGCGCGGCCGCGGCCAGCAGCAACGCGATCGCCGCCGCTGCGACCCTCGCACGGGCGGTTTTCGATGTCATGATCCGGTGCCTCCAAGTTTTCAACGGGATTCTCCCAGATTTTGTTGCAGCTCGCCCAGCAAGGGCCGCACCTGCTCGTCGAACATCGCGGCCGTGTCGGCGCCCTTGAGCAGCGAGATGGCCTTGGTGTTCTGTTCGACCATCTCCCGCAGCGCGTGAAAACCCTCGCCGCGTTCGATCAGGGTGCGCGCTGCACCGTACTGTTTGTCGATCGTCCGCTGGCCCCCGGTACCGACGACGTCGAGCGCCACCGCGCGGATCTTCTCGGCCAGCCCGAGCAGGGTAACAGGGCTCGCCCCCGCCTGCCAGCGCTGGCCCCGTTCTCCGGCCTCGCTCGCGCTGCCGAGCGCCACCAGGCCGGTGGTGATCAGCCCGAACAGGAGCTTCGAAACGTCGAACGGCGCCCACTTCAGCGCCCCCGCGATCTCCTCGATGGAGTGCTGGCCGTCGATCCGGGTGACCAGGATCCACTCCTGGGGGCTGAGGGTGACCTGGTCGGCGCCGCGGTCCCGTGGCGTGAAGTACGGCACGAGGTCGAGCGACGGGATCTTGCGCCGCAGCACCCGCCACTCGTCCAACCGGCGCGCCGCCTCCATCATCAGCGAGGCGTTCGACACGTGGATGGTGACCTGCTCGCACTCTTCGCCGGGCAGGAACTCGAAGGTTCCGTCCGCCCACATCGCCATCTCGAACACCGCGTTGTCGCCGCGGAGATTGCCGACGGCGGCGTCCACGATCTGTCCGTCGCGCAGGACGATGCGCCCGGCCTGCTCGTCGCGCTGGATGTTGAACGCGCCCGTCTTGCCGGAAACGCTCACCAGTTGGATGACGTCCGACAGCGGCAGCTCGCTCAACGACCCTTGCAGCGACATTGTGGAGAGTCTACTGCAGATTGAATCGCACCGTGAGGATGTAAAGGACCTCCACCGGCTTGCCGTTGAGCGTGGACGGCTCGAAGCGCCACTTCTGGACGGCGTCGACCGCGGTCTCGGTGAGCCCGAGCGGCAGGCCGCGCAGGACCTTGACGTTCTGCACCCGCCCGTCCTTGCCGATCGTGCATTCGAGCACGACAACGCCCTGGATCCGCGCCCGACGGGCCGCTTCCGGGTACACCGGCGAGGGGCCGCTGATCTTGACCGGCTCGGTGATGTTGCCGCCGACCACGAAGCGGACGGGGCCCTCCGGCTCGGGCGGGGGGGGCGCGTCGGGGACGCCGAGCACCAGGTTGTCGTCGGGCACGAAGTCGATGTTCTCGTCCGGCTGCTCGTCGCGGATCGGCTCGGGCTCGTCCGGCGTCGGATCGGGGATCGGGACCTTCTGGGTCTTCGGCTTGGGGATCTGCTGCATCTCGCGCCGTGGCGGCTGCTTGAACTTGACCTGCTTGACGACGTAGATCTTGCTCTTCTTCTCTTTGGCATCCGACAAGCCGCCGGCGAAGGAGGGCCACTGGACGGCGAAGACAATGACGTGGAACACGATCGCAATGCCGAAAGCCCAGCGCGCGAACTTCCGATCCTGGGTTTCCTCCGCGGCCAGCATTTCGGCCGTGGTCATCGGCATGTCGGAGTCGTCGACCGCGTCCGGCTTGGTCTTCTTGGGCTTCCCGGCGTCGCTCATGGCATTCTCCCTCACTGGATCCCGAGCATGGACCAGAGGTTCTCGATCTCGCGTCGGGTTGGAATCGAAATCGTCTTGATCTCCATGTCGATCTTGTCGGGCGCTTGTCGCAGCTCGTCGAAGACCGTGATCATGTCGCCGTAGGTCGCGTCGGGGTCGGTGCGCAGGATCACCGGCTTGTCCGGGTTCTGCTTCAGCTTGTCCCCGATGTACGGCAGCATCGCCTCGAAGGACATACCCTGACCGTCGACCTCGATCGCGCCGCCCCGCATGACGTGGACGTCGATCGAGTCTTCCTGCTTGATCTCGGGCGTCTGGGTGTCCTCGGGCAGGGCGAAGTCGAGCCCGCGGGTCGCCGAGAACGCCGAGGTGATCATGAAGTAGATGATCAGCAGGAACGAGATGTCGGCCATCGATCCGGTGAAGATCTCGGACGGGACTTCCTTCTTCTTTATCTTCATCGTCGTCCCTCCGCCGTCAATTGACGGTCTTCTGTTCGGACAGGAGGTAGATGAACTTCACCTTCGACTGTTTGAGCGCATCGAGCACCGCGTCGACCCTCTCGTAGGGCACGGCGTCGTCGGCCTTGATGATGAACTCCTTGTCCGGGTTCTGGGCGACCTCGGTCGAGGCGAAGGTGACGACCTCCTCGTCGGTGCTGACCGGCAGCGACATCTCCTCGCCGGTCGAGACGCGAACTGTCAACGGCGGGTTGGCATCGGGCGGCGAAATCGAAATCACGGCCGCCTTCTCCGGAACCTTCATCCGCACCCAGGTGTCGGGCAGGTCCATCTTCGTGCGGTCGACCTCGACCTTGTAAGTGAGGACGAAGAACACGATCAGCAGGAAGACGATGTCCGCCATCGATGCCGTGAAGATCTGCGCTCCGGTTTTGCGGTCCCTTCCGCGGATGAGTGCCATCGGCGGACTCCCTTCTAGGCCTGGCCCTCGCCCCCCTGGGCGTAACGCTGGCTGTCCATCTCGACGAAGGTCTCGACGAGCATGTTGGAAGCGGTCTCGATGTCACGCACGAAGCGGGTGATCTTGGTGGTGTACCAGTTGAAGACCAGCTGCGCCGGGATGGCGATGATGAGACCGGTGGCGGTCGTGATCAGCGCCTCGGAGATGCCGACAGCCACCGCGGCGGGGTTCGTCAGACCCTGCTCGGCGAGGGTGGCGAAGGACTTGATCATGCCGGCGACGGTGCCGAGGAAGCCCAGCATGGGGGCCACGTTGGCGGTTGTGGCGAGCACGCCGAGGCGCTTTTCGAGCCGATCGAGCTCGTACAGAGCGGCGTTCTCGATGGTCTTCTCGATGTCTTCCCGGGAGTGGCCGTAGCGCAGCAGACCGGCCTTCATGACCGAGGCCACCGGGCTCTTGTTCTGCTCGCAGACCTTGATCGCCTCTTTGACGTTGCGGTTGACCAGCAGCGCCTTGCGGATCTTGGTCAGAAACTCGTTGACATTGATCTTGGCCTTGGAAAAGACAATGAAACGCTCGATTGCTACGGTGGCGGCCAACACCGAGAAAAAGAGCAGCGGGTACATGAAGATCCCACCCTGGCGGAAATACTCTGCAACCTGTCCAGTCACGGCTCTGCCTCCTCTTGGTTCGAGTTCTCAGGCGGGGATGAGTTCCAGCCTCATCCGGAAATCCTTCGTGTATCGTCCGGTGGGCCCGAGGATCCGACCCGAAAACACCGTCGCGATACCCTGTCGTTGCGTCGCGCGTGCTTCATCCGAGAATGAAGGCAGGGCATCGTAGCACGGGCCCCCGGGGGCGTCAACGAGTTGCCCTGCAGGCTCCGGAGTGAATGTGCGTGAGGGCCACGGCCATCGCGTCGGCGGCATCCACCGGTGGTGTTTCCCGGAGGCTGAGCAGGCGAATCACCATGAAGACGACCTGCGGTTTCTCGGCCCGCCCGGTGCCGACGATGGCGGATTTGACCTCGGCAGGGCTGTACGAACGCACGGCGAGCCCGGCGGCGCCCAGGGCCGCGAGAATCACGCCCCGGCTCTCGGCGAGCGCCAGTCCGGACCGCGGGTTGAGGCCGGAAAACGAGGACTCGACAGCTGCTGTGTCCGGCGCGAGCTCGGCCAGCAGCGCGCGAAGACGCGCCAAGAGGTCGGCCAGCCGACCGGGCCGGTCCTCGCCGCGCGGCCGGATCACGCCGCTCGCCTCCAGGCGGTAGCGGTTGCCGACCGCGACCACCAGCGCCCACCCGGTCGCCCGCGAGCCGGGATCGACGCCGAGGACGCGAACGCCGCTGACCATGGCGCCCGGTCAGCTCTCCGCCAGCAGCTCGTCGTCGATGTCGAAGTTCGCCCACACGTTCTGCACGTCGTCGTGGTCGTCGAAGGCCTCCATGAGGCGGATCATCTGCTGCGCCTGTTTGCCTTCGAGCCGGGTCGTGGACGAGGGCTCCATCTCGAACTGCGCGGCTTCGACCATGAGCCCTTCGGCCTCGAGCCGGTCCTTGACCAGGTGCAGCTCCTCGGGGCTGGTGAAGATCCGGAAGTAGTCCTCGTCGTCGAGGTCGAGGTCCTCCGCACCGGAATCCAGGACCAGCTCCATGACGCGGTCGTCGTCCAGGTCCTCGGACCGCGGGATGAGGATCAGGCCCTTGCGGGCGAACAACCAGGACACGCAGCCGTTCTCACCCAGGTTGCCGCCGTGCTTGGAGAACAGGTGGCGGATCTCCGGCGTGGTGCGGTTGCGGTTGTCGGTGAGCAGCTCGAGCATCACGGCGACGCCGCCGGGACCGTAGCCCTCGAAGCTGATCTCCTCGTAATTGACCCCGGGAAGCTCGCCGGTGCCGCGCTGGACCGCCCGCTTGATGTTGTCGGCCGGCATGTTGGCGGCCTTGGCCGCGGCCACCGCGGCCCGCAGGCGGGGGTTGGCGTCCGCGTCGCCTCCCCCCTCCCGCGCCGAGACCGTGATCTCGCGGATGATCTTGGTGAAGATCTTGCCGCGCTTGGCGTCGGCCCGGCCCTTCTTGTGCTTGATCGTGCTCCACTTGCTGTGGCCCGACATGGACCCTCCTCGTGTCCCGCCCCGCGCGGCTGCTGCGGATGCGGAGGTTGGGCATTATACCTCGGGGCCGGCGCCGGCCGCCGGGGATGCGGCGGCCTTCGGTTGACTTTGCAAACCCGTCACACATAATGAGGTTTGGACACTTCGACCACGGCAGGGGCTGCGAGGGCGGTTTGATGCGTGCGAACATCCTTGTCATCGAGTACGAACCGCGGTCCGTGGAGCACGTGCAGGCCGCGCTGGCGGATGCCGGCTACCGACTCGAGATCGCCTCCACGGTCAACGACGCGGTCAATCGCTGCGCCCACTTCGAGCCCACCGTGGTGATCATCACCTCGCTGCTGCCCAACCTCAAGATCGAGGACGCGATCACCCAGTTGCGGGCGCGCGCCGGACTGCGCGCCACCCCCTTCCTGATCCTGATGTCGGGCTATCGCGGCGACACGCCGCGCCAGGACGCGGTTCGCTTCGGGGCCCAGGACATTCTGCCCCGGCCGTTCGGCCGCGATGATCTGCGGGCCCGCGTCGAGGAGCTGGTGAGCGCCGCGCCCAACCCCGCGGCCACCCAGGCGATTCCGCAGGAGATGTTGGAGACCCTGCGCCGCAGTGCGGGCCTCGACGGCGGGGGGGGTGCAGTGACCTCGGACGATCTCTTCGGCGACATCGTCTTCGACGTCGAAGGAGGCGAGCCCCCCCCGACGGCCGCGACCGACGACGTGCTGTCATCGGCCGCCGGCGGCAAGAGCTCCGAGCCCGCGCCGGGGGCGAAGCCGTCCGCGGTCGACGAGGCGCTCGCCGACCTTCTCGCGAGCACCAGGAGCGCCCCGACCTCGAAGCAGGACCGGGACGTCGCGGCGGACGTCGACAAGATGCTCTCGGAAACCCTGTCGGGCCTCGAGGTCCGCCACCGTAAGGCGCCGGCTTCGCAGCCGTCCGCGCCGCGTGCCGAGCCGCCGGCCGCGCCGCGCCCGAAACCTTCGCCCTCGGGGCCGCCGGCCGCCGGCCGGCAGCCCGCCGCTCCCGGGTCGCCGCCCGCGGCCAGGGTCGCGTCGCCCGCGCCGCCACCCGCGGCGGGTTCGACGCCACCCCGGGTGCGGCCGCCGGAGCAGGCGCCGAAGGCGCCCCCTTCCGCGCCCGCAGCCGGGACCCCGGCCGCGAGCGTCCCGCCGCCATCGAAGCCTTCACCCGCCGCACCGTCCGCCCGGGCGGCGTCCATACGCGGCAGCCGCTTCGGTCAGTACGTTCTCGAGGAGCACATCGCCACCGGCGGCATGGCCGAGGTGTACAAAGCGCGGATGATGGGCATGGAGGGCTTTCAGAAGACCGTCGCCATCAAGAGGATCCTGTCCAACCTGACGGACAGCGACGAGTTCGTGCGCATGTTCATCGACGAGGCCAAGCTCGCGGCACAGCTCAACCACAACAACATCATCCACATCTACGATCTCGGCAAGGTCGACCGTTCGCACTACATCGCCATGGAGTTCATCGACGGCCGCGACCTGCGCTCGATCCTGGCGGAGTGCCAGGAGCGCGGCCTCCGCATGCCGATCCCGCTCGCCCTCCACATCACCGTCCTGCTCGCCTCGGCGCTCGACTACGCGCACAAGAAGCGGGACTTCGAAAACCGCGATCTCGGCCTGGTGCATCGCGACGTGTCCCCTCAGAACGTCCTCATCTCGTACCAGGGCGACGTGAAGCTGTGCGACTTCGGCATCGCGAAGGCGGCGTCGAAGGCATCCCAGACCCGCGCCGGGGCGCTCAAGGGCAAGCTGCAGTACATGTCCCCCGAGCAGGCATGGGGCAAGAGCATCGACCACCGGTCCGACATCTTCTCGCTCGGTCTGGTGCTGTACGAGATGCTGACCTCGAAGAAGGCGTTCGCGGGCGACTCCGAGCTGTCGGTTCTCGAGCAGGTCCGCGACCCCATCATCGCTGCTCCGTCCTCACACAATCCGGAGGTCGGTCCGGAGATCGACCGCATCGTCTTCCAGGCGCTGCAGGCGGACCGCGATGACCGCTACCAGTCCGCGTTCGAGCTCCAGCGGGACATCGAGCAGGTCATGCGGAGCCGGGAGTGGAGCGCTGACCAGACGGCCATCGCCGATTTCCTGGCCGCACTTCAGCGCAAGGACCCGCCCCGCACCGGTCCGCCGGGCGAAGCTGTCGGGCAGAGCGCCGCCAGCCCGCCGCGCGAACCGCCGCCGCCGCGCCGACCCGCCCCACCGACGGGACCGGGTCCGCGCGGCCCCGCCATCGCGCCTTCCAAGCCGCTCGACGTGCCGGCGCCGGATGCCGAGCTCGAACGGGCGCTCGGCCCCCGCCGCGATCCGGTACCGCCGCCGCTGGCGGCCGAGCTCGACGACACCGGCAGTGCCGCCGCTGCGGGCGGCTCCCGTCAACTGTGGGTGCTGCTGGCGATCCTGATCGTGGTGGTGGCCGCGGCGGGCTGGTACTTCCTGCGCGGCGGATCGGGGCCCGGTTCGGTATCGGGCGAACCCATGGCGGTGCCGGTGGCGACCGAGACCCCGAGCCCGGAGCCGGCTCCGGGCCTGCTCACCGAGCAGGAGCTGATCGAGCAGGCCCGGGCGGTTGCGGCGGCGGAGATCGAGAAGCAGGAGGAGGCCCTGCGGCTGCGACTGGAGGACGAGTTCCCGACGCCGACGCCGTACCCTCCGACTCCGACCCCGACCGCGACCGCCACGCCGACCGTGACCTCGACCCCGACCAGGGTGCCGCCGACCCCGACCCGTCTCGCGCCGACCGCGACGCCGGTGCCCCCGACGCCGACGCCGGCGGTCCGTGAGGGTGATATCGTGGCGCTCGGCCCCGGGGTCGTCCCGCCGGTCGCGATCCAGCAGTCCAGTCCCGAGTACCCGCGGCTGGCGCATCGCCTGCGCAAGTCGGGGGTGGTTGAAGCGGAGGCGCTGGTGGGAATCGACGGCTCGGTCGAGGAGTTTCGTCTGATTGCCGTCGACTTCCCCGGGGTGGGCTTCGAGAAGGCGACCGAGGACGCCGTCAGGAGCTGGCGCTACAAGCCGGCGACCAAGCTCGGGGTGAGGGTGCGGATGTGGGTCGCGGTCCGGGTTCCGTTCGTGCTGGAATAGACAGGGTTGGAGGGGAGACATGGCTGGCCTTACCGAATCGCAGAAGAAGTTCTACGAGGAGGCGCTGCAGCAGACGAAGCGCGAGGTTCAGGAGATCGAGGGCCAGATCCAGGAAGAGCTCACCCGCGTCAAGGAGCGGATCGCGGACCTCCAGGTCGCCCAGAAGGCGGCCCGCCAGATGTACGACGCCGCGTGCCAACGTCTCGGGATCCCGAACGATCTCGACGGTGACGATTCGGACAGCTGAGTGCCTCCTCGCGGGACGGCAGAAGGGCCGGCAGCGACCATGGCGCGTCCCGATCTGCAGACACCTTTCCGCCCGGGCCGATGAGTTTCTGAGGATCGCGCCGGCGGCGCAGGACGGAGAGATCGATGGACGAAGACAGTCGCGGACCGCAGGGCCTGTGGGTCAAGTGTCTGGGGTGCTCCGAGATCCTCTACCACAGCGAGGTTTCGGGGAACTTCCACGTGTGCCCGCGCTGCGGTTATCATTTCAGGATCTCCGCCGAGCTCCGCCTGCAGATGCTGTTCGACAACAGTCGCTACAAAGTGCTCTTCGGCAGGATCCGTTCCGCCGACCCGCTCGGTTTCGTCGACTCCAAGCCCTATCCCGAGCGCCTCAAGGTCTACAACAAGAAGTACGGCGGCTCGGACGCGGTCGTGGTGGCGCAGGGCGAGATCGGCAAGACGCCCGTCATCGTCGCCGCCATGGAGTACGGCTTCATGGGCGGCTCCATGGGTTCGGCGGTGGGCGAGAAACTGGCCCGGGCCGTCGACCGCGCCGTCGACCGCAAGCTGCCGCTGATCATCGTGTCGTGCTCCGGCGGGGCCCGGATGCAGGAGGGCATCCTGTCGCTGATGCAGCTCGGCAAGGTCTCCGCCGGGCTCGCGCGGATGCGGGCCAGGGCCCTGCCCTTCATCTCGGTCCTGACCGACCCCACGACCGGCGGGGTGACCGCCAGCTACGCCATGCTCGGCGACCTCAACATCGCCGAGCCCGGAGCACTGATCGGGTTCGCCGGGCCGCGGGTCATCGAGCAGACCATCCGGCAGACGCTCCCGGAGGGTTTCCAACGCTCCGAGTTCCTGCTCGCGCACGGCATGCTCGACATGGTGGTGCCGCGGCCCGAGCTCAAGAGCACCCTCGCCCGATGCCTGCCGCTGCTCCGTTGAGGCTCGAGCGGCGCGGGGCGAGCAGGATCCGGCCCGACCTCGACCGTCTGCGGGCGGCGCTGGCCGCCCTCGGCGATCCGCAGCGCCGGTTCCCCTCGATCCTCGTCGTCGGCACCAACGGCAAGGGGTCGAGCGCCGCGATCACCGAAGCGGTGCTGCGCGCCCATTCGCTCCGCACGGGTCTCTACACTTCGCCGCACCTCATAAGGGTCGAGGAGCGGATCCGCGTCGGCGGCGCAGCGGTGGCTCCCGGGGAGCTGGAGCGCCAGCTCGACCGCCTCGACGGCTTTCCGGAGCTCACCTACTTCGAGACCCTGACCGCCGCGGCATTCGCGATCTTCGCCGAGGCCGGCGTCGAGGTCGTGGTGCTGGAGGCTGGCATGGGCGGCTCCTGGGACGCGACGCGGTTGGCGGAGAGCGCCGTCGCCGGACTCACCAACGTCGGGACCGACCACCGCGCCTGGCTGGGCGGCGACCGCCGGGCGATCGCGCGCGACAAGGGGCGCGCCCTGGCGGCCGCGTCCTGGCCGGTCGTCGGCACGGGCGTCGGCGCGGACATCCTGCAGGCCCTGGCGGCGCCGGCCGCGGTGCCCGCCGGGTCCCTGGTGCAGTGCCGTCCGGTCGCCGGCGGCCGGGTCGCGCTGTCCTGGGGTGGAGGCCGGACAACGGTGCGCCTTCCCCTACCCGGCGCCCACCAGCTCGAAAACGCCCAGCTCGCGCTCGCTCTCTGCCTCCAGGCGGCGGCGGCCGGCTGGCTCGGAGGGCTCGAGCCGCAGCGGGTGCGCGCGGCGGTCGAGGGCGTACGCTGGCCGGGGCGGCTCAGCCGACACCGGCTCGGCGGCCGCGAGGTGCTGATGGACTGCGCCCACAACCTCGAGGGTGTGACGGCTCTCGCCGCGCACATCGGTGGTCTCGGCGAGCGCTACAACCTCCTGTTCTCCTGTCTCGACGACAAGCCCCTCGAGGCGATGGCGGCCGTGCTGAGGCCGGTGGCCGGCGAGGTCGCGGTGTGCGAGCTCGCCGACGAGCGCGCGATGCCGCTTGCGCGCCTGCTCGCCGCGTTCCCGGGGGCGCGGGCGGCGTGCGACCCGGAGACGGCGCTGGCGGCGCTGCCGGACCCGGTCCTGGCGGCGGGCAGCGTGCGCCTGGTCGGCTCCCTGTTGGCCGGATCGGACGGAGGTGCGGCATGGTGAGATCGTCGTGGGTTCGTGACCGCACGACGCTCGAGGCCGACGAGGCGCGGCGACTGTCAGTGGTGGCGGTGCGATCCGCGGAGGCGACCCGGCGGCGCCCCGAGGCGAGCGACCCCGGCGATCTCCGGCTCGCCTTCCAGCGCGACCGCGACCGCATCCTGCACGCGCGCGCCTTCCGGCGCCTCAAGCACAAGACGCAGGTCTTCGTGCCCCACGTTGGCGACCACCCCAGGACCCGCCTCACCCACACCCTCGAGGTGGGGCAGCTGGCGCGGACCATCGCCCGCGCCCTGGCCCTCAACGAGGACCTCGCCGAGGCTTCCGCCATGGGCCACGACGTCGGCCACACCGCCTTCGGCCACACCGGCGAGTCCGCCCTCGACGAGATCCTGCGCGGGGTCAACCCCGAGGTGCCCCTGCCCCCCGCGGTGGTCGACGAGGTCGGGCGCTTCAAGCACAACTACCAGTCGCTGCGGGTGGTCGACCTCTTCGAGCGGCGCTACGCGCAGCCCGGTATCAACCTCACCGACCAGGTGCGGGAGGCGATCCTCAAGCACACGTCGTGGAAGGTGGACTACCCGTTCCCCCTACCGGGCGGTGAGGGCCTCCGCCTCGACAGGTCCTGCCACCTCGAGGGGCAGGCGGTGGCAGTGGCCGACGAGATCGCCCAGCAGACCCACGACCTCGAGGACGGCCTGCGCGCGGGTGCGGTCGGGCTCGAGGCGGTGGAGAAGCTCGCGGTCGCCGCCCGGGTGCGGGAGGCCGCCGGCCCATCGTATGGTGACGAGCGCCCGTGGGACCGCCAGAACTCGCTGGTGCGGGGGATCATTAGGCTCTTCGTTCACGACGTGGTCGAGGCCTCGGCCGCGCGTATCGAGCGCTTCTGCGAGCAGCACGGGATCGCGGACCACGAGGGCTGGAACCGCCACCGCCACGAGGCCTCTCAGACCACGGTCTGGTTCTCCTCCGAGATCGAGCAGCTCTTCGTCGAGCTCAAGGGCTTCATCTATTCACGGATCATCAACCGCGGCCCGGTCAGCCGCCAGGACTGGCGCGCGCGGCGCGTGATGACCGGCCTCTTCGACGCCTACTGGCGCGAGCCCGCCATCCTCCCCGACTACGTTCTGCTGCGGGCCGCCGAGGAGCTCGCGCTGCCGCACCTGCGCGAGCTGCCGCTGCAGCGTATTGCAGGGGTGGTCGGCGACCGGTACCATACGTGCGCCGGGTTCGCGCGGCTGATCGTGGACCACCTCGCCGGCATGAGCGACCGCTACGCCCTCGAGGAGTACCGCGCACTGCACCTGCCGTCGCCCGACCGCGAGCCCTGAAAGGAACGCCGTGATCGTCATCGCTTCCGACCACGCCGGCTTCGAGCTCAAGGCGCGGGTGATCGAGCTGCTGAAGGGGGCGGGTCACGAGGTCCGCGATCTGGGGCCGGGCGATTCGAGCGCGGTCGACTATCCCGACTTCGCGCACCGCGTCGCCGGAGCCGTCGCCTCCGGCGAGGCCGAGCGTGGGGTCCTGATCTGCGGCACCGGCATCGGCATGAGCATGGCCGCCAACCGCCACCCGGGGGTGCGGGCGGCGCTCTGCCACGATGCCTTCACCGCCGAGATGGCGCGCCGGCACAACGACGCCAATGTGCTGTGCATGGGCGGGCGGGTGACCGGCGTCGGCGTGGCGGAGCAGATGGTGCGGATCTTCCTCGAGACCCCGTTCGAGGGCGGCCGCCACCGGCGGCGCGCCGAGCGGATCGAGACCGAGCGGGAGGACTGATGTCAGACGCGACCGAGAGAGAAGCGTTCTTCACCGCGTGCGACCTTCTGGTGGAAGCGGCCGACCCTGAGGTCGCCCGGGCGCTCCGCGACGAGCGCCGGCGCCAGAAAGTGGGCCTCGAGCTCATCGCGTCGGAGAACTTCGTGTCGCCGGCGGTGATGGCCGCCATGGGCTCGGTGATGACCAACAAGTACGCCGAGGGGTACCCGGGCAAGCGCTACTACGGCGGCTGCGAGTTCGTCGACGTCGGCGAGGAGCTCGCGCGCGAGCGCCTCAAGCAGCTCTTCGGCGCCGAGCACGCCAACGTCCAGCCCCACTCCGGGGCGCAGGCCAACATGGCGGTCTACCTCGCGGTCATGCAGCCCGGCGACACCCTGCTCGGCATGGACCTCAACCACGGCGGCCACCTCACCCACGGCCACCCGCTCAACTACTCGGGCAAGGAGTTCGAGGTCGTCGCCTACGGCGTCGACCGCGAGACCGAGACCATCGACTACGACCGCCTCGCCGAGCTCGCCCTCGAGCACCGGCCCAAGCTCATCGTGTGCGGCGCCTCGGCCTACCCGCGCATCATCGATTTCGCGCGCCTGCGGGCCATCGCCGACGAGGCGGGCGCCCTGATCATGGCCGACATCGCGCACATCGCCGGGCTGGTGGCCGCCGGCCTCCACCCCTCGCCGGTGCCCCACTGCCACTTCGTGACCTCGACCACCCACAAGACCCTGCGCGGGCCGCGCGGCGGCATCATCCTGTGCGGCGCCGAGTGGGCCGAGGCGATCGACAAGGCGGTCTTTCCCGGCGTCCAGGGGGGTCCGCTCATGCACGTCATCGCCGCCAAGGCGGTGGCCTTCGCCGAGGCCCTGCGGCCGGAGTGGAAGGCCTACCAGCAGCGGGTCGTCGACAACGCGGCGGCGCTCTGCGAGGCGGTCAAGGCGCGCGGCTGGCGGATCGTCTCCGGCGGCACCGACAACCACCTCTTCCTGATCGACCTCGGCGCCGACTTCATCTCCGGCAAGAAGGCGGAGCGCTGGCTCGGGCTCGCCGACATCACCGTCAACAAGAACACCGTCCCCTTCGACACCCGCAAACCCTACATCGCCTCCGGTCTGCGCATCGGCACCCCGGCGGTGACCACCCGCGGCATGGGCCCCGACGAGATGGAGACCATCGCCGGCCTCATCGATCGCGTCCTGCGCGCCGACGAGGACAAGGAGGACGAGGCCAAGCTCGCCGCCTTCACCGCCGAGATGGAGGCCGTCAAGGCGGAGGTCCACGCGCTGACGAAGAGGTTCCCGCTGTACTAGCCCGTTTCCGTGCCCGTTTCCGTGCCCGTGCCCGGAATCAGCATCAGTGACAGCGCCAGATGGCAGTGACAGATCCAGCGGCAGTGGGCAGAGACAGGTTCAGCGGCCGCGGCATGGCCACCTCCGGGTCATTCACACGGATCGATCCGGGGAATCCGTCGAACCACAGAGGCACGGAGGGCACAGAGCCGCACAGAGGGTTTTCCGACTCATCGCAGGACCAGTTCAAGACCGCCGGGTTGCGGGATCTTGACGGCTCTCTGTGGTTCAGTTGGAGGGGCGGGAACGTTCTGACGTTCTAACGTTCCAACTTTCTAACGATCGCCCAGCCAGGCCTCGAACTCGTCGGCGTGGCGCACGTTGAGGATCCGCTCCCGGGGCACCTCGGCACGCATGGCGATGGCGGCGGCGTAGGCGTCGAACTCGAGGTGCGGTACGGCGTGCGCGTCCGACGCGAGCACCACCTCGCAGCCCGCTGCGACGGCGAGCCGCGCGAGGTCCGCGTCGAGGTCCTGGCGGCGCGGGAAGCCGTTGATTTCGACCGCGACGCCGAGCTCGGCGCACGCCGCGAAGACCGTCTCCCAGCGCGCCTTGAGTCCGGGCCGGTGGTGGAAATGGCGGCCGCGCGGGTGGGCGAGAACGTGCACTCCCGGGGTCGCGACGGCGCGCAGGAGCCGGTCGGTCTGGTCGCGCTCGGGATCGAAGATGCTGTGCACCGCGGCGAGAACACACTCGACCTCGAGGCGCTCCCCCTGGGGAACGTCGAGGGTGCCGTCGGCCAGGATCTCCACCTCGAGGCCCTGGAAGACACGGTGGTCCTCGCCGTGTCGGGAGTTCCAGGACTCGATGCGCCGGCGCTGCAGCCGCAGGCCCTCCCGGTCGAGCCCGGAGGCCACCTCGAGCCCCCGTGAGTGGTCGGTCACCATGGACCAGGCGAAACCCCGGCGTCCGCAGGCGCGGGCCATGGCGTCGAGGGAGGCCTTGCCGTCGGAGTCGCGGGTGTGCCAGTGGCAGGCGCCGCGCAGACGCGCCGGCTGCAGCTCGGCCGGCCCGTCGCGCAGGGTTTCGGCGACCGCTGCACGCGACAGGTAACCGGCGCGAGCGGCGCGCCGCCGCTGCGGGCGGTCGAGCGCCAGGCGCTGGACCGCGGCCTGCACCGCGTCCTCGCTGCGGCAGGCCGCGAGCTGCTCGATCAGCGGCCGCAGCCAGTCGGGGGCGTCCTCGAGGGCTGCGCGGTGGGCGATCCCCGGGGTGTCGAAGGCCGCGTAGCCGGCGCGCAGGAGGGCCACCCTGCGGTCGCCGGGCGGCTCCGACTCCGAGAGGGTGAACAGGGCTTCGGCGAGGGCGCTGTTCGGCAGCCCGGTGCGCGTGTGGGGTGGTGTCGTCGAAACCGTCATCACTCCACCATAACCCGCCACCGTCGGGCCGGCTTCCAGGCGCGGTCGAAGCCCGCCGCTACGGCGTATCCCCGCCGGCCGGAGCGTCCGCGGAGTCGAGCCGCTCGAGATCGGTTCGGATCTTGCCCGCGTAGTGCGCCACCGCCGCCGGGTTGCCCATGATCATGTCGAGCTGCCGTGTGTGCATGATCAGATAACCGACCACCTCGAGCTGCCGCTCCATGGCCGCGGCCGGGAGGCCGGCGAGGCGGGCGGTGGCGTGGTCCTCGCGCGCCTCGACGGTGAAGCCGCGCTCGTCGAGGAGCTCGCAGATCAGGCGTACCCGGGCCGCTTTGCGCATGAGGTCGGCGGCGCCGCCCTTGAAGGAGAAGCTGAGGTAGTTCTCGTGGTCGCGGCTTCCGACCACCGACTCGACGGCGGCGAAGTGGAAGCCGAAGCGCGACTGCAGGTTCATGAAGCTCGAGGAGATCATGAAGTAGTTCTGCTGCGCGTAGGGCGTGCGGAAGGGGGTCGCCAACGCCGGGTTGGCGGTGGCCTCGAAGAGCACCGACGCGAAGCCGCGGCCGCTCATGGCGGGTGGCCCTTCCCAGGGAACCGCGACCATCCCCCGCCAGACCGCGAGCATCGGCCGGCTCGCGATCTCCTCGAGGCGCACGTACTTGCCGACGATCTCGTGGGTGAAGCCGTCCTCGAGATCGAGCACCCACCACTGCATGGGGACGTTGTGGTGGAGCTGCTTGCTGGCGTGCCTGGGGAAGCGGTGGCTCTTGCCGAAGTCGAACATCTCTCGCACCGCCTTCTCGTGGCAGAAGCGGGTGATGTCGTGCAGCGTGCGGCAGGCCGAGGGTCGGAAGGACACGTCGTCCGGGTCGAGGAGGTTGAGCGGGCTGATCAGCCGCAGCGCGTCGCGCAGGGTGGCGTGGACGGGGCTGCCCTCCATCGCCGACGGCCGCGCTCGTTCTTCGCCGAGCAGGGCCTCCACCCGGCCGGGGTAGACCGCGCCCCCGTCGGCGTCGACGGTCACGACGGCGCCCTCCTCGAGGGCCTCGAGGGCGGAGACGCCGAACAGCGCCGGCAGACGCGACTCGCGCGCGACCGTGGCGAGGTGGCCCGCAATCCCTCCCTCGGCCGCGACCACCGCGACGGCGCGCGACAGCAGGGCCGCCCACCGCGGCAGCGGGTGCGACACCACGAGGACCGCGCCGTCGGGAAACCGCAGCGCGTCGCTGTCGCGCTCCACCCTGATGACGGGTCCGGAGGCGCGGCCCGGGCTCACGCAGAGGCCGCCCTCAAGCAACGGCGTGACGTCCTGCGGCCGCGCCGGCGGGAGGGCTTCCGCTTCCACGACCTGCTGCAGCGGGCGGCTCTGCAGCACCACCACGTCGCCGGCGCCGTCGATCGCCCACTCCACGTCCTGCGGCAGGCCGTAGTGGTCCTCGAGATCGAGTGCCGCCGCCGCCACCCGCGCCGCCTCCTCGTCGCTCAGCGAAGGCCGGGATCGGTCGGCTGCCGGGACCTCCTCCCGCGCCACCCCTTCTGCGGGATCGAGAACCAGCCGCGCCCTCTTGTCGGCGATCCGGCGCTTCAAGATCCGCGGCGGACGCTCCCGCGAGAGGATGAACTGGTCGGCGGCAAAGCGGCCGTCGACGACCGATTTCGGGAGGCCGAGGGTCGAGCTGACGACGACCGTGTCGTCACGGGCGTCGCCCGGGTTGGCGGTGTAGGCGACCCCTCCAGCCCGGGCGTCGACCATGACGGTGCAGCCGACGCACATCGCGAGCCGATCGTCGCGCAGGCCGCGCTGCAGCCGGTACTGCATGGCCTGCGGCGTGTACTTGCTGGCCACCACCTGCCGATAGGCGTCCGCCAGGTGCTCGGGCCGCAGATTGAGCTCGGTGGCGTACTGGCCCGCGAAGGACGCTTCAGGGCTGTCCTCGCCGACCGCGCTCGAGCGCAGCGCCACCGAAGGTCGCCCGCCGGCCGCGGCCGCGAGGTCCTCGTAGGCCGAGCCGATCGCCTCGCCGAGCTCGGCCGGGACCTCGGCGTTGACCACCAGCTGCTGCAGCTCGGAGCTCAGGCGGAAGATCTCGGCCGGCTCGTCGCTGTCGGAGGTCTGGATGAGGCGGTCGATCTCCGGCTGCAGGTCGTTGTGCTCGAGCAGCAGCTGGTACGCCCGCCCCGTGATGGCGAATCCTTCCGGCACCGACAGCCCGACGACGTTGGCCACCTCGCCGAGGTTGGCCATCTTCGAGCCCACCTCGTCGACCAACGCCCGGTCGATCGACGACAGCGGAACCACCAGCGGCGCGTCCTCGCTCGGCGGGCGAGCCGCCAGCAGGCCCCGGATCTGCCCCTGGATACTGTCCAGGACGCCGAAGAGCTCGCGGTACGTCCCGGGCGCGAGCTCGTCGAGGTGGCGGACCATGGCGAAGACGCTGACGCCGGCCGCCGTGCAGCGCGAGTGCACGAAGGCCATCCCGTACAGCTGGCCGCCCGCCAGCGTCTGCTCCATCTCGGCCATCGTGTCGAGGGCCTTGTTGTTGGCCGCCAGCAGCAGCCGCAGGGCGTGGTAGCGTTCCTTGAAGAGGGCGGTGCCGTCGTCTCCGCCGAGGCCGGCGGTCGGTCGCAGTCGGCCGGTCAGCCAGCGGAGCAGCCGATCAAGGACCGCGACCACCGACCACCCTCACGAGATCCGCGACGAACGGCCGCGGCAGCCTCACCCGGACTCCGGGTCGCGTTCGCCGCCGCCATCCGACCGGGAGCGCGCACCTTCCAGCCGCAGGGTCCGGCGCCGGTGGGCGTCCTCGATCTTGAACATCAGCTCGTCGATGCTGACCGGCTTCAACAGGTAGTCGAAGGCGCCCATGGTCATCCCCTCCAGCGACGCCTCGAGGCTCGCGTGCCCGGTGAGCAGGATGACCTCGACCGTCGGATGGGCGCTGCGGATCTCCTTCGTCGCTTCGATGCCGCCCATTCCCGGCATGCGGACGTCGAGGACCACGACGTCCACCTCCTCCCGGTCGAGCGTCGCCAGCGCCTCGGCGGCGCTCGCAGCCGTCAGTACCTGCAGCCTGCGCAGGGCGAGCCGCCTGCTGAGCGTCTCCACGAAGCTCGTCTCGTCGTCGACGAGCAGCACCTTGATCGTCATGCGTCCTCCTCAGGCCCGGCGGCGGGGCACCACCACGCGGAAGGTACAGCCCGCCCCCGGCCTGCTCTCGACCTCGATGCGGCCGCCGAGCTTCTCCACGATACCCCGCGACACGGACAACCCGAGGCCGGTTCCGTGGCCCGCCTCCTTGGTGGTGAAGAACGGCTCGAAAATTCTCTCGATGTGCTCGTCGGGAATGCCCGGTCCGTCGTCGATGACGGCCATCGTGACCTGGTCTCTCGCGCCGTCGACCGCGATCTCGACACGGCCCCCGCGGGCAACCGCCTGCACCGCGTTGGTGACCAGGTTGAGAAGCACCTGGCGCAGCTGGTAGGGGTCGGTTTCGGCTGTCAGGTCGGCGTCCTCGGGCCTCGTCACAACGACCTCGATGTTGTCGGTGGCCGCCGAGCGCCGGGTCAGCTCGCGAACCTCCAAGGCCAGCTCGCCGAGGTCGGTGGCGCGCACTGTGGCGTCCGGCGCGCGGGCGAAGTGCAGGAAGTTCCGGCTGATGCGGGCCGCGCGATCGACCGCGGACTCGATCTTGTCGAGGGCCCGGGCCGAGGCCTCCCGCAGCTCCTCGGCGGAGAGCTCGGGCCGGCCGGCACGGGAGCGCAGCCAGCCGGCTGCTTCGGAGATCACCGCCAGTGGATTGTTGATCTCGTGCGCGATGCTGGCCGCGAGCTCGCCGAGAGAGGCGAGCCGGTCGGCGACGATCATGTGCTCCTGGAGCTTGTCGGTGAAGGTCTCCCGACCCGCCACCTCCTCGCCGCGCCTCCGGCTGAAGGCTTCATCGATCTTCTCCACCAGCTGCGCCAGCTTGACGGGCTTCGTGAGGTAGTCGAAGAACCCGAAGCGCATGCCCTCGATGGAGGACTCGAGGTCGGCGTGGCCGGTGAGCATCACCACCTGCACCTGCGGGTGGCGGTCCTTGATGCGGCGCAGGGTCTCGATCCCGTCCATGCCCGGCATGCGCACGTCGAGAACGACGACGTCGAGCGGCTCGCGGTCCAGGATTTCGAGCGCCTCGGGCCCGCTGCCGGCGGTCAGGACCGGCAGCCCGCGCAGCTCGAGGCGCTGGGCGAGGCTCGACAGGAAGTCGATCTCGTCATCGACCAGAAGGACGCGGGGTCGGGTCGTCTCATTCATCGTCGAACCGGCGTCTGATCGCGGTGTGTCACTCGGCGTCGAGCCCCCGACGCCGGCGGAACGCCGCCTGGATCCTCTCGAGGATCGCGTCGAGACGGATCGGCTTGATGAGGTAGTCGAACGCGCCGAGCTCGCGGCCGAGCCGGCTGAACTCCTGTGAGGCGTGGCCGGTGACGACGATCACCTCGGTGTCGGGGCAGCAGGACTTGATCTGCCGGAGGGCCTCGATGCCGTCCATTCCGGGCATCTTGATGTCGAGCAGCACGACGTCCACCGCGTCGGGGTTGGCCTTCAGGTACTCCAAAGCCGCGGCGCCGCTGGTGACCCCCTCGACCTCGATGCCCCGCAGCTCGATGCGCATGACGATCGAGCGCAGGAAGTCCTCTTCGTCGTCGACCACCAGCAGTCGTAGGGCCATCGACCTGGTCTCCTTTCACCGCCCGCGGGCGGTCAGATCTGCGTCCTCGGCAACCGCACCCTGAAGATCGTCCCCTCGCCCGGCGCGCTGTCGAAGCTCAGGGAGCCGCCGAGGCCCTTCATGATGGTATGACAGATGGAGAGACCGAGGCCGCTCCCTTCGCCGGGGGCCTTGGTGGTGAAGAACGGGTCGAAGATCCGGTCGTGCAGCTCCTCGGGGATGCCGCTGCCGTCGTCCTCGACCATGACCACCACCGAGTCGGCGACGACGCGGGTCGTCACCATGATCCGGCCGCCTTCGCTGACGGCGTCGAGGGCGTTGTTGAGCAGGTTGAGAAAGACCTGCTGCAGCTGGGCGCGGTCGCTCTTGATCATCGGCAGACTCGGATCGAGTTGGCGGATGAGCTCGACGCCGCGGAACGAGGCCTCGCGCTCGATGAACGACAGTGCCTCGCCGACCACGTCGTTGACGTTGAAGGTGTCCTGGTGCGGCTCCATGCGCCGCGCGAAGCCCAGCATCCGGTGGGTGATGCCGCGCGTCCGGTCGACGTGCGACTGGATCTTGCGCACGTTGTCCTGGAACAGCCTGGCGTGCGGCGAGCTGGCGAGGAACTCCTCGTCGATGAGGTCCTCCATCAGCCCGGCCAGCTCGCCGATCGCAGCCAGGGGGTTGTTGATCTCGTGCGCGACCCCGGCGGCCATCCGTCCCAGGGAGACCAGCCGCGCGGAGTGCGCGAGCTGGGCCTCCGTGGCCACCCGCTTGCGGTCCTCGGCGGCGAGCCGCGCCACCATCTGGCGGGTGTGGAAAACCACCGCGCCGCCGACCAGGAGCGACGCCGCCAGCATCGCGACCAGCTCCACCTTCAACGCCTGCCGCAGCGGCGACATCGCCTCGCGCGGGTCGCGGTCGACGACCAGCAGCCAGTCCTTGGTGGTCATCCAGGCGAAGGCGGTGAGCACGCGGCGGCCGTCTTCGGTTTCCCGCGAGACGACGTTGACCCCGGGGGGCGCGATCGAGGGGCTGAAGGGCGCGCGGCCGAGGATCTCGCCGTCGAACCGGGGCGGGGTCTGGTAGAGGCCGTCACGGTTGACGATGTATGCGTTGCCGGTGAGCCCGACCTGGCCGCTGCGCACCAGCCGCGTGAAGACCTCGGAGTCGATGGTGGCGCGCAGGATCCACGGCTCCGGGACGTCCTCGCGTCGCACCGCGATGACGAAGTGGGGCACGCGGCGGAAGCCCAGGAACACGTCGCTGATGTAGACGCCGCGCACCATGGCCTCTTCGAACCACGGTTCGCCGCCGTAGTTGCGGTCCTCGAGCCGGAAGGGCCCCTCGTAGGCCAGGTGGTCGCCGGCGGCGTCGATGATGCCCAGGTCGACGAAGCTCTGTTGGCGCCGGTTGAGAATCTCGAGCACGTTGTGCAGCTCGCCCGCTCTCACCAGACCCTCGAGGGAAGCCGTGTGCGCCAGAGCCTCGAGCATCGCGGTGCGCTCGGCGAGGAACAGCTGCACCGCGTTGGACCTGTTGACGGCGAGATTCTGCAGTTGGGCGCGTTGCGCCTGCTCCTGCGACGAGGCGAAGTAGATGTAGATGGCGGCGCCCACCAGGTAGAGCGGGATCAGCGCCACCGCGAGGCCGGTCAGGGCCATGCGCCGGAAGAGCTGCTCGTAGCGGGCCTCCACGGGAGCCTCAGACGTCGCCGCTCTGGCGCAGGAGGAGCCTCGCCTCGGCGCGGCGGATCCGCTCCTCG
>CAZMED010000002.1:0-57986 GCA_964565045.1 uncultured Thermoanaerobaculia bacterium
ACGCCGAGATCACCTACGTCAACGTCGACGACGATCGGCGGCCGCTGCCGATCGGCGACCGGGATCCGACCAGCGGCGATGGCTGATCGCGGCCGGCCGGTCCGCACCCTCCTCGAACGGGCCGCCAGGGCCGGTCAGGCCACCGGGGCGGTCGCCGTGTGGGGGAGGGACGAGGCCTCCTTGCAGGGCGTCCGCGCCGGTTGCGCGGCGCTGCGGCCATTCGCTGTCCCGGCCGTCGACGAGACCTGGTTCGATCTCGCATCGCTGACCAAGCCCCTGGTTACGACAACCCTCGCCCTGCTCGGGTTCCGGTCCGGTGCTCTCGGGCCGACGAGCCGGATCGGCGAGCTGCTGCCGGAGACCCGCGGGTCGGCGATTGCGGACCTCGATTTCGCCTCGCTCCTGACCCACACCTCGGGGCTGCCCGCGTGGCTGCCCCTGTACTGCCTGGCCGAGGGCGAGCCGCGGCGTCTGCCCGGGCGACTGGGGCGCATCGGGCTCGAGGCGCGTCCCGGGACGAGGGTCCGGTACTCCTGCGTCGGCTTCGTCATCGCCGCCATGATGCTCGAGCGGGCCGCAGGACGAGACCTCGATCGGCTGTTCGCCGAGCAGGTCCTGCGCCCGCTCGGCCTCGAGGAGCGGCTCGGCTTCCACCCGGACCCGGGACGCCGGAAGCTGGCCGGTGCGGCCTCGGCGCCCGACGCCGAGACCCTCCTGGTGCGGGAGCTCGGGGCCGACCCTTCCTACATCCCGCCGGTCGGCCCGGGTCTGCCCGATGACGGCAACGCCCGCTTTCTCGGCGGCGCCGCCGGCAACGCCGGGCTCTTCGGTTCGGCCCGCGGCGTGTGGCGGCTCGCGGCCGAGTACGCCAACCCCGTGGGCGGACTGCTGACTGCCGGCGAGGCGGCGGCCGCGACCCGGTCCTCCACCGACGGCCTGGAGCAGGCGCGCGGCTACGGCTGGCAGCTGGCCGCGACCGCCGGTTGCTCGGCGGGCCCGGCGCTGCCCCCGAACGCCTTCGGGCACACTGGGTTCACCGGGGTCTCGGTGTGGGCGGAGCGCGGCGGATCCACCTGCGTACTGCTCGCCAACCGCGTCCATCCGGCCCATCGCAGCGTCGACCTGCACCCGCTGCGCCGTCGTTTCCACCAGCTGGCGAGGGCTGCCCTCCCGCATTGCTGAGCGGCCGGCGCGAGCTTCCGGGCGTTGTCGGCATGCCGACACCGCGGAGCGGCGGTGCCCGGCGCGGCGTCCTCAGGTGCGCAGGGTGGTCAGGCGGTTGACGCCGAAGAGAACGGCGAGCAGGATCGGCGACCATGCGCCGAGCACCGGCGGCAGGATCTCGACCTCGCCGAGCTTGCCGAAGAGCGCGATCAGCATCGAGTAGACGATGCCGAGCGTGAGCGCGACCGCGATCCCCTGCATGGTGGTCACCCGGCGCCCCCCCCGGCTCAGGGCGTAGGGCAGCGCGAGCAGCACCATCGCGAAGGTCGAGAGGGGATAGGTGAACTTCTGGTGCCAGCGCACGATGAGGCTCACCGGCCGGTAGCCGGAGTCCGCGAGCTCCTGAACGTAGGCGCGCAGCTCGCCCACCGACATCTCGGACGGACGGCGGTACTCCTGGCTGAAGTACGACGGTCCCTCCTCGATATCGAGAGCCATGGGGGAGGTGATCCTCCGGAACTCGTCGGTGCCGTCACTGTAGAACTGCCGGAACCAGCCGGAATCCGCGATCCAGACGCCGTCGAGGTAGCGGGCGCGGCGGGTGGAGAGGTGGAAGCGCAGGTTCATGTCCTCGTCGAGTCGGAACATGGTGAATCGAACCAGGGTGCGCGAGGGATCGTCGTAGCGGAGGAAGTTGTACAGGGTCTCGTCATCGCGCGACAGCATCCACTGGCGGTCGCTCGCCACGTACGAGCGGGCCGTGTCCCGCCCCTCGATCCGGTCCAGCAGCCGCTGCGCCTCGCGGTTGGCGTCCGGAACCACCACCTCGCCGAGGAACCACAACCCGACCGTGGCCACCGAGGCGACCAGCAGGATCGGCACCATCAGCCGGTACAACGAGATCCCCGCCGCCTTGACGGCGGTCAGCTCCTGGTGTCGCTCCAGCATGGTCAGCAGGATGAGGACCGCGATCATCAGCGCGAACGGCGTCACGTCGAGGAAGACCTGCGGCACCAGGTTGGCGTAGTACCGGACGATCACCTCGAGGGGAACCCTGTTCTTGGTCATGGTCTCGAGGTTGTCGCTGAGATCGGCCACCACGTAGAGGAGTGCGGTGCTGCCCAGGACCAGGAGCAGGGGAGGGATGAGGCGGCGGGTGAGGTAGCGGTCGAGGAGCGCCGGGAAACGGTTGGCGTAGCGGCGCCGCTGGATGACGATGGGGAAGCTGCCGCTCATTTCGGTCGCCAGCTTTCCCTGCCTCGTGCCGGCGCGCCAGCTGCGCCAGCGCTCGACGGCCGCCTTGAGCAGCCGGGCCAGCGGACCCTCGCGGCCCTCCCGCTCGCCGAGCCAGCGCCCCATGCGCGCCATCAGGACCAGCGCCACCGCCGTCAGCACGATGTTCGGAAGCCAGATCCCGAGAAACGGCGGCACCACGCCCTCGATGGCCAGGATCTCGCCCTGATTGGCGACCAGATAGTAGGCGAGGACCACCGCCACCGAAATCACGAATCCCCTGCCGCGGCCTCCGGACCCCGAGCCGACCCCGAGCGGCAGCGCGAGCAGGGCGAAGACGACGCTCGCAAAGGGAATCGCCACCCGTTTGTTGAGCTCGATGCCCGCGTGGCGGCGTCCGGGGTCGCCGTCCACGCCGAGGTCCGGCTCCGCCTCGTCCTCGACGGCGTCGTCGAGCGTGCCGCCGCGCAGGTAGCGGAAGAGCTCGCCACTGCTGCGCTCCCGCATGCTGAGTCGATATCGGACCTGGTTTCGGCTGCCGAGGGCCGGGCGCACGAGCTGGGTCGTGGTCCGGTTGACGCGATAGGTCTCCGGGTCCTCGCGCGAAAACTGGTGGGTGACGACGTCCTCGAGGCGGATCCACTGCTCGACCTCCGGCAGGGTGCCGCCCGGGGAGTGCGGGACCACCTGGCCGGGACCGCCGGTGAGGACCATGCGGCCCCGGCGCGCCAGGGTGAGACGCTCCTCCCCGGGGTCGGTGGTGTCGAAGAGGAGGATGTCGCGCCAGTCCCCGCTCGCCGGGTCGATGTCCCGGAGGTACAGGAGGACGTTCGGAATCTCCTCATGGAAGACCTTCGGCTCGAGACGGCCCAGATTTCTCGCCTCGGTGAAGAGCCGCACCTTGAGCTCGCGGAGGCTGCGGCTCGATTGGGGGATGAACTGCAGGTAGAGGTAGCCGTTGGCCATCGCCAGCAACACGCCGATCAGGAGGACGGGCCGCAGGAGGCGGCGCATCGGGACACCACCGGCCTGGAGGGCGATCAGTTCGTTGTCACCGCTCATCCGACCGACCGCCAGCAGGACCCCGAACAGGAAGCTCATGGGAATCGTCAGGATCACCACGTGCGGCAGGGTGATGAGGAGGACCTTGGCGGCATCGACCATCGATACGCCGCGCACCAGGACCTGTTCGATGAGGCCGTAGAGCCCGCGCAGGACGATCAGGAAGGTGTAGGTGATGAAGCCCAGAATCGTCGGTGGCAGCACCTCACGGATCACCAGGCGATCGACGGCGCTGAGGAGCTTCATGCCCCCGAGCCCAGGTTGCGGACAGGCGTTGCGCGCATCCTGGAATTCTACACGGATTTGCGCGCCGGACCTCACCGTTCGGCGGCGGGGAAGGCGTCGGAGCGCAGGGTTTCCACAAGATTTCCACAAGCTCCCGAAATTCCACACCCGCAACCGTTGATTCAATGTCCGATAAGATATATTATGTAAACCTGAACATCTGAGAACCACACCGATGAGGCCGAAGACTCGTTCAGGACGATCCTGAAGGGCGGCGTTCCCTTCCCCAACTCAGTTCGCGGCGTCGCTGTCTCCGATCTCGATGCCGGCCTCGATCTCACGAATCATGGCGCGGAGGGCTTCGATGACCTGCTGCGGCTCGGGCTCGGACTCGGTGCGGAACGCGAGCGACACCGAGACCGTGCGGTCGGAGCTGCGGAACTGGAAGCGGAACGGCTTGCGGCCCGGCGCCGCGTCGTCGGCCGGTGAGGCTCCGGCCTCGGATTCCTCGAGCTCGTGCCGTCGGTCGCGCAGCGCGGCGCGATCGAGCCGGAGCTCGATGATCTCACGCACCAGCTGCTCCATCGCCGCTTCGTCGGGTGCACGGGCGATCTCCAGGAGCACGCTCTTGGCGGTGATGTCGGCATGCCGACACAGATCGCGGATGGACGGCGGGATGCGGAGGGTCTGGAGGCTCTCCGTGACCGTGACCCGCGAACGCCCGACCGCCTGTGCCACCTGCTCGTGGGTGTAGCGGTACTTGTCGATGAGGGTGCGGTAGCCCTCGCCCTCCTCGAACGCCGTCAGGTCCTTGCGCTGGAGGTTTTCGATCAGCGCGATCTCGAGCGCCTGCTGGTCGGTGACGCTGAGCTCGATGCACGGAACCTCGGTCAGTCCCACGGCCATGGCGGCATGGAAGCGGCGTTCACCGGAAACCAGCTCGTAGTTGCCCTCGCCGAGGGGCCGCACGAGCAGCGGCTCGAGAATGCCGTGGGTGTCGATCGACGACTCGAGGTCGTCGAGGTCGCCGAGGTTCGAGCGCGGCTGGTCCTGGTTGCTGGTAATGGCGGTGATACGGACCATCCGGCCGATGCCCTCGCCCATGCGCTGGGTGAGCTCGTCGACGAAGTGCCGGTCGTGGCGCATGCGCCGGTGGGACGGCAGGCCGGCCTTGGGCTTAGTCGGACCCGACACGCTGCAGAACCTCCTCACAGAGACGGTAATACTCGTAGGCGCCGCTCGACGAGGGCGCGTGGCTGAAGATGCTCGCCCGGTGCGCCGGCGACTCCTCGAGCCGCACGGACTTCGTGATCAGGGTATCGAACACGAGGTCGCCGAAGACCTGGTCGATCTCCTCCTTGACCTGGCGCGCGAGCACGGTGCGACGGTCGAACATCGTGATCAGGACCCCGAGCATCCGCAGCTCGGTGTTCGGCCGCGCCTTGATCTTGTCGATGGTCTCGAGCAGGTCGTCGGTGCCCTCGAGCGCGAAGTAGGACGCCTGAATCGGCACCAGCACATGGCTCGCCGCGACCAACGCGTTGACGGTCAGCAGGCCCAGCGTCGGCGGCGTGTCGATGATGACCGCGTCGAAGTGGCGCTCGAGCCGCTCGATGGTGTCCTTGAGGCGGTAGGGCGCATCGAGCTCCCCCACCAGGTGGACCTCGAGCTTGGCCATCGCAATGCGCGACGGGGCGATCCACAGATTGGCGTCCGCCCCTTCGACGATCACCTCGTCGAGTGTCCGCAATCCACGCATGACATCGTACATGTTGCCGTCGAGCGCCTCCAGGTCGATGTTCGACATCGTGGAGTTGGCCTGAGGGTCGAGATCGATGAGAAGGGTCTGAAGGCCCTTCTGGGCGAGCCCCGCCGCGAGGTTGATGGCGGTGGTGGTCTTGCCGACACCGCCTTTCTGATTGGTGATGGCGATTCTCATAAAGCTCCGGGACCCGCGGACGACGACGGCGGTGCTGGGGCCACTATAGGGGTGCCGGGTTTCGGGTGTCAACGAAGGGCCCGCACGCCGCGACCGAGGTCACATCTCGTAGTCGCCCATGTCCTCGGGCCGCATGTTCTCCAGCATGTCGCGAACCGTCTCCTCGAGGGACTTCTCGCTCATGACCGCTCGTTCGAGCACCGAAGGATCCACCAGCACGTCGACCTTGGCGCGCAGGGCGAGCGCGATGGCGTCCGAGGGTCGCGAGTCGACCCGATGGGTGATCGACCGGGCGTCGCGGAGCTGGATCCAGGCCTTGAAGACACTGTCCTCGAGGCTGTGGATGAAGATGTGGTCGACGACGCAGCCCGCGGTTTCTATGAGATTGCGAATCAGATCGTGTGTCATCGGCCGCGGTGGGGCGACGCCTTCGAGCTCGAGGGCGATGGAGTTGGCCTCACACACACCGATCCAGATCGGGAGGAACGTCTTGCCCTCGATGTTCTCCAGAATCACGACCGGCATGTTGGAGTTGGGGTCCATGACCAGGCCCCGCACGTGCATCTTGACGGCCTTGTCGTGATCGCGGCTCGGTTCCATACTCCCAATGTGTCGGTGACGGCGCCCGATGTCAAGCGGCGCCGCCGACCACGGGAAGCCCGGGGCCGCCCTGCGGACGCTCGCCGCCCAACGAGTGTGGTCCGGCGCGAAGCACCCGTACGTCGACGATCTGGCCCACACCCTCGCGTCCGGTCTTCGGGAAGTTGACGATGCGGTTGTCCTCGCCCCTCCCCTGCCAGGTCCCGGGGTCGCGCCGGCTGTCGCCGTCGACCAGCACCGGCACCACGGCGCCCACGAGCTCCCGGTTGAGCTCGAGCGTGATCCGGTCGGTGAGCTCGAAGAGCCGGTGCAGCCGGTTCTTCTTGACCTCGTCGGGCACCTGCAGCTCGTACCGCGCCGCCGGCGTGCGCGGTCGCGGCGAGTAGGCAAAGGCGAACACCTGGCCGAATCGGACCTCCTCGAGCAGCTCCAGGCTGTGGCCGAAGTCGGCCTCGTCCTCCCCCGGAAACCCCACGATCACGTCGGTCGAGAGGTTGATGCCGGGCACGGCCTCGCGCAGCCGCGCCACGAGGTCCAGATACTCCGCGCGCGTGTACCGTCGGTGCATGCGCTCGAGGATGCGGTCGGAGCCCGATTGGAACGGCAGATGCAGGTAGCGCGAAACCTTCGGGTTGGCGGCCAACGTGTCGATGAGGCGCTGGTGGAAGTGGCGCGGATGCGAGGTGACGTAGCGCACCCGCTCGATCTTCTGGACTGCACCGACGGTGGCGAGCAGATCGCTGAAGTCGGCGCCGGTCCGTGGGCAGCGATAGGCGTTGATGGTCTGGCCGAGGAGCTCCACCTCCTTGAGGCCGTCCTCGGCAAGGGCCTCCACCTCGCGGAGGATGTCGGCCATGGGTCGGCTGAGCTCGCGCCCGCGGGTGTAGGGCACCACGCAGAAGGTGCAGAACTCGTTGCAGCCCTCGACCACGGTCACCATCCCGCGGGTCGGGCTGGAGCGGAAGTGGAGCTCGAAGTCATGCTCCCGCTCGGGGTCGAAATCGACCAGCACCGGCCGGCCGCCGTCCGCGACCGTGCTCAATGCCTCCCCCACCCGGCCCACGGCGCCCGGGCCGAGCACGAAGCCGACCCGACTCGAGCGCGCCAGCAGCGAGTCGCCCTCCTGCTGTGCGACGCAGCCGCAGACGCCGATGAGGGGCGGTCGCGGGAGCTTTTCGAGGGCGCCGATACGGCTCGTGATCTTGTGCACGGGCCGCTCGCGCACCGAGCAGGTATTGAGGATCACGAGGTCGGCGTCGTCGGCGGTCGCCGACGGGCTCAAGCCGTGCCGGCGGAGCTGCCCCTCGATCAGCTCGCTGTCGTGCTGATTCATCTGACAGCCCCAGGTCTCGATGAAATAGCTTCTCATTCGCAAATCCGCGTCCGGGCGCGGCGAGTGTAGCCTCTGAAGCTGCCCCCGGCAAGCCTCGAGTCCCTGCCGCGTCGTGGAGCTCAGTCGCTCACCGCCCCCGGCGGCGGGGTCGGGGGGAGCGGCGCCGGCGTCGGGATGCCGCGGAACCAGCCCGGTTCGGCGCCGTCCGCGCGGGCCTGACTCTTGATCTCCGTCAGGCGCGGCCCCGCCGTCGCGAGCTGCTCCTCGAGCTTCTGACGCCGCGCCATCGCGGCATCGAGCTTGGGTTTGATCACGCCGTCGCGATAGGCCGGATCGTCGCGCGAATAGAAGTCCCGCCAGAGCCCCGGAATTTCCTGATCGAGGACCTGGATCTGCCGCTGCAGGGTCTCGATGAGCTCGACCTGGCGCTCGTACTGGCTGCGCCAGTAGCGCCGCCGCTCGTCCGTGTGTTGCGGGTCGCTGTCCACCACCGTGACCTGGCCCGGCTGCCGCACCGGCCGTCGGCCGGCACCGCTCCCCGCGCCCTTCTCGACCGAGGTCACCGATCCCTGTTCGGCGATCTCTGCGAGGTTCTCATTGCTGATCACGATCGGCGTGCCGCTGGCGGCGCCCTTGAGCTCGGTGTCCTTGCCGATCTCCTGGAGCGATCGGCCGCCCGCCGGGCGCGGTGTCGGCGACTGGGACGGCGTCGCCGTCGCCGTCGGCGTCGGCGTCGGCCGCTCCTCGGCGAGGCCGACGGCGGAAGCCGCGGCCAGCAGCCCTGCGAACACGATGCCGAGAATCGTCGACCGCTTCCTGATCTTCATCGGCGCCCCCTTGCCCCGGACCTCGCGCCCGACCCCCAGTGAGACCGGCTCACGGTGCATTGGTTCCCTTCCGCCCGTAGCGGTCGTCGAGACGTACCACGTCGTCGAGGTGGTTGGTCGACACCTCGAGGAGGCGGCAGTCGGTGGCCGCCACCATGCGGTGCAGCTCCCGCGGTGCGACGTGGAACACGTCCCCGCTCTGCAGGCGCTGACTCTGCAGGCGGTCGACCGCCGCACCGGACACCATCTCGAGCTCGCCGTCGAGTACCCGCAGGGTCTCTTCCTTGCGCTCGTGGTACTGGAGGCTCAGCGCCTCTCCTCGACGGATGAAGAGAATCTTCCCGACGTAGCCCTCGGTCTCGGCAAAGATCTCCTCGTGCCCCCACGGTTTCTCGACCAAGCGTGCTTTGCGGATTCCCATACCCGTCCCTACACGTGAATTTTGTTCCTGGCGAGCAGGAAGGCAAGCCGTTCGAGGAGGTACTCCTCGACGTCCCGGGCGGTCACCATCTGCAGCGCGCGGCGCGCGATCTGGGCCGACTCGCGGAACGAGAGGTGGCGCACCAGACCGCGCACCACCGGGATCGAGTGCGGGTT
Source organism: uncultured Thermoanaerobaculia bacterium (assembly GCA_964565045.1). Lineage (GTDB taxonomy): Bacteria > Acidobacteriota > Thermoanaerobaculia > Thermoanaerobaculales > Sulfomarinibacteraceae > Sulfomarinibacter. The sequence continues at coordinate 8,981 of CAZMED010000002.1, forward strand.
GACGCTGAACTTCTCGAGCCCGAGCCCGATGAGCACCGGGACCATCAGCGGATCGGCGGCCATCTCCCCGCACATCGAGACATCCACCCGCTCCTCGCGCCCCGCCGCGATCACCTCGGCGATCAGCCGCAGGATCGCCGGGCTGGTCGGCTTGTACAGTCCCGCCACCAGGTTGTTCGAGCGGTCGACGGCGAGCACGTACTGAATCAGGTCGTTCGTGCCGATGGAGAGGAAGTCCACCTCGCGGGCGAGCTCGCGCGCCATCACCGCGGCCGACGGCACCTCGACCATGGCTCCGAGGGGCACCTCGGCGTGGGTGGGGTGGCCGGCCGCAGCGAGCTCCGCGGTAATCTCCCGCACCAGGAGGCGCACGATGCGGAACTCCTCGATGCCACTGATCAAAGGGAACAGGATGCGGACCCGACCAAGCGGAAACTCGCCGGCAACCCTCAGGATGGCGCGCAGCTGCGTGCGGAAGAACTCGGGCTGTGAGAAGCACAGGCGGATGCCGCGGAGCCCCAGCACCGGATTGGCCTCGTCCCCCCCGCCGATGATCTCGCGCGCCAGCTTGCGGCCTCCGAGGTCGAAGGTCCGAATGGTGACCGAAGCCTCCCCCATCTTCGAGACCATCTCGCGATAGGTCTGCAGGTGCTGCTTCTCCGTCGGCAGGGCGGGGCTCATCAGCATGTAGAGGAACTCGGAGCGGTAGAGGCCGACCCCGGAAGCGTTCCACATCAGGGCCTTGTCGACCTCCGCCGGGAGCTCGATGTTGGCGTGGAGCTCGATCGCGCGTCCGTCGCGGGTAACGGTCGGCAGGCTGCGCATGTGCAGCAGGGCGGACTGCTGCTCCCGGTACTCGCGCTGGCGCGACTGGTACTCGGAGAGATCGGCCGGATTGGGGTCGAAGACGATCTTGCCTTCGAAGGCGTCGAGCGCCAGCAGACGCGAGCGTTTGGCCTGCTCGCAGGCGCCCGCGGCGCCGACGATGACCGGGATGCCGAGCGAGCGCGCGATGATCGTGGTGTGGGAGGTCGGGCCGCCCATCTCGAGGGCGAAGCCGAGCATCTTGTCGAGAGGCAGCTGGACGGCGGCCGATGGCGGCAGGTCGTCGGCGACGAGGATCACGGGCCGGTCGAGCTTGTCGAGCTGCCCGAGGTCGATGCCGTGCAGCGCTCCCAGGATCTGGGTCGCGACGTCGAGCACGTCGAGCTTGCGATCGGCGAGGTACTCGTCGGGCAGGGCCTCGAAGCGCGAGATCAGCTGCTGGAGCACCTGGTCGACCGCCCACCCGGCATTGACCCCGTCCTCTCGAATCACCTTCTCGACGGTCTCGGTGAAGGTGGGGTCGGAGGCGATCAGCTGGTGCGCCTCGAAGATGGCGGCGTACTCCTCCCCCATCTGCTGCGCCGCGCGGTCGCGGTTTTCCCTGATGCGCTCGATGGCGGTTGCAGTCGCGGCGTGAAACCGCGCGACCTCGGCCTCGATCCGTTCCGGAGGCACGGTGATCCGCAGGGTCGAGATCGGCCGGGTCTCGTGGACCACCGGCTCACCGATCGCGATCCCCGGGCTCACGCCGAGGCCGGACAGGGCCTGGCTCACCGACCCTCTCCGAACTTGTCGGCGAAGAGGGCGGCGATCGCCCGCACGGCCGCTTCCTCGTCGATTCCCTCGGCACGGACGTTCAGCGGCGTGCCCTTGCTGGCGGCAAGGGTCAGGATCCCGAGAATCGACTTCGCGTTGACCTCTTCGTGGTCGGTCCCGATGTAGATCTCGGACTCGAACTCGCTGGCGGTGTGCACGAGCTTGGCCGCGGCTCGGGCGTGGAGGCCGAGCTTGTTGGTGATGATCACCTGCTCCCGTTTCATTCCTGGCGACTCCTCGGTGGTTGAACTGCCGTGAGCAGGGTTGCGCGGCGCGGCCCCGACCTCGGCTCCTATTGTATCTGGGGTGCTTCCCGGCCGTGAGGGCCGATGCTCAGCCCGGCGACGACCTGGCGTTCAGGAACTCGCTCGCAACCTGGATGCTCTTCTGGCCGGCGGCGGTGAGCCCAGCGGCGAGCTCCCGCAGCGGCATGGGGCGCGCCTTGAGCGAACCGAGCTTGACCAGCATCGGCAGATTGACGCCGGTCACGACCTCGACCTTGTCGGGCTCCAGGAACGGCAGCGCGAGATTGGTGGCGGTGCCTCCGAACATGTCGGTCAGAATGAGCGCGCCCTCGCCGCGGTCGAGCTCGCGCAGCAGCCTCTTGAGCGAACGGCTGGCCTCGTCGGAGTCCACGTCCCACGGCAAGGACATGGCGGAGGTCATCTCGCTCAGGTTGGGGTCGATCGTACACGCAGCCTGGAGGAGTTCGTTGGCGAGGTTGCCGTGGGTGAGGACGAGGACCGGGATCATGACGAGTACCTCCAGCGTTCCTTGTCGCGGTGGTGCACGACCACCTCATGGCCGGCCCCGGCGAGCTCGCGCGCCACCCTTTCGGCCGCGTAGACCGATCGGTGCTTGCCGCCGGTACAGCCGAACGCGATCCCGAGGTGCGTCTTCATTTCCTTGACGTACCTCGGCAGCAGGAACGATACCAGGTCCATGATGCGGCTGACCGCCTCCTCGACCTCGGGGTAGGCGTCGAGCCAGGCCTTGACTTCGTCGTTGTCCCCCGACAGCGCCCGGAGCTCCTGCACGAAGAACGGATTGGGGAGGAACCTCACGTCGAACACCAGGCTCGCGGTGGCGGGGACCCCCTGCATGTAGGAGAAGCTCTGCACCTCGATGGTGAGCCGCGACCGGCGGTCGTCATCGCCGCCGAGGGTCTGGACCTGCCGCCTCAGATCGTGCGGCGACAGGTTCGTGGTGTCGATGATCAGGTCGGCGAGCTCGCGGAACTCGGCCAGCGCGGACCGCTCCTCGGTGATGGCCCTCTCCAGCGTCAGCTCGCGCAGCGGGTGCGGCCGGCGGGCGACCGAGAATCGCCGCAACAGGATTTCCGGGGAGGCCTCCACGAACACCAGTCGGACGCCCGGGTACGTGCTCCTGAGCTCTCTGAAGAACTCCGGAAAGAGCTGGATCATGCCCCGGGTACGGACGTCGAGCACCACCACCAGACGGTCCTTCTCCTCCTCGGTGCGGGCGAAGAGGAGAGGCACGAGCTCGAGCGGGATGTTGTCTACGCAGAGGTAGCCGATGTCCTCGAGGCTGCGGCTGAGCAGCGTCTTGCCGGCGCCGGAGAGCCCGGTGATCACGAACGGACCGCTGAAGGTGGACTCAGCCGCCGTCACGGTGACCGCCCTGGGCCATCAGGTTGACGTTCTCGAGGAAACCGCGCTCGTCCTGGATCCCCCGCTGCGCCAGCAGGCACTTGCGCACCGCAGTCTCGACCATGATCGCGAGGTCGCGGCCCGGCGCCACCACCATGGTGTACTTCGGGACCTCGACGCCCAGGATCTCCTGGGTCGATGTCCACGCGCTGGGGCGCTCCATCATCTCCTCGCGCCACCGCTGCTCCATCTCCCGCGCCTGGGGTGTCAGCTTGGTGAGCTGGATGACCAGCGACACCGACACCGCCGGCGAGGTGGCGGTCATGCCGAAGTGCTTGCGGACGTCGATGATTCCGACGCCGCGCAGCTCGAGGTAGTTCTCGAGCAGCTCGTGCGGGCCGCCGAGGAGGCCGTGGTGGTGGGTGCGCCGGATGACCACCGTGTCGTCGGCGACAAGGCGGTGTCCCCGGTACACGAGCTCCAGCGCACACTCGCTCTTGCCGATGCCCGGGTCGCCGATGATCAGGGTACCGAGCGAGAACACGTCGATCAGCACGCCGTGCAGCTGGACCCGCGGTGCCAGGGTGTCCTCGAGGTAGTCGGAGATCAGCTCGATGGCCTCGGCGGTCTTGACCGGCGTGACCAGGAGCGGGACCTCGGCCGCGTCGGCGGCCTCGCAGACGCCGGGGCTCGGGCGCTTGCCCTTGGTCGACACGACGCACGGCACCTCGAGCTGCATCAGGCAGGCGAGCCGGCGTTCGGCCTCGGCCTCGGGAAAGGTGGCCAGGAAGTCGTACTCCGATTCGCCGAGAATCTGCAGCCGTCCGGCCTTGACGTACGGGAGGTAGCCGGCCAGGGCGAGGCCCGGTTTCTGGATGCGCGGGTTGGAGATTCGGCGGCGGGCCAGGCCCCCTTCGCCGGCCACGACCTCGAGGCGGAGCGGCGCGAGCCGCTTCTCCTCGAGGAGCAGCGAGACCGGCGTCGCCCGCGGAGCGGTCACAGCCCCTCCGCGGCGGCAGTCTCGCAGACAGCCTCGGCGACCTCTTCCGCGGTGGCCGCCGCCAGCAGCGCCGACCGGAGGTCGCGGCGCTTGAGGACGCGTGCGATCTGCGAAAGGACCTGCAGGTGCGCGGCCGGCTGGTCCGGCGGCGACAGAACCACGAACATGAATGAAACCGGCGTTCCGCTGCCGTCACCGAAGTCGACCCCCGTCCGCAGACGGGCGAGCGAGATGGCGATCGTCCTCAGCCCCTGCAGCTTGCAGTGCGGAATCGCGAAGCCCTCCCCGACCGTGGTCGAACCGAGTGCCTCCCGCGCCAGCAGGCCCTCGACCAGCTCTTTCCGGTCCAGGTCGAGCGCCGGCGCCCAGCGCTCGGCAACCGCCGCCAGGGCGGACCGCACATCCTCGGCTTCGATGCCGAGGAAGACGTTCCCGGGGTCGATCAGGTTGTGGATCTTCATTCCAGCTCGGGAGTGATCAATCCCAGGTTTCTGTCATCGCGCCGGTACAGGACGTTGATCCGATCGGTGGAGGCATTGCGGAAGACCAGGAAGCCCTGCCCGAGGTCGTCGAGTTGGAGGACCGCCTCCTCGATCGACATCGGCTTGATGGCGATCGAGCTGCGCTCGACGATCCGCGGCTCGCCGGAGGCGATCGACTCGGTCTCGAGCACGTCGAGCGTCCATCCCTGATCGACCTTGGCTTCCGAGCCGGCGCGTTTCTTGTGGTCCTTGAGTCGCGCTTTCGCGCGCCGAGCCTGGATCTCCAGCTTGTCCACCGCCTCCTGAATGGCGGCCATCATGTCCTTGTTCTGGGTCCTCGACTGGACGTCGAAGTCCTTGCCCTTGATCGACAGATCGACGACGTGCAGGTGGCGCTCGAGGCCGACCTCCAGCCGGATGTCCAGGATGTCGTTGAAGTACTTGGAGATCTTGGCCAGCTTCTTCTCGGCCAGCTGCTTCGATTGATCGGTCAGGACGACTTTGCGGGCGATGTAGTCGACTTTCATGCCATTCTCCCGTTCAGAATATCTTCTTCCGCTTGTCGGACGAGGGGATCATCATCTCCTCGCGGTACTTGGCGACGGTGCGCCGCGCGAGCCTGATGCCTTCCTTCTGCAGCATCCGCATGATCTTGGAATCCGACAGAGGCCTCTCCGGATCTTCGGCCTCGATCAGCTTCCGGATCCGCTCCTTGACCACCATCGACGAGATGTTCTCGCCCCGCGCGGAGTCCACCCCGGAGTGGAAGAAGTACTTCATCGGGAACATCCCACGCGGGGTGTACATGTACTTGTTGCTGACCACCCGGGAGATCGTCGACTCGTGCATGCCGATGTCCTCGGCCACCTGGCGTAGAACCATCGGCCGCAGGTGCTCGATCCCGTGGTCGAGAAAGTCGCTCTGGAAGCTGACGATGCTCTGCGCCACCTTGTAGATGGTGCGCTGGCGCTGATCGATGCTCTTCATCAGCCACAGCGCCGAGCGCATCTTGTCCCGCAGGTAGTCGCTGGCCTGCGGATCCAGGCTACGGCCCTTGAGCAGGTTGTGGTACCGGGAGTTGATGCGCAGCCGGGGAAGACCGTCGTCGTTGAGCGTGATGACGTGCTCTCCGTCCACTTTCCGCACGTAGACGTCGGGCTCGATGTACTGGTTGTCGTCCCGGGTGTAGGCGCGCCCGGGCTTCGGCTCCAGGCTCTGGATGACGTCCAGGATCGGCCGCAGCTCCGCGACCTCCGCACACCCGATCGCCGCCGCGAGCGGGTCCCAGCGCTGGTGCAGGAGATCGTCCCAGCAGTTCGAGATCGCCAGCCAGGCCCGCTCCAGCACCTCGATCTGCTCGGGCTCCGTGCCGTCCCGCAGCAGCTGCTTCACCTGCGCCGCCAGGCACTCCTGGAGATTCGAAGCCGCGATCCCCGGCGGGTCGAGCGAGCGCACCACCTCGACGGCGGTCATGGCGCAGGCCTCGCCGCAGCCCGTCCCATCCATGATCTCCTCGGTCGAGGCTCGCAGGAAACCGTCCTCGTCGAGGTTGCCGATGATGAACTCGCACGCCTCCAGGATCTCCGTCGGACAGTCGAGGAGATGGAGCTGCCACAGCAGGTGGTCGTACAGGCTGCCGCTCGCGGAGACGATGTTCTCGAGCCGGTTGTCCTGCTCGGTCGACGGCGCCGACATCGACGGGCCCTCGCTGCGGGCGTCGCCGAGGTAATCGGCGAAGAAGGCCTCGACGTCGATGTCGGCGTAGGTCTCCTCCTCCGAAGGAAGTCCGTCGTCCGCCGGCGCCGCGGTCTCGGCGGTCGCCTCCTCCGCGGCGCCGTCGAGCGGGCCTTCGCCGGCGACCGCGTCGTCGGCCGGCTCGTCGTCCTCGAGCATCGGGTTCTCGAGGATCTCCTGCGCGAGGGTCTCCTCGAGCTCCAGCCGCGACAGCTGGAGCAGCTTGATCGCCTGCTGCAGCGACGGTGTCATCACCAGCCGCTGCGCCAGCTTCAAGCGGAGTTTCTGTTCCAATGCCATCTCGTTCCAGCACCTCGTCAGCGACGGGCGGCCGTGTCGCGCTTCACGGGACCCGGCGGCGGCTTCGAGCCTTCGCGGCTCAGAGTCTGAAGTCCTCGCCGAGGTAGATTCGACGCACATCCAGGTTTTCAGACAGATCGACGGGCTCGCCCGTAGCAAAAATCTTGCCGTCTTTGATTATATAGGCCCGATCCGTGATCTTCAACGTCTCGCGGACGTTGTGATCCGTAATTAAAACGCCTATTCCCAATGACTTGAGCCTTCGGATGATGCGCTGGAGGTCGAGCACCGCGAGCGGGTCGATGCCGGCGAAGGGCTCGTCGAGGAGGATGAAGGTCGGTTCGGTGGCCAGCGCGCGCGCGACCTCGAGCCGCCGGCGTTCGCCGCCGGAGAGGGTCTCGGCGCGCTGCCCGTGCAGGTTGGCGAGGCCGAAGTCCTCGAGCAGGTTCCGGATCCGGCGGTGCGCCTCCTTGGCGTCGACGCCGAGCGCCTCGAGGATCAGCCAGATGTTGTCCTCGACCGTCAGCCGACGAAACGAGCTCGGTTCCTGGGCCAGGTAGGAGACGCCCATGCGCGCGCGGCGGTACATCGGCTCGTGGGTGATCTCCCGGTCGCCGAGGATGACCCGCCCCTCGTCGGGGCGCACCAATCCGACCATCATGTAGAAGGTGGTGGTCTTCCCTGCACCGTTGGGCCCCAGCAGCCCGACGATTTCTCCCGGCGCGATGTCGAGGGTGATGTCATCGACCACCCAGCGCCCGCGGTAGGCCTTGCGCAAGCCCTTCGCCGCCAGGTCGAGCGCTTTCGGGCTCAAGGCCGCTCCTCCGGGAAGTAGATGGTCTCGGTCCCTCCGGTGACCGAGACCGTACCATCGGCCTGATTCCAGGTCAACGAAGAACCAGAGACCTCGTTGCCGCGGGGGTCGGCGATCTTCACCGGCGAGCCGGTCACCGTCACCAGCTGGGTGCTGGTCTCGCGCCGAGCGAACTGCCCGGTCATTCGACGCCCGGTCTCCAGGATGACGATCTCCACCGCCCCGACAGCCTCCACCGCCGCGATGTCGTCGTGGTCGTCGAAGAAAATGCTCAGCTCGGCCGCAGCCAGCGTATGCTCCGGGTCCGAGTACCGGACGTTGCCGCGGTACACCGCCGAGGCCGCGGCCTGGTCGTAGTCGAGCGACCTGGCCACGACCACGACGTCCGCGCCGGGGTCCCCCTCGACCCCGAACTCGGTGGCCGGAAGCGTCGTTCGAACGTGACCCGAGGCGCGCAGGCTCACCGGATCGGCGTGGCGGAGGACCACGTCGTCGGCGAGCAGCAGGCGGTGTCCCTGCCACAGCCGGGCCGATCCGCTCAGGTGGTAGACCCCGCCTTCCTCCGTCACCTCGAGCGTGTCGCTGGCGAAGTGCGCGGGCTGGCTGGCCGCGGCGTCGGCGCCGCCCACCAGTGACACGTCGCGAATCTCGCCCTGCACGTTGCCGCGGGCCTCGGACCTCCCCTCGCGGTTGAAGAGCTGCGCCTGATCGCAGCTCAGCCGCCCCCGCTCGGACGTCAGCAGCACCCGTTCCGGTCCGGTGGGGTCGCCGTGCAGCATGACCAGGCCGGCCTGCGGCGCCATGCGCGCCCGGTGCCCCCTTGCCTCCACGCCCTCGCTGCGGACCACGACATTGCGCAGCAGCTCCACGTCCGTCGCGCTGCCGTCGGCGAACCACACCCGGGCGGCAACGGACTCTCCCAGTCGGACCGCGCCCTCGGTCGGGACCTCGCGAATGCAGACGCCTCCCTCCGCGCGCAGGTTGACGAGCCCTTCCTGACCGAGTGCGGCGCGAATGACCCAGCTCTCCAGCTCGCGCTCGAAGTAGCCCTCGCCGCCGAGGAAGCGCACCCGCACCCACGGTCCGGTGGTCGTGGCGTCGACCTGCCAGCGCCCGGCGCCGTCGCGGACGGCGACGACCCTCTCCATCCAGGCCTCGAGTTCGCCGAGGCCGTCCGGCGTCAGCGAGCGGGCCTCGACCCCGCCCGACATCTCGACCCTCCGCGGCGGGCCGTCGCCGGGCTCGAGGTGGGCCGCCATCTCCGGCGCCTCGATCCGGGTTTCCGCGAAGCGGAGCTCGGCACCCTCGGGGAAGGCCACCCTGCCCCGGGTGCGCTCGTAGACCGTCCGCGGAGCGATCAGGGTGGCGCCGTCTCCGGTGTGGAGGGTGGTCCCCCCGTCGAGGACGATCTCATCCCGCTCGAGGTCGTAGCTGGCGCTCCCCGCCCGGCCGAAGGTCGCGCCGGAGACGAATCGCACCTCCGCGCCGGCCCTGAAGACGCGCGAGCTCGCAGAGAAGCTGCCGGCGTCGGTGGTCAGGCTGGCGCCGCTCGGCAGCTCCAGGCGCACGCTCCCCGCGAGCTCCGCGTCCCGCGTCTGGATGTTGAACCGCGCGCCGTCGCAGGTCAGGACCGGCCCCGGCTCACCGTCGCGGTAGAACTGCAGGCGCACGCCCTCGATCTCGTGCCAGCCCGACGACAGGCCGAGGGTCCGCTTGGACATCAGTCGGAAGATCTCGCGCCCGGCAACCCTCTCGACGAACTCGAAACCCGTGTAGATGCCGACGGCCCGGTCGCCGTCGCCGTTGCCGATCTGGTCGCCGTCGAGCGCTTCGATCGGCGTCTGCAGGAGGCGCAGGCGGTCGGCGATGAAGCCGCCGAGGGTCAGGAGGAGGAGGAGGATACCGGCCGCGCTCACCCTGCGGATCCAGCGCCGCGATGCAACGCTCATCGCCGCCGCCCCGGAGGCGTCCGGGCCCCGCCGAGTGCGCGCCGCGTCGGGGACTGAAGCTCGCTGGAAGGGTGCATCGACTCGCCGATCAACGGTCGCTGAAGATCCCCATCGCCCTGAACTTCTTGTAGCGCCGGGCCATGAGTGCCTCCGGCTTGATCTTGCGCAGGGCGCGCAGGTTGCGCTGGATCGCGGCCGCAATGGTCTCGGCCATCCTCGGCGGATCCATGTGGGCGCCGCCCGGGGGCTCGGGCAGGATCTCGTCGATCACGCGGAACCCCTTGAGGTCTTTGGCGGTCAGTCGCAGGGCCCGGGCGGCGTCCTCGGCGCGGGCCTGGTCCTTCCACAGGATCGCGGCGCAGCCCTCCGGCGAGATCACCGAGTAGATGGCGTGCTCGAGCATCAGCACGCGGTCGCCGATCCCCAGTGCGAGAGCCCCGCCCGAGCCGCCTTCCCCGGTCACGATGACGATGACCGGCACCGGTAAGGCGGCCATCTCGATCAGGTTGTTGGCGATCGCCTCGGCCTGGCCCCGCTCCTCGGCGTCGATTCCCGGGTAGGCGCCCGGCGTGTCGACGAAGGAGATGATCGGCCGCCGGAAACGGGCCCCCAACTGCATCACCCGCAGCGCCTTCCGATAACCCTCGGGCCGGGGCATGCCGAAGTTGCGCCGCAGCTTCTCGGCCGTGTCGCGGCCCTTCTGGTGGCCCACCACGACCACCGGCTCGCCCTGGAAGCGGGCGAGGCCGGCGACCACCGCGGCATCGTCGGCGTAGCGTCGGTCTCCGTGGAGCTCCGTGAACTCGGTGAAGATGCTGTGCGTGTACGCCAGGGTGTGGGGTCGCTCCGCGTGGCGCGCGAGCTGGCACTGCTGCCACGGAGTGAGGGAGGAAAACACCTGCTTGATCGTCGCTTCGAGCTCGCGCCGGGCGATCTCGAGGTCCTCGGCGGTGTGCGAGTCCGAGGTCCCCGCGGACTCCAGCTCGAGCACGCGCGCACGCAACTCCTGGATCGTGTCGAGAAACTGTGGCGTCGGTGCAGCCATCCCGCGACTCTACCCTTAAACTTCCCCGAAATCCACTTCAGGGCGCCGCCGGCCGCTGCTTCTGGCGCACCAGAGGCAACAGATAATCGTCTGGTGGGGCGAAGCCCAGCATGAGGAGCAGGGTCGGCGCGAGATGGGCGATGCCGGGTTCGGGCGGGAGGTCCGGGTTGGGTTCGAAGTGCTCCGCCATCTCGCCGCTCAGGCACCAGGGCACCGGCGAGAGGGTGTGGCTGGTCTTCAGCTGCGGCCGACCCTGAGGGTCGTGCTTGACGGCCCCGCTGTCGGGGTCCACTTCCCACATCATCTCGAGGTTGCCGTGGTCGGCGGTCACGATCAGGGTCGCCCCGGCACTCCGCGCTGCGGTCTCGATCCTGCCCACGCACCCGTCGACGACCTCCATCGCCCGCACTGCGGCCGCCAGAGAGCCGGTGTGGCCCACCATGTCGCCGTTGGCGAAGTTGGCGCGAATGAAGCGGTGTGAGCGGGCGTTCAGGGCGTCGACGACGACCTGGCAGACCTCGCGCGCCTTCATCTCCGGTTGGCGGTCGAAGGGCAGATCGTCGCTTGGAACCTCGACCCAGGTTTCCATCGAGCGGTCGAAGGGCTCGGAGTTGTTGCCGTTCCAGAAGTAGGTCACGTGGCCGAACTTCTGGGTCTCGGCCGTCGCCAGCTGCGTGATGCCGTTGTGCGCCAGGTACTCCGAGACCGTGCGCGAGATCGCGGGCGGGCTCACGAGGTAGCGCGGCGGGATCTTGAGATCGCCGTCGTACTCCATCATCCCGGCGTACAGCACGTCCGGTGTGCGACCGCGGTCGAAGACGTCGAAGTCCTCCTCGGTGAAGGCGCGGGAGATCTCGATCGCCCGGTCGCCGCGGAAGTTGAAGAACACCACCGAATCGCCGTCTCGCATGGGGCCCAGCGGCAGGCCGTCGGGATCCGTGATCACGAAAGGCGGGAGGTCCTGGTCGATGATGTCGGGCTGCTCGCGCCGCAGGACCTCCACCGCTTCCCGGGCGCTGCGGAACGGCCGCGCGTCGCCGTGCACGTGGGTCTCCCAGCCCTGGCGCACCATCTTCCAGTCGGCGCCGTATCGATCCATGGTGATCTTCATCCGCCCGCCGCCCGACGCCACCGCAGCGTCGGTGCCGGCGGCGCGCACCTCGGCGAGCACCTCCTCGAGGCGATCCAGGTAGCGGTGGTAGGACACCGGCTCGACGTCGCGTCCGTCCGCGAGCGCGTGGACCCGGACTCGGGCGACGCCCTCCTCCGCCAGCCTGCGGATCAGAGCCGTGAGGTGGTCGATGTGGCTGTGGACGTTGCCGTCGGAAAGCAGCCCCACCAGGTGGAATGTGCCAGCGCGTTCCCTGACCCGGCCGACGAGCTCGCGCCAGCTCGAGCCTGCGAACAACGAACCGTCGGCGATGGCGCCGTTGACGAGCCGCGCGCCCTGCTCGAAGATCCGCCCCGCACCCATCGCGTTGTGGCCGACCTCCGAGTTGCCCATGTCGGCGTCGCTCGGCAGGCCGACCGCCGTACCGTGCGCCTTGAGCTTCATGAAGACCGGCGCCTCGGCGAAAAGGCGGTCGAGGTGGGGGGTTGCCGCGAGGTCGTAGGCATTGCCCTCGAAACCCTCGGCCCGGCCCTTGAACAAGCCGACGCCGTCCAGGATCAACAGCACCAGCTGACCTGGAACTCCTGCGAAACCGGCGTACGGCTCGAGCTTGAATGCGTCCATCGGGTCCTCCGTGCCTGTCAACCGCTCTGTCGGGACGGTCATTCCTCGGCGGCGCCGAGCCCCCACGCCCTCTGCAGGCGCCGGACGGCCTCGACGAAACCCTGCGGACCGGAGCTGGCGATCCGCTGCACCCCGGCCGGCACGGCCGAGGCTTCGACCGCGTCGCCGAGGAGAAAACCGAGGTCGACGAGCGCGAGCATCGGCAGATCGTTCCAGGCGTCGCCGACCGCCGCCGTCGCCTCAGGGCGCCCGCCAGGCCAGGAATCGCACAACGCGGCGACGGCGGTGCCCTTGTCGACGCCCGCGCCGAGAAGGTGCCAGAAGCGACCCCCGCGAACGATCGCCGCCCGGTGCGCGCCTGCCGTTTCCCGCATCAGCTCGAGTCCCCGTGGCCCGAGCTCATCGAGCGCGACGAAGGGTTCGGAACCCGACCGCTGCATCGCGCGGGCGGCGGCGGCCGACGTCAACCCCGTGCGGCTGGACACCTCCTCCACCGTCATCTCCGACATGCCGCGCACCGGCAGCTGGAGCCGCTGCACCTCGCGCAGCACCTCGAGCAGGGCCGCTCTCGGCGGGCCGATCAGGCGCTGACACCCGCTCTCCCGGAGCACTACGGCGCCCCCCTCCGTCACCGCGGGCCCCGTCAGCCCGAGCTCCACCATCAGCGGCGCCACCTCCGCGGCGGTCTTCGAGCTCACGGGCACGACCGCCACCCCGGCCGCCGCGAGCGTTCGCAGGGCCGCTCTCGCCTCGTCCGTCGCCTGGTAGCTGTGAAAATCGATCAGGGTCCCGTCGAGGTCGGAGAACAGCGCGTATCGGGGACTCTGCGGTCGGCGCGAGAGCGGCGCCTTCACGGACTCACGCCGGCTGCTCGGGCACCTGCTTCGGCCGCAGCAGCACCACACTGACGTTGTCGTTGCCGCCCCGCTGGTTGGCGGCGTTGATCAGCCGCTCGCAGGTTTCCTCGAGGGACCCCTCGGGCTCGAGCAGGCCCGCGATCTCGTCGTCGGTGAGCATGGAGTTGAGGCCGTCCGAGCAGAGCAGGAAGAGATCGCCGTCCTCGAAGGCCACCTCGCGAACGTCGACCCGGGGTTCGCTGCTTCCCCCGAGCGCCTGGGTGACGACGTTCTTCAGCGGGTGGGTACGGGCCGCCTCCTCGGAGAGAAACCCGGCCGCCACCTGCTCGTGGACCCAGGAGTGGTCGCTGGTCAGGAGGTGGAGGTGGCCACCGCGGAGGCAGTATGCGCGGCTGTCCCCGACGTGGCAGATGACCAGCGTCTTCTTGCCCAGCTCGTGCACCGCCACCACGACGGTCGTCCCCATGCCCTTGAGGTCCATGTCGTCGTTCATCACATCGGTGACGCGATGGTGGCCTGCGACGACGGCGTCGACGAGCAGGTTTGCGGCCGCGCTGCGCTTGGGGTCCCAGTGCTCGGGCCAGTTCTCGCCGCTGCCCTGCCTGAAGATCCTCAGGATCTCCTCAGCAGCCACCCGGGACGCGACCTCGCCTGCCGCGTGCCCGCCCATGCCGTCGGCAACCAGGTAGAGATCGTGCTCCGGATCGAGAACGAACACGTCCTCGTTGATGCGGCGCTTCAGCCCGACGTCGGTCTTTCCCGTCGCCTCGATCTCGAATCGACGGTTTGCAGGTCCGACCACCCTCACCTCAATTCCGGCGCCTGAACCGTTGCAGCAGGCCGCCCCCCTTGTCGTCGTCGGTGGCCTTCGCCTGACTGAGCACCTCGCTTGCGCGAGCGTTGGTCGGATCGAGTCCGAGGGCCTCGTCGGCGAGGCGCGCGGCGCGGCTCTTCATGCCCGCTGCGAGAGCTAGAGCGGAGGCCTCCGCCTTCATGGTCGCGTTACCGGGTTCGAGCGACGCCGCCCGTTCCATGTGGCGCAGCGCGTCGGGCGCCTTGCTCGGGACCTTGCCGAGGGCGAGCCCGTAGAAATAGTGGGCCCGTGCATTGTCGTCATCGTGGTCGATGGCGGCCTTGAGGGTCTCGAGGGCTTCGGCCACCTTCCCCTCGCGCAGGCACTGCGAGCCCTTGGCAGCCAGCCGGCGGGAGATCTCGCGCACGTCCATCGCCTGGTTGTTGGTGCCCTTGGAGATCTCGATGTCGTACTTCTCGCGGCTTCGCGGGTGGCTGAGAACGTTGAAAGCCTCGGTGATGGCCTGGAACCGCTCCTCGGCCGCCGCCCTCTTGTCGCCCGAGTAGCGATCCGGGTGGTGCTGCAGCGCGAGGCGGCGGAACGCCCCCCGAACCTGCTCGTCCGTCGCATCGCGCTCGATGCCCAGGGTGTCGTAATGGGTTAACTTGCGACGCATCCTCACTCACTCCAAGACCACAAATCGAAACTACCACGTCCCTCAAACCCATGCAACGAAATCGGATCTCGGGCCGGAGCGCACCCGGGCGATCAGCTGCGACGGGTGCTGAGGAGGCGGGCGGCCATCTGCCGCGTCACGGGATTGATGTTGCGGTCCCGCGAAACCCGCACCTTGTCGCGTTGCGACAGCCGCGCCAGGATCTTGTTGGCCGTGTAGACCGGCGTCTTGGGGTTGAGGGCCAGCGCGATGATCACCGGGTAGAACCGGGTCCAGCGTCGGTTTTCGGCGATCTGGATGATGACCTCCTCGGCGACGCTGCGCGAGGAGGCGAAGCGCTCGATCTCGATGTCCGTGAGCTTCGGACTCGCCAGCACCGAGCGCTGCACGAGCCGGTTGCGGCTGTTGATGAGAATCGCCCGTTCCTCCTTGGTTCCGCGCAGGGCCCTGCCGATCCGCTCGTGGACGCTCATCCGGAGCAACCGGGCATGGGCGTCCTGGTGGGCGGAGTGCTTGATGGCCTCGGCCAGGGAGGGGTCGTCGGCGTCCGGGTACGGCATCGAGTCCTCTTTCGGGATGTGGGCGCCGATCGAGTGCAGGGCCTCGATGGCTTCCTCGATGCTCTGACGCGAGGCCTCGAGAGCCTCCTCCTGCTCGGCCAGGACCTTCTGGATGAACTCCTCCTCGAACTCGCGCACCCGCCGCAGGACGACCTGGTTGACCTGCTTGTTGGCCCGCAGATCATCCAGGATCTCGAGGCAGTTGAGGAGCCGCACCTGGTTGGTGATGATGATGTCCTGGACCAGAGGGCTGGCATTGCGCGCCAGCACCCGCAGGGTCTCGTCGGAGGCGTTCGGATGGCTCGCGACCGCGCTCCAGATCGCCTCGCTGTCCCGCACGCGGATCAGGAGATCCAGGACCAGCGAGCTCGGCGGGCTGTGGCGCAGCCACGCCAGAATCGTCTCCTCGTCCTCGCCCTGGATCGATTTCGCGGCGATTTCGGCGAGCTCCTCGTCGGGGTCCGCGGAGAGGATCAACTGCAGGCTGAGCAGTTCCTCCCGCGCCACCGGCAGCAGGCCCTGGGCCGCGAACAACCGCACCTGCCGCGGCACCTCGCCTTTGACGATGCCGCTGATCAGACTCTCGGCCGAGGTCGCCCTGGCGTTACTCACTGCGAGCCCTCGGGCCCAGGACCTCGAGGCCGTCCGAGCTCACCTCGGTATGGACCACCTGCCCCGGCCGTCCGAGGTCGGCGTAGACCCTGCCGCCGACCTCGACGCTCGCCGCCCCGGCATCACCGATCGTGAGCTTGATCGGGCCGGCGAGCTCGATCTCCTCCACCGTCCCTCCGCCCAGCAGTCGCCCGCCGGCCGCTCCGTTGTGGTCCCGGTAATGGACCCAGCACTCGGTCCCGGGGCGGACCCTGACCACGAGAGAGACGACATCGGGCTCATTGGCGATCTCCGATGCGGAAGCAACGGGCGACGCCGTCGGCCGGAACTCGGCGAGCGAGGGCGGCGCGGTCCTCAGGCCGGCGCGGTCGACCGGCGCCACGACCCGCTGGCCTGCATCGAGCTCGCCCTGGAGGACCGAGCTCCGCCAGATCACCGCCACGGCGACGATGGCGATGGCGGCCGCCGCGAAGACCGGGCCCCAGAAGCGCCAGCGGATCGTCCGCACCAACGGAACCTCGTCGACGACCAGGCTCGGGTAGGATCCCGAGGCGAGCTGGAAGCGCTCCCAGGCGGCCTCGAAGGCGTCGACGAGAGTGGAAGGGTTCGCTCCGACGATGCTCGCGTACTGCGCGACAAAATTGCGGCAGAAGATCTTCTGCGGCAGGAACTGGAAATCCCCGTTCTCGAGGTTGCGCAGGATCTGGCGCGAGATCTTCGTCTCCGCCGCGATGTCGTCGACGCTCAGCCCCGCGCTCTCGCGCAGACGCTGCATCTCCTCACCGAAGGTCTTCGGGTGGTTGGGCGGCCCCTCCATCGCCGTGATCACCCTCGGAGTGTACCACCCCGCGGAGACCGCGTGCCTCGCGCTCGAGCAGCGACTCCGCGGCACTCCGGACGTCGTCCTTGAGGTCGCGCCGGTCGAGCATCGCGCGCAGCTCGCCGCGGGTCAGCAGGACCAGGAGGCTGAGGGCCAGAGGAAGCGGGGTATGCGGCGATCCGGCGAGTGCCCGGCGCACGTCGCGGTACTGCCCCCAACGCGGGTGGCGTGCGAGCTCCTGGAGAAACTCCGTGGGGGCCTGGGCGGTGTTGACGACGACCAGGATGTCGTTCTCGACGAGGCGGGGGTTGTTGAGCAGCGCGATCAGGATCTGCGGATCGTCGGTCGTGGTGAGGGCGCGGAACAGTGCGCGGTGGGCACGGCGCGCGAGGGCGATTTTCTCCCCCAGCGCCATCGACGGCAGCTGGAGCAGCAGCTTGCGCTCGGCCTGGCGCCGGATCACGGGAGGGGTCTTCGGAGTCTGCGACAGCGCGAGCAGCGAGTTCCAGGGAAGGGTCGCGAGGAGGTCGACGGCACGGGCGAAGTTGAGCCCCGGGAAACCGGCCAGGAGCTCGCGCACGCCGTGCAGGCCGAGGAGGCTCCGGTCGGACGCGATCAGCTCGGCGATCTGCGGCGTGCAGTAGGGGCTCCTCAGGACCCGCATCGCCTCGAGTTCGTCGAGCCTTCCGCTGCGAACGAGCTCGAGAAGCTCGTGCGAGTCGAGATCTGCGATCATCGGGTCCCCCACCCCATGGTACCTGCCGACCGCCGGTGCCCCGCGCCGCGCGAGCCTGTTCAACAGTTTTTTGACAATCGGCGCCGGCAGCTCGGACTTCAGTCGTCCGCCGGGGAGACTGGAGCGAGGATCGCCCGCAGCCGCTGCCGCAGCCGCACCACCTCGAGCGAGGCGATGGCTGCTTCGTTGCTCGGCAGATGGCGCAGAGCCTGCTTGCGGAAAGCGACCCGGGTCAGCAGCCGGGCGATCACCGTCCGCTCGGTGCGGTTGGGCCACCAGTCCCCGCGCACCCGACGCCGGTAGTACGGGATGACGTCCACGACCCAGGGCGGCGCGAGCTGCAGCGCCACCTCCTCCGCGAGCTGTCGCTTCAGGATGCGCTGCTCCGAATGCAGAAACGCGGCCAGGACCACCAGGTAGGCGGCATAGACGATCGGCACCACCAGCAGCCACCCGCGCAGCCTGCCGAAGGCGGAGAACGGCCCGACCAGCACCAGGGCCGCGTTCCACACCCCGTGCAGCGCGGCGGCGGCGACCAGCCCGGCCGCCGCCCACGCCACGCGGACGCTGCGCCGGCGCGAGAGCAGCGCGTACCCGAGGAAGCCGCCGAAAGTCGCGCTGCTCACCGCGTGCACGCCGGCCGAGAACAGGGTCCTTCCCACCGACAATGCCAGCACGCCGTGCCCGTCGAACGGTAGGGTGGCGCCCAGACCGATGCCGTAGAGCGAGTTTTCGGCCACCGCGAAACCGAGGCCCGCCGCGGTGCCGTAGACCATGCCGTCGGTCGGGTTGTCGAAGTTCCGCGTCAGCAGCACGACCAGGACGACGCCGAGCGCCTTCGCGACCTCCTCGACCAGGGGACCCGCGATCCCGACGCCGGCCAGCGACTGCGGGGCGATCCCGATCCCCTGCGACACCGGCTCGACCGCTTTGAAGAAGAGAATGGTGGCGGTGGGCGCGACGGCCGCACCCCACAGGAAGACGGCCGCCACCATGTGCAGCGGCTCGCGGTCGTAGCGGTCCACGAACCACACGAGCAGCACCACCAGGAGAAGGAACCCGGCAGAGACCACGAGCGAGGAGAGCAGCACGAGGGCGCTGCCGATGCTCACGGCAGGACCAGCTTCAGGTGTTCGACCGGTTGCTCCGCGAAGAATCTCCGGGCGTCCTCGGCATCGCGGCGGATCTGCGCCATCAACTGGGCGGTGGATGCGAAGGTGCGTTCCTCCCGCAGCCGCTCGAGGAAGAACAGGCGCACCCGCTCGCGATACACGTCGGCGGTGAAGTCCAGCAGGTGACTCTCGATCGTCGTCAACGAGTTCTGATAGACGGTCGGCCGCACGCCGATGTTGGTGACCGCCGGGAAGGTGCGGGCGAAGGAGGGGATGTGGACGGCGGTGACGTAGACGCCGTGTCCGGGCTCGATCTCGTTCTCGATCTCGATGTTGAGGGTCGGGAAACCCAGCTTGCGGCCGAGGCGCTTGCCCTCGAGCACGTGGCCCTCGATGAAGTGAGACCTTCCGAGCAGCTCGGCGACCTCCCCCACCCGCCCCGCCGAGACCGCCTCGCGGACCCGGGTCGACGACACCACGCCGCCTGCGGCCTCGACGATCGGCGAGGACTCGGCGCGAAAGCCGAGCTCGGCACCCATCCCGCGCAGGAGGGCGACGTCGCCGCCGCGGTCCGCGCCGAAGCGGAAATTCTTGCCGATGTAGATCTCCTGAACCGCCAGCAGCGCCACGAGCACCTCGCGGACGAACTCGGCGGCGGTCATCCGAGCGAGCCGGTGGGTGAACGGCGTCACCAGCGTCGTGTCGATCCCGGTGCGGGCGATGAGATCGAGGCGTTGGTCGAGCGTCGTCAGCAGGCGCGGCGCCTCACTCGGCCGCAGGAGCTTCACCGGGTGGGGGTCGAAGGTCATGGCAACGGCTGCCGTCCCCTGCTCGCGCGCCCTGCCCACCACGTGCCTCAGAACCGCCTGGTGCCCGAGGTGCACGCCGTCGAAGTTGCCGATGCTCATCACCGCCCCGCGCGGAGGATCATCGTCGCCGAGCGGATCGCGGAGGATCAGCATCGCCGGGCCTCTACCCCACCACCGGCAGCCGCACGGCGGGTCGCGTGCCGGCACGGAGAACCCTGACGATGCCCCCGACGAGGTCGTAGGGATGGGCGTCGGTGAGCTCGACCTCGACCAGCGACCCGGGCGACGCCGTGCCGTCGTTGATCAGCAGACGGCCGTCGATTTCGGGAGCCTGCCGACGCAGTCTGCCCTCGAGCAGCAGCTCCATCTCCGGCAGTGGCCCTGCGACCAGGGCCTCGAGGGTCGACCCGATCAGGCCGCGGTTTCTCTCGAGAGCGATGCCCTGCTGCGTCTCGAGCAGGATCTCCCGCCGGCGGGCCTTGTCCTCCGCCGCGACGGGGTCGCCGAGCGAGGCTCCGGGGTTCTCCTCCTGCCAGGAATAGGTGAACGCCCCGAGATGGTCGAAGCGGATCTCGCGGACGAAATCGAGCAGCTCTTCGAACTCGGCTTCGCCCTCGCCCGGGAAGCCGACGATGAAGGTGGTCCGGACCGCGAGCTCGGGGACGATCGAACGCGCGCGCTCGATCAGTGCGCGGTAGCTCCGCGCGTCGCCTCCCCTTTTCATGGACTTGAGGACGCGGCGGCTGGCGTGCTGGAGGGGAATGTCGAGGTAGGGCAGGAACCGCGGCTCGGCGGCCATGAGCTCGAAGAGCCCCTCGTCCAGGGTCGCGGGGTAGGCGTAGAGGAACCGCAGCCACGGCAGGGAGGTCCCCGCGATCAAGGCCTCGACGAGCGTGCGCAGCCCGGTCTCGAGACCGAGGTCCTCGCCGTAGCGGGTGGTGTCCTGGGCCACCAGGACCAACTCCTGCACGCCCTGCTCTTCGAGCGCCCGCGCCTCGCGCACGAGATCGTCGATCGCGCGGGAGCGGAACGACCCGCGCATCGCCGGAATGTGGCAGAAGGTGCACGGATTGTCGCAGCCCTCGGCGACCTTGAGGTAGGCGTAGCTGCCGGTCGACACCACGCGCGGGCTGCTGTGGTCGTAGACCCTGACCGCTCCCCGCTGGTCGGGCAGGTGCGCCCCGAGCTCGCCGCGGACGGCTTCGGCGATGCGTTCGAGCTCGTCGAGGCCGATGAAGGCGTCGATCTCAGGGATCTCCCGCTGCAGCTCGGAGGCGTAGGCCTGCGCCATGCAGCCCGCGACGACCAACCGCCGCACCCTGCCCTCCTCCTTGGCGCGCACGATCTCGAGGATCGCATCGATCGACTCGCGCTTGGCCTCGTCGATGAAGCCGCACGTGTTCACCACCACGACGTCCGCCTCGCCGGCGTCCGCGGTCAACTCGAGCTGCGCCCGCTGGAGATGGCCGAGCATCAGCTCGCCGTCCACCAGGTTCTTGGCGCAGCCGAGGCTGATCATGCCGACCCGGAGTCGCGGCAACGGCGGCTGCTGAGCGGTCTTCCGATCGGCCTCGGTCAAAGCGCCTCCTCCAGACGGGGGATTCTAACCCAACCGCCGAACCCGCCGCGCCGCATGCCGGGCGCGGCCATCGGGTCACCCGGCCCCGGCGTCGGCGAGATGCTCGGCGACCGCCTCGGCGGCGCTGCGCGACGCACCCTGCCCGCCGAGGCGCCGCCGCACCGTGGTGAGGCCCCGCCTCTGCTCGGCACCGGCGCCGAGCAGCAGCCGCTCCGACTCCCGCGCGAGCACGCCGGGAGTCCATCGACCCTGCAGGAGCTCCGGCACCACGGCCTCTTCGGCGATGAGGTTCACGAGAGCCACGTGCGGCACCCGAACCAGGAGCTTGGCGAGCGCGAACGAGAACGGGCGCAGCCGGTAGCCGACGATCATCGGCACGTCGAGCAGGGCGCACTCCAGGGTCGCGGTTCCGGAAGCCGTCCACGCCAGCGAGGCCTGTGCCAGCTCTCGTCGGCGCAGGTCCCCGCGCACGCGGCGCAACCGCGAGTCGCCGGGGCAGGCCTCGAGCACGCCGTCGACGACGCCCGCCACGCCCGGCGCCTCGACCAGGACCGCCTCCCGGACCAGCTCGGCGGAAAGCGCCCTCAGCGCGTCGATCATCACCGGCAGCAGCTGGTGGATCTCCATCGCCCGGGAGCCCGGCAGCAGGGCGAGCCGGCCCGGCGCCGGGGCCAGGCCGTGGTCGAGGAGCCCGACCCGGGCGATCTCGTCCACCAGCGGGTGGCCGACGTAGCGCGCCCGCACGCCGTGGGCGGCGTAGAACGGCACCTCGAACGGCAGCAGGCACAAGACCTCGCGCGCGAGCCGCGCCACCGTCCGCACCCTTCCCCGCCGCCACGCCCAAAGCTGGGGCGACACGTAGAGCACCACCGGGACGCCGATGGCGCCAAGCCGTGCCGCGAGCCGCAGGTTGAAGTCGGGCGAGTCGACGAGCACCGCGAGCGCCGGGCCTCTGCGCCGCGCCTCGTCAACCAGCCTGTTCATCAGTCGGCGGATCCGCGGCAGCTCGCGCAGCACCTCGACCAGGCCCATGTGCGCCAGCTCGTCGCTCGTGGCGACGGCCTCGAGCCCGGAGTCGAGCAGCCGCTCGCCTCCGATGCCGAAGGCGTGGACGTCCGGCGTGAGCACGCGCAGCTCGCGCAGCAGGTTGCCGGCGTGGGTGTCACCCGAGGCCTCCCCCGCCACGATCAACAGCTCAGCTCGAGCCACGGTCCACCCCGGGTCCACGGGCCGGCACCAGGATCGCGAGGGATCGCCCACGCCGGGACACCAACGGAATCATCGTCGTCCGTCAGGGGAAGGGGTACATCAGCCAGCCGAGCAGGGTGCTGCCGACGACCATGATGAGGAAGGTCTTGAGGAAGAGATTGCGACGCCCGCGCCCCGAGGAGCGCCACAGGAAGGCGAAGAACACCGAGACCAGGAGGGCGTGCCAGAACATCAGCAACAGGTGGTCCATCACGCCTTCTCCCCGCGAGCGATGTCCGAGACATCGAGCACCAAGAGCAGGTTCATGAGACCGCCGGTGTAGAAAAACGTGTTGCCGTAGGCGAAGCCCCCCGACGTCGCATCACCGCCGCCGACCAGCCCGAAGGGCAGGGCGCTGATCAGGTCACCGAGGCCGTTGAGCCACGCCATCCGGGCGACGTACAGGAGCCCGTTGCCGAGGCACGCGAAGGTCGCCAGCCACGAGAACGGCTGGTGCGGCTTCGGTGTTCCGAGCTCTCCTTCGAGGAGCACGCCGGTGCAGAACGCGCTGACCACGATGACGGCGAACACGATCGCCCGGAGGCGCTTGCCGAGGATCCAGTGCCCGAGCCCGGGCACCGCCCACGACACGGCCAACAGCCACGCGGGGGCTCGCTCACCCGAGCCCTCGGCTCGCACCGTGGCCCCCGCGTCGGTCGATTCAGCGCCCTTCACCGGTTCACCTCCCGCATTCTGAGGAGCGCTTCCTGCAGCCGTTCGTGGGTCACGGCGAGGTCTTCGGGGATCACCCGCGTGCCGCCGATCACGGTCATCATGTTGGCGTCGCCGCGCCACCTCGGAACCACGTGCAGGTGGAGGTGCTCCTCGATGCCGGCACCGGCCGCCTCGCCGAGATTGAACCCGACGTTGAACCCGTGCGGGTGGTAGAGCTCGCGCAGCGCGGCCGTGAGGTCCCTGGCGACGGACATGATCTCCGTCAGGGCGTCGACCGACACGTCGGCGAAATCTTCACAGTGCCGGATCGGGGCGACCATCGCGTGCCCGGTCGTGTACGGATAGAGGTTGAGGAGGGCGAATGAGTGCCGTCCTCGGTACAGGGTGAGCGTCGCCCGGTCGTCCGAGGACTCGAAGGCAGTGCAGAAGACGCACGATCTGCGGTCGCGGCGGTCGGCCGAGGACACGTAGGCGAGCCGCCACGGGGCGTAGAGAATGGCCGCCACGTTCACTCACTGCTGCAGCAGCTCTTCCCTGAGGTGTTTGCCGGGCTTGAAGTAGGGGATCTTCTTGGGCGGCACGTGAACCTGGTCGCCGGTCTTGGGATTGCGTCCCGTGCGCTCGCCGCGCTGCCGGATGCGGAAGGACCCGAAGCCGCGCAGCTCGACCTTCTCATTGTTGCGAAGCGCGGAGATGATGCTCTCCAAGATCACCTGAACGACTTCGTCTGCCTGCTTGCGCGGGACATCCACGGCGTCCGCGACGGTTTCCACCAGGTCCGCCTTGGTCATGGTCATCGGTGGTGCTCCTTGGTCCCCTGCTGTCTCGTGTTCCACTCAGGATTTCTCGTCGTCGCCGCTTTCGTCGGTATCGGCGTCGGTCCCACTCTCTTCGGCTCCCTCGATCCCGGACTCCCCGGTTCCGAGCACGTCCGCCGCTGCGTCGGCCTCGTCACCGGACTCCTCCGCCTCCGCCGTGGCGGCGGCCTCCGCGGCAGACTCCCCGGGCTCGGCGGGGGCGGCTTCGGCCTCCTCGGGCGCCACCGACGGCTCGGCATCGGCCGCCGCCTCCACGCCCTCGTCCGGCTCGGCTTCCGCTTCGAGCGCTTCGTCCTCCGTCTTCTCTTCAACCACGCCACCTGCCCGCAGGGCGACGGCCATGGCCGTTTCACCGGTTGCGGAGGCGCTCGCAGCGCCCGCCGGCGCCGCCTCGACGTCGTCCTGGTCGATGCCGTGCATCGACAGGCCGATCCGGCTCTCGTGCCAGTCCACCCGGAGGATCCGGCATTGGACCGGCTGCCCGGTGTTGAACATCTCCGCCAACGGCAGACCCTGGTCGCGGTCGATCTCCGAGATGTGGCACAGGCCCTCGACGCCGGGCGCCAGCTCGACGAAGACGCCGAAGTCCGTGATGTTGGTGACCGTGCCCGTCACCACGTCGCCGACCCCGTGGGTGTTCGCGTACTCCTCCCACTCGTTCGGCAGCAGCTCCTTCATGGAGAGCGAGATGCGCTGGTTGTAGGAGTCGACCGACGTGATCACGGCCTCGACCTCCTCACCCTTCTGCACGACCTCGCTCGGGTGGTTGATGCGTCGGGTCCAGGACATGTCCGAGATGTGCACCAGGCCGTCGACGCCGGGGATGATCTCCACGAAGGCGCCGAAATCGGTGAGGTTGCGGACCACCCCCTTGATGGTGCTGCCGACGCTGTACGACTCGGCGACCTGCTCCCAGGGGTTGGGCTGCGTGGCGCGCAGCGACAGTGACAGCCGCCGCTTCTCCGCATCGACCTCGGAGACCACGACCTCGACCTCCTCGTCGATCTCGAGGATCGAGCGCGGGTTCTTGACCTTCTTGGTCCACGACATCTCGCTGACGTGGATCAGGCCTTCGACCCCCTCCTCGAGCACGACGAAGGCGCCGTAGTCGACGATGCTGACCACCTTGCCCTGGACGCGCTTGCCGACGGGGTACTTCTCGGGGACCAGGATCCACGGGTCCTCGAAGCGCTGCTTGTAGCCGAGCGAGACGCGCTCGCGCTCGCGATCGAAGCGCAGGATGACCACGTCGACCTCGTCGCCGACCTTGAAGTACTCCGAGGGGTGGCCGACCCGGCCCCACGAGATGTCGGTGATGTGCAGCAGGCCGTCGAGCCCGCCGAGGTCGACGAACACCCCGTAGTCGGTGATGTTCTTGACCATGCCGCTGACCAGCTTGCCCTCTTCGAGGACCGCCATGGTCTCTTCCTTGACCTTGCCCTGCTGCTCTTCGAGGATGGCCTTGCGCGAGAGCACGACGTTGGAGCGGCGGCGGTCGAAGGAGATGATCCGCGCCTCGATCTCCTGCCCGAGGTAGTCCTCGAGGCGCCGGTTCGGCAGCAGGTCGACGAGCGAGCCGGGCAGAAACGCGCGCACGCCGATGTCGACCGACAGGCCGCCCTTGACCCGCTCGAGAACGGTGCCGCTGACCGGGCTCGCGTTCTTGAAGGCCTCCTCGATCGAGCGCCAGGTCTTGAGCTTGGCGGCGCGGTCGCGGGACAGCCGGACCCGCCCCTCGACCTCGTCGAGGCGCTCGACGAACACCTCGACCTCATCGTTGACCTTCACCTGGATCTCGTTGGTTTCGGGGTCCGTGAACTCGGCCACCGGGACGCTGCCCTCGCACTTGAAGCCGATGTCGACGAGCACCTCTTCGCCGGTGACGGCAACGACCGTGCCGTGCACGACCTCTCCCTCGCGCAGGGACTGCAGCGAGGTCTCCATGAGCTGTTCCATGGAGAGCTCGTTCATCCCCCCTTCCGATTTCTGATCGCCATTCACATCCCGGTCCGTATTCAAGACTCATCCTCCTCGCTAGATGCACCCCATTGTGAACCTAGCCTCCGTAATTCCATGACCTTAGGGGTTCTCATGTGGACTGTCAAGCGCCCTCCGACAAATGCTGACGCACCTCGGACACCAGGCGCTCGACAACCTCGTCCAGGCTCGATCCGGTGGTGTCCACGACCAGCGACCCGGGCGCGACCTGGAGCGGGGACTCGCTCCGTGACGTGTCCTGCAGGTCGCGCTGCTGCTGCTGCCTGCGGACCTCGTCCAGGCTGATGTCCGGGCCGGGCGAAGCCTGGAGGTCGCGGTGCCGGCGGCGCGCGCGCTCGTCGGGGCTCGCGGTGAGAAAGAACTTGAACGCGGCGTCCGGGAGCACGACGGTGCCGATGTCCCGCCCCTCGACCACGCCGCCGCCGGCCTCGGCCAGCCGTCGTTGCAGCGGCACCAGGGCACGGCGGACCTCGGGCAGCGCGGACACCGACGAGGCCATCAGCGAGCACTCGGCGCTGCGGATCTGCGCGGCCACGTCCTCGCCGTCGATGAGCACCCGGGTGCCGTCGACGTGGGCCTCGACCTCGATGCGGTGCGTCCCGAGGAGCCCCTTCACCGTCTCCGCGTCGGCGGCTCCGAGAGGCGGCCGCAACCCGTGCCGCAGAGCCAGCAGGCCGACCGCACGGTACATCGCGCCGGTGTCGATGTAGGGAATGCCGAGCCGCATCGCAAGGCGGGCGGCCACCGTCGACTTGCCGGCGCCGGCCGGCCCGTCGATCGCGATCAGGATGCGCGGAGCGGGATTCGGGGAGAATGCTGGCGACACCGGGGCGGGTCCTTTCGCGGCCTGACGAGCGGCGATTGTACAGGGTGTCGGCGGATCGGCCAACCGACGCGTCGCCGTCCTCGGGGCCTACCGGCCTCCCCCGACCCTCGGCGTCCCGTTCGGGGCCCGCACCGGCCGCCGGCTCGCCGCTCGCGAGGGCGCCACCAGCACCGGCACCTCGACCCGGGGGTGCTCGCCGTCGTCGGTCGTGACCCGGATCCAACCGCGCACTCCGGCACCCAGACTGTCGCGCTCCAACCCTTCGGCCAACCGCACCCGCAGCATCTGCCGCGTCCCCTCCGCCTGCGGTATCAGCACCGCCGCGAAGAGCTCCGGGTGGGAGACCTCGACTCCGGCGATCGAGAAGGCGCGCCCGCCGTTGTGGCGGAGAGTCACGAGCAGGGAGCGGCCGGGATCGTTGGAGGGTGCGGTCGCCCACAGGCGCACCGCGTCGGGATGGGGCTCCAGCATCGGGCGCACCCGAACCGTGTACGGAAGCTCGAGCTGCGGCGCATCGGGGTGGTTGGTGGCCACCCGCAGGGTGCCGGAGTACACCCCCGGCGCGGTGACCGGGGCGGCGCTCAGCTCGAGCCAGACGTCGCCGGGCCGCGCTTCGGGTTCTTTCGAGCCCCTCCGCGCCTGCCCCCACGGAGCGGGATTGTCGGCTGCGGTCTGTTGCGCCGGCTCCCGGGGCTCTGCACCCGCGGCGCGGGCGCTGACCGTCAGACCCTCCGTGCCGAGCTCCGGCGGGACGACCCGGAGCGCCTGCCCGTCGACCCGGGACAGCAGCAGGCGCGCGCTGCCGGAGCTGCCCTCGACGAGGGTGATCGCGAGCCGCGGGCCCGGCTTGACCGCGATCGGCATGAAGAGCTCGACGGCGAAACGGAGACGAATCTCGCGCGCCGCGGCGTCGTCGGTGACGACCCCGATCGACTTCGAGACACGCCCGGTCTGGGTGCTGCGGGTGGCCATCTTTGCGCGGAGCGTGCCCGACGAACCTGCCGGGATGACCGAGTCGTACTCGGCCACCGCGCAGCCTCAGGAGGGCGCTGCGCGCAGGATCCGCACGGCCCGGTCGGTGTCGTTGACGAACACGAAGGTGGCCGTCACCGTCGATCCCGCGACCGCCCTGCCGAGATCGAGATCGGCGTCCTCCACCCGGAAGCCCACAGGCTGCCCGCCCGTCGCCGCGAAGGCGCTCAGGGCGAGAGACGCCGCCGCGATCGCGAGGCAGAGTCGGCGGCGGTCTTCGTCCATCGGGTCCTCCGGGCCGGTCGAGTCTTCGGGGCGCGCGCAGACCAGCGGCGGCGTCCCCAAGTCTTCGATTGTATCAGCCGGCGACGCGGTGCCCGGACAGGACCCGTCCCCCGGTCGCCACGACCACGCACTCCACGGGCACCTGCCGACGGGCACGTCGGGAGGCCTCCTCGGCGAGGGTGACGAGGCCGCGGCAGCACGGGACCTCCATCACCACCACCTGCAACGAGCGGATTCCCGCCTCGTCGATCATCGCCACCAGCTTCTCGAGGTACACCTCCTGGCGGCTGTCGAGCTTGGGACAGGCGATCGCCAGGGACCGCCCCGCGAGGAAGCGCTGGTGGAAGTCCCCCGCCGCGAAGGCGACGCAGTCGGCTGCGAGCAGGACGTCCGCGCCGCGGAAGAACGGCGCGGAGGGGGCCACGAGGTGGAGCTGCACCGGCCAGTGTCTCAGCTGCGACGGCGATCCCTCCCCGGAAGTCGCGGCGGCGGGCTCGAAGAGCTGCGCGCGCGACCCGGGACAGCCGCCGGGCGCGGGCTGCGCGACAACGTGCAGAGCCGGCCGGGGCGGCGCCGGATCCGTCGGCTGTCGCTGCGCGAGATGGCGGGCGACGGCCGCCTCGTCGAAGGTCTCCGCCTCGCGCCGGGTGACCGTGATCGCCCCCTGGGGGCAGTGCCCGAGGCACGCGCCGAGGCCGTCGCAGTAGGAATCGCTGATCAGCCTCGCCTTGCCTTCGATGATGGCGATCGCCCCCTCGGCGCAGGAGCTCACGCAGTCGCCGCAGCCGTCACACAGCTCGCCGTCGATCTCGACCACGTCGCGGATCGGCATGGTTCACTCCGCCTGAGCTTCGCGCAGCATGGTCAGCAGCATGCGGCACGGCTCCGGCGCCCGCAGCGCGTGCGGAACCCCCGCCGGCATGCGCACGATCTCGCCCCCGCCCACCATCACGTCCTTGCCGCCGATGGTCAGCTCGAGCGAACCGTCCAGTACCTGAACCAGGGCGTCGAAGGGCGCCGTGTGCTCGGACAGGCCCTGGCCGCCGTCGAAGGCGAAGAGCGTGACGCTGCCGCCGCTGCTCTTGGCGAGCACCCGGCTGACGATCGAGCCTTCGGCGACCTCGACCAGCGCCGCGAGGGCGCTCGCGCGGTCGCCGGGAAGCTGTTCCGCCGATTTCGAACCCGTTGTCTTCATGATGGACCTCCGCTGTCCGTCTCGGATCACCGGACCCAGTGTGCCCTGCGTGGCGCACCGCGTCCTTGACGCCGGTCAAGTGGTCAGGTCGGCCGCGGGTACACGGCCCGGGACGCCATCACGCCGACCCTCGCGCCGGGCCGCAGCGAGCGCCACTCCTCGGCGACCGCCTCCGGGTCCGGGGCGGGATCGAAGCCGAGCCGGCGCGCGAGGCCCTCCTCGAGGCCGGAGCAGAGACGGACGCGGAAGCGTTCGGTCTTCTCGACCAGGCGCAGGGTGGTGTGCCCGTACTGGACCCAGCCTTCGGCGAGCCGTCCGAGGATCGCCTCCGGCCGAGGGTCGTCGAGGAATGGCGCCATCGCCGCCGAGCCCGCTCCGCGGTCGAGGGCGGCGACGTACAGCAGCTCGCCGCCCGGAGCCAGAAAGGAGCACGCGGCGTCGAGCGCCTTGTGGGCCTGGATCAGCGTGGCATCCGAAGGCCATCCTCCCGCGCTCGCGACCATGAGCTCGAGGGGCTCCCCCACCGCCACCTCGAAGCCCTCCCGCACCCGCGCGACGGCCGCATCGAAGGCCTGCCGCCACGGGCCGGCGAAAGCTCCGGCGACGCCGCCGTCGCGTCCCGGCACGAGACAGATCGCCATAGACGGCGGACGGAGCTCGGCGGCCCCCGCGATCTCCTCCGCCACCGGGTTGCCCTCGAGGCGGCCCGGTCCGCACCCCGGGTGGCGCCGCCGCGAGCTGCCGCCGGCCGACTCCAGCACCAGGGCGTGGTTGGCCTGAATCTCGGCGTGCCCTGCGACACCGGGGAAGACCATCTTCGGACCGCCGCCGAAACCCGCGAAGTAGTGGTGGCTCACGGTGCCGACCGTGATCAGCAGGTCGCAGGCGACCGCGCTGCGGTGGAGGCGCAACTTCAGCCCCGGGCGCAGCTCCCCCACCGCTCGTAGCGAGGCGTCGTCGCGGCTGTCGTGCTCGATGAGCGTCACGCCCTCCGGCAGGGGCCCGACGACCTCGCCGAGGCGCTCCGGTCCGACTCCTGGATGGGTGCCGCAGGCGACGAGCACGGTGGTTCGCTGCGCCTCGACGCCGCCCTCGCGCAGGCGCGCGATGATCGGCGGCAACACCTGCGGCAGCGCGGCGCTCCGCGTCGCATCGGGCACCACGATCGTCGCGCTGCCGGATCCGCGAGCGAGCTGTGAGAGCGCCGGTCCGGCGAGCGGTCGATCGACGGCCTCCGTCACCAGAGGCGCGGGATTGCCCGCGGCTGGAGGTGCCGAAGGGGTGAGGGGCCGCACCTTCAGACCCCGCAGGTCGACGGCCAGATGGCCGTCCGCGTACGGGAGTTTGACAATCACCGCGGCACCATATCATTGTGGCCTGGTGGTGGAGACGGCCGGGGGGCCCTTCTTCGAGCCGATCGGAAGCGAGGCGCGGAGCTTCCTGTTGCGCCTGGCGCGCGCGACCATCGCCGCCAGGCTCGGCGGTCGGGCGCTGCCGGCGGCAGCGCCCGAAGATCCGGTGCTCCTCGAGCCGCGCGGGGCCTTCGTCACGCTCACCTCGAGCGGCCGCCTGCGGGGCTGCATCGGGCACGTCGTCGGCGTGTCGCCGCTGTGGATGTCGGTTCGCGACAACGCCCTCGCCGCGGCGTTCGGCGACCCCCGCTTCCCGCCGCTGGCCGGGCACGAGCTGGCGGCGGTGCAAATCGAGATCTCGGCGCTGACACCGCTCGTCCGGTGCGCGCCCGAGGAAATCACCGTCGGCCGCGACGGGGTCCTGATCGAGCGCGGCACCGCCCGCGGGTTGCTGCTGCCCCAGGTCGCCGTCGAGCACGCATGGGACCGCGAGACCTTCCTCGATCACACGTGCCGCAAGGCGGGCCTCGCGGCGAACTCCTGGCACGAGCCGGACACGGTCCTCTTCAGGTTCGCGGCGGAGGTGTTCGGGGAGCGCGCGGTCAGTCCGTGATCCCCAGCACCTGCCTCTGGTACTGCTCCAGTGACGGGAACGACTGCGGCGGGCGGCCGCGCACGGCCTCCCAGCTCGGCATGGGAATCGCCACGGAGGTCTCGAGCACGCGGGTCACGAAGGTCCAGAAGGACATCATGCGGTCTTCGCCGCCGACCATGGCCCGCGGATCGAAGCTGTCGCTGAAAATGCGCGTCGCGGGGAGCGTGCCGCTGCACTGCCCAGGCGGCTCGATCAGCAGATCGACAAGCGCGACAGGCTTACGGCCCTGGCGGACGAGCAGAGCGGCCGCCACCGCCTGCACGGAGCGCAGGTCGATGGACTGGAAGTGGCCGCTGCAGTCGACGGTCAGCTCATGTCCCTTCAAGGCAAAGGGGACCGCGGTCGTCACCTCGATGCCCGCCATCGTGTCGGCTCCCGGCGGCAGTGCCGGTCTGGCGCGTTCGCCGGTGTCGGGTGCGGCGGACGGCGTGGGGCGGCGTTTCTCGATGCCCCACAGGGCCACCTCGAGCTCCGGTCGGGCGTCGCCAGGGACCTCCGGGTTGGCCAGCGCCGCCCGCACCATCGCCTCGGCGCTCGGCGCCTCGATGGCGAGGCCGAGCCTGGCCATCCGCAGCAGGACGGCGCCGGGCGTCGAGTCATCGGTGCGCCGCAGGGCCAGCTCGAGGGTCTCGACCGCGGACATGACCCTCTGCGCATCGTCGAGGATCTCCGCGATGCGCACCGCGAGCAGCGGATCGACCTCGGCCTCGGGGTCGTGGATCAGCAACTCCTCCCAGTGCGAAATCACGAAGTGCCGATCCCCCGTGCGCACCGCCCCGGAGATGGCGCGCAGGATCGGCTCCACCCCACGGTGCGCCTGGCCTCGGGTGACAGCGAGATTCCACAGCGCCATCGCGGCGTCGACGTTGTCCGGATCGGCGGCGATCTCGCGCTCGAGCGCGGCCAGTGCCCAGTCGAGGTCGCCCGCCCGGGCGCGGGCGAGCGCCGTCTCGACGGCGACGTTGTCGAGCATCGTGACCTTGGACTCGATGGCGGGGTGCAGGTAGCGTTCCTCGATCCGGAAGTGCACCACCGCCCATGCGAACACGACTCCGAAGGCGAAGCCCCAGACGTGCGCCCAGAACGCGACCCCTCCCGCAGCTCCCTCCGGGAGGCCGGCATCCATGAACTGCGCCGAGGCCAGCTGGATCGCGAACCACATCGGGAACAGCACCCAGGCCGGCGCCTGGAGGGGCCCGATCGGGACCGCGATCCAGAGCACGAAACGGATGCGGCTGCGCAGGTAGCGGACCAGAAAGGCCCCCATGACGCCGGCCACGGCCCCCGAGGCGCCGACCAGCGGCAGCTCGAGCTCCGGGTACCGGACCGCGAACATGAGACCGGCGACGGCGCCGGCGGCGAGGTAGAAGCCCGCGAACAGCGGACGTCCCCACACATCCTCGACGAACGGCGCGACGACGAACAGCATCAGCATGTTGAAGAGCAGGTGCAGCCACCCCGAGTGCAGGAACGGATAGGTGAAGAGGTTCGCCGCTCTCAGGTCCGCCGGGACCAATCCGAGGCGGCTCAGCATCGACCGCTCCAGGCTCTGATGGTAACCGTCGACCATGGTGTCGAACCGCCGCTGCTCGCGGTCGAGAACGTCCGGATCTTCAGGCGGCTGAGGCCCCACCTGCCGCATGTAGTCGGTGAAGGCCTGCGCCTCCTCGACGCCGAAATCGCTGGCGAAGATCCGCTGGAAACGCGGGTCGATCTCGAGGTAGGGGTGCTGGGTGAAGTAGCCGAGCGCCTGGTGCAGCCGGAAGAAGCTCTCCATCTGGATGCGGTGCTCGCCCGGCGCCATCAACACGAACACGACGACGCAGATGGCCATGATCGCGAAGGTCACCCACGGCAGCCGCCGCACGGTCGTCTGCTCGTGCCCGAGAGGAATGATCATCGGCTCACCGGATTCCCTCCGCAGTTATTATAGCTTTCGATGCCAGTGGCGGCCGTGATCCTCGTCGAGCCCTCGCAGGCCGGAAACCTCGGCGCCGTGATGCGGGTCGCCGCGAACTTCGGCATCTCCCGACTCGAGCTGGTGCGGCCGGCGGTCGATCCCGCCGACGAGGAGGTCCGGAGCTGGGCCTGCGGCGGCGATCGGCGGCTCGAGTGCCGCAGCTGGGGCAGCCTCGCCGAGGCCGCGGCCTCCTACCGCACCCTCGCCGCAGCGGCCTCCGGACGCGGACGCCTGCGGCTGCCGGCGCTGGCGCCGCGGCAGGCGGTCGCGCTGCTCGCCGATCGCGGCCTCGAAAGCGCGGCGCTGGTGTTCGGCAACGAGACCCGCGGGCTCTGCCGCGAGGACATCGACCGCTGCGACCTGGTCATCACCATCCCGACCGAGCCGGACTTTCCCGTCCTCAACCTCGCTCAGGCGGTCGCGATCCTGGCCGCCGAGGTTCACGCCGTCGAACCCGACCGTCAGCAGAGCGCGCACGAGCCGGCGCCGCTGAAGATGGTCGACGGGCTCATGGCCCACCTTCAAAGCAGCCTGCTGCGCATCGGGTTTCTCGATCCCGCGAACCCGCAGCGCATCCTGCGCAAGCTGCGGCGCCTGCTCGGACGCGCCGGCGTCACCGCGGGAGAGGTCAGGATCCTGCGCGGCATCTGCCGCCAGATGGAGTGGGCCGCCGGCGCCAACCCGGATCCGATCGAGAGACACGGGGCCGACCCCGACTGACGCCGCTCGGGCCGGACTCAAACGGGGCGCGGGCGCGCCGTCTGCCCCACGTTCTTCGCGACGCTATCTCGCACCGATCTCGCGCCGCAGACGCTCGGTCAGCTCGATCAGGACCGGGTCGGTCGGATGGCGGTCGAGCGCGCGCGAGACCGCGATCGCGGCTTCCGCGTAGCGACCCTGCCGAATCTGCAATGCCACGAGCCGCGCCGCCGCAGCGGGGGACTCCGGGTTGACCTCGACCGCCCTCTCGAGGGCCAGCAGCGCATCCGCCGGCCGCCCGGCCTGCTCGGCGACGCGCGCGATCCGTGTCAACAGACCGACATCCGTCGGCGACATCCCCCACGCCCGACGCAGGTGCCCGAGGGCGGCCTCGAAATCCCCGCGGCTCTCGGCAAGCGCGGCGAGAGTCATCCAGGGGTGGGGCGATTCGGGCTCGAGCGCGAGCGCCCGGTCGGCGGCGGCGAGTGCCCCCGAGCGGTCGCCGTCGAGCTCTCGCACCAGCGCAAGCATCGCCCACGCGCGCGATCGCTGGCTCCGCGGGCACGCCCGGTCGCCGATCACGGCGTCGAGCCGAATCGCCGCATCGGTCCTGTCGCCGTCGTCGATGGCCCACCGCGCCATCTCGAGCTGCACCTCCGGATGCTCTGCGTGAGCGGCCAGAAGGCCCTCCGCCGTCGCGGTCTCGCCCGCCGAGCGGAGTGCGCGCGCAAGCGCAAGGGCATTGTCGACCCGGCGCCGCGGGTAGTACCGGTCCCGGAGCTCGAGCGCCCGCAGGCGGACCCGCGCCTCCTCCTCCGCGACCAGCTGCACCGGGGGGCTGCGGAGACCTGGCGCGATCGCTTCAGCGACCGCCAGAGACTCGAGAGCGGCCGCGACCTCGCCCTGCATCAGCAGCACCGCGGCCGCCAGGCGCTGGAGGCGCGCCGACGTCGGGCTCCTGGCGAGAGCTGCTTCGAGGTGGATTCCGGCCTCGTTCACCCGCCCGCGGAGGAGCTCGGCGCGCGCGAGGTCCGTGAAACCTGCCGGATGCGCAGGCAGCCAGGCCCGCTGCAGGCCGCCGAAGCGTTCCAGCAGATCCGCGAGAAGCGGCCGCGGCACCGACTCGAGGGCGGCGGCCGGCAGTCGCCGGGCCCGCACGACCATCGGCGGCCAAGCCGCGAGCCCCGACCTGCAGAGGCGACCGGCGGCAGCGTTCGGGTTGACGCGGGCCAGCCCCTGCAGCTGCTGCCACCACCACCAACCCGCAACCTCGGCCGCCATCACCGCAACCGCCGCCGAGGCCAGGAGGATCCGCACTCGGTCGCCCCACCGGGTCACGGGTCGATCACTCCGCCATCCTCGTCGACGAACCGCAAGGCCGAGCGAAGCTCGCGGCCGTTCAGCCGAATTGCCTCCTCCGCGACCGCGCGGGCGAGCTCGAGCACGTCGGCCGCCCGCGCGGACCTGGAGGTGCAGACCCGGTTGACGTGCTCCGCCGAAAGCTGGGCGCCGCCCACCGCCATCCCCCGGCGTCCCATGTCGGCGACCAGCTCCTCGGCCCGACTTCCCGGCTCAACGAGGACGAAGGGCCAGGCCGAGCGGGGCTCTCGGATCGAAGCCGGCCGCGGGATCTCGTCCGTTCCTCCGGGCGCCTCCGGCGCCGGGACACCGGAAAGCTGCAGCCGCGCCCGCACGACCACGCCCCGGTTGAGGTCGAACCCCGATTCGCGAGGCCGGGCACCGCCGAAGCGGATCCGCTCGACCGGCCGCCCGGGCCGCGCGACATCCATCCACCTGATGAGGCCGTTGCAGGGGTGGCTTCCTCGCAACGAGGCCTCGACGGCCCCTCCGATCGTCCCCGGAGCGGCGACCGAGGTGCCCAGCGACGGCAGCCCGGTTCGTGCCGCGGCGCGACACACCTGTGCCAGGTTGGCACCGCCACCGGCCACCGCGCCCTCGAGGTCGAGCTCCCAGAGACCCACGGTTCCGCTGAGGTTCAGGAGTGGGACCCGCAGGCCCCGGTCGGGAGGGACCAGCCGGCTGCCGGAGCCGAGAACCAGCCAAGGCTGGCCATGGGTCGCGAGCACGTCGAGGGCGCGCTGAAGCCCGTCAGCACTGCGACATCGGATCAGGAGGTCGGCCGGACCTCCGACCCCGAGGGCGGTCCACGCGCGGAGGTCGACCCGCTCGTGAACCTCCGGATCGCCGCCCTGCTGCTGGCTCCGGAGATCGGATTTGAGGGTCACGCGGCTCTTCCGCCCGATTTCACGCTACTCCCTGGAATACTGGCACGCGCCTTGCTTATTGTTCGGGTGCCGGGCACACGACGATCCGGTACACGACATCATACCTCCTCCTTCCTCCTGCGGGCTTTCGAGCCCGCCCTTTTTTTGGGGGGTCCCGCGCGGGGCGTCGTCGACGGACCCGGGGGCTCTCGCGCGCTCGACGTCGGCGACCGCTTCGATGCCTCCGCCTCACCCGGCGCCCTTGAGCCCGAGATTCCGGATGTGGTAGAGCAGTGCCTGGCGAGAGATACCGAGCTCGCGCGCGGTCGCGCTGCGGTTGCCGCCGTTGCGCTTCAGCGCGGCGCTCAGGAAGCGGCGGCGGAACTCGCGCTGCGCCGCGTCCCAGGAGCCACCGATTTCGGAGCTCGTGGCGGCGATCGGCAGGTGCTCGGGGCGGACCGTCTCCCCCTGGGCCCGCACCATCGCCACCTCCACGACCTGCCGCAGCTCGCGGACATTTCCCGGCCAGTGGTAGCGGCGCAGCAGGCTCTCGGACTCGGGGCTCCAGGCCGGCCGCGGCAGCCCGTGGCGCGCGTGGGCCTCGCGTTCGAAGACCTCTCGAAACAGCGGAATATCGTCGGTGCGGGCGCGCAGCGGGGGGATCGACACCGCCGGTGCCGCGATTCGGAAGTAGAGGTCGCGCCGGAAATCGCCTTCCCGGATCTGCCGGTCGAGATCGCGGTGGGTCGCCGACACGATCCGCACGTCCACCTCCCTGCTGAGGTGGGTACCGACCGCTCGCACCTCGCGCGACTCGATGAAACGTAGGAGCTTGACCTGGAGCCCGGGCTCCAGGTCGCCGATCTCGTCGAGGAACAGGGTGCCTGCGTCGGCTGCGATCGCGAGGCCGCGCCGCGACCGGTCGGCGCCCGTGTAGGCTCCTTTCACCGATCCGAAGAGCTCGGCCTCGAGCAGGGCCGCTGGAATCGCCGCGACGTTGACCGCGACGAAGGCGCCCTTTCTTCGCGAGAGCGTGTGCAGCGCCCGCGCCGCCACCTCCTTGCCGACCCCGGTCTCCCCCACCAGAAGCACCGGCAGGTGGGTCGGCCCGAGCTCGCGCAGCTCGCGCCGCAGCGCGCGCGCCGCATCGGACACGCCGAAGAAACCCGTCTCGTCGGCGCCGCAGTCCGCCGTCTCCGGCCGCCTCGGCAGCACGAGATCGAGCACGCCCAGCAGGAGGCGACCCGAGGGGCCCTCGTCCAGAATGCCCCCGAGCGGCACGGCGACCAGTCGTCCTCGGCGCACCTCACCGCCGGGCGCGCCGTGTCCGTGCCGCCAGACCGGAGTGCCGTCGAGGGCGTCCCGGATCTCCAACCCGGTGACTCCGAGACTCGCCTCGAGCCTTTCGACGTCCTGCGGATCGAGGGCTTCGAGGCCGCCCGCCTCGACGACCCGGGCGAGGACGGCGACGATGCCGCCGGCCCGCTCCCCGAGGCCGCTGAGGGACTCCGCCCAGCCCTCGAGACCCGAGCGGCGAAGCAGCGCTGCGAGACGCGAACGGAGCTTTGCGGGCACCGGGAATCTCTCCCCCCGCACCCGTTCCCCCAGCGCGAGCGCGAAGCCGTCTCCGAGGCGGTCCGCCCGGAGGGCTAGCGTCGCCGCCTTCGAATCCCCGGGCCCGGGACCGCCCACGAGCTCCGCCGCGAGCGACACGCCCCACGCATCCGGCTCGGCCGGCTCTACGGGCTCGCCGGCGACGGAAGCTGCGAGGGCCCTCCAGGCCTCGCCCTCCTGCCCTGCCCGCTGGAGCAGGTGCATCGCGCGCCGCGGCTCGCCGTCGAGCAGGGCGCGGGCGCCGCGCAGCAGCGCGAGGCCCTCCGCAAAACGCGGGTCTTCGGCGTCGATCTCATGCTCGAAATCCTCCAGGCGTCGACAAAAGAGGGGCTCGTCGCCGCTCGCCAGCGCCAGCCGCGCGCACTCACCGAGCACGAACGGCTCCCGGGGATCGTCGGCCGCCAGGTCGCCCAGGCGCTCGGCGGCCCGCGGCAACCGCAGCTGGTCCACGTCGGCGACTGCGAGGTTGAAGAGCGGCAGCGAGGTTCGATGGCGAAAACCGGCCGCGCGCAACAGGTGAAACGCGCGCAGGTGGTGGCCTTCCGCCTCCCGGCTCCGCCCTTCGCTCAACGCCACGGCCCCGAGGTCGAGCTCGACCATTCCCCGCAGCCCCGGGCCGACAAGGTCACGCGAGACCAGCTCGAGGAGGCGCCGCGCCGTGCGCGGCCTGCCGCAGTCGAGATGCCAGAGCGCCCGGCGGTGCGCGAGCTGGGCGCGGAGGCCGGGATGTCCAGCCGTGGCGAGGCGTCGCCAGGCGGGGTCTTCGAGGCGTTCGGGCGTGAGCCGGTAGGCGAGCTCGATGTCGAGCCGGTGGGACAGCAGCTCCGCGAGGCGTCGGCGGCAGCTGTCGATCATCGCAGCCGCCTCGGAAGCAGCCGAGCGCTCCGAGCGGCCGACGTCGTCGAGCACCAGAGCGGCCGTCTCCGCGGCCGCCCGCGGGTTCTCCACCGCATCGCGGGGGCCCGGCAGGCGGCGCGGCACGGCGGGTTTCGGATCGAGGGCTTCGCACCACAGCTCGACGGCCACCCGCCTCCTTTCAGGCAGTGGCGACAGGGCGGAGCGCGCGCCGAACAGATCCAGAACAGCGAGACAGGCCTCCGCCAGCAGAAGCTGCACGGATTCGCCGAGAGCGCCGCCGGCGACCATC
The DNA here is from genome assembly GCA_964565045.1 of uncultured Thermoanaerobaculia bacterium. Lineage (GTDB taxonomy): Bacteria > Acidobacteriota > Thermoanaerobaculia > Thermoanaerobaculales > Sulfomarinibacteraceae > Sulfomarinibacter. The sequence goes on from CAZMED010000002.1 coordinate 47,514, forward strand.
GACAACAGCTCCCGAACCGGAACTGCGTCGAGGCGGTCCAACCGCGACCTCGCCCAGACTTCGAGCGCCGCGGTGTCGCCGCTGCCGAGGGCGGTGTGCAGGAGGTGCAGCGGATCATCGGGCGGATAGAGTCCGGCCACCTTCAGGTGCCGTGGGTCCCTCTCGAGGGGAACCGGCTCGGGCAGCCGCCAGCGGGGTCCGACCTCGACCACAGCCGATCTCCGGCGCTCGACCTCGAGCCGTGCGGGAACCAAACCGCCCTGCAGCGCGATGAAACCCGGAGGCAGTCCGTCCGGCGACAGCCCCAGCCAGCTGGTCAGCGCGCCACCGGGATGGCCGCGATCCGCGGTTCTGCGGCCGGAACGGCGCGGCGCCAGGGCGCCGCGGAGGCTCTCGGTCAGGGCCACCCGGTCGGAATCCTCGAAGGGTGCGAAGCGGTCCTGCCGCCCCTCGAGGAATTTCCGTGCGACATCGGGTGGCAACCCGGCGACCGCGAGACGCCCGGTCAGAGACCCGCAGCCCCTCGGCGGCGGCTCCGCTCGCCACCCGCGCGGGAAGAGGCCGATCCCGACGGCGCTGCAACCGCTGCGGGCGGCCCATCGCGCCATCGAGTTGAGCTCCGCGTTCGACAGCCGGCCGACGATGATCACCGTGCCGGCGCCACGGACCGCCGGAATCGGCGGCGGGCCCGACGCGCCGTCCTCGGCCGGCCACACCCAGGCCCGCATGCCGCGCCTGCGGACCTCGCACCACAGCGCCGCCGCCAAACGCCGTGCGGCTGCCGGCACGGGCACTCTCCACAGAGCGATCAAACCCTCTTCCGGCGGCGGCAGCGGGTTCCATCGCAGCGCCCACAGCGCGCGGGCGGTCTCGTGGTCGAGCGGCCGGGGCAGCTCCCGGAGCTGGCGGGCAATCAGTGCATCGAAGGACGACAAGCCCGGGCCCGGCCGCTCGACCTCGAGCTCGGACGCGGAAAGGCCGACGGCCTCGGCGATCCGCCCCAGCACCGTCGACCACGCCGCCTCGGTCGCGGCCTCGCCGCCGCCAAGCCGGTCGACCAGCTGCGACAGCGGCAGAGGATAGCGCGCGAGGACCGGACGGATGCCGTCGGACGAGCGGAACAGGCGATCGCCCGAGAATGCCGATCGCGGCAGCCAGAGATCGAACTCGGCGAGCAGGGCGGCGGCGGCGGTCAGCCGGGCCGCGGCGCGGTAGCGCTCGCGCTTCGGCAACGAGGCAGGGCGCACCGCCGCCGCCGGCTCCCCCATCTCCTCGCGAACGGCGCCTGCGATCTCCGGGTCGGGGAGCGTCGGGTGCTCGACGAGCAGTGCCGCCGGGTGCGGGATCCGCACGCCTGCCCCTACGACGGCGGGAGCTTCGTGAGCCGGGCCCACATGTCCCAGAAATCGGGGAAGGACTTGCCGACGCAGCTGCCGTCGTCGAGCGCGAGCGCCCCCCCTCCGAGCGCCGCGACCGCCATCGCCATCGCGATGCGGTGGTCGCCTTCCGCAACCACCGGGCGAGGCGGACCGTCGAGGCGTTCGAGACCCGAGACCACGGCCAGAGTGGAGTCCGTCACCTCGAGCTCGGCGCCCAACCGGCCCAGGTTCTCGACCATCGCCCGCAGCCGGTCGCTCTCCTTGTGGGCGAGGTGTTCGAGACCACTCATCATCGAACCCGGCGGAGCACACGCGGCGACAGCGGCAAGCGCCGGAAAGAGGTCGGGCGTGTGGCGCAGGTCGGCCACGATCGGACGCTCCAGAGGTCCGCGTGCCACGAGCCTCTCGCCCTCCCATCCGAGGTCGAGCCCCGCCCCGCCGAGAATCCCGACGATCGCGCGGTCTCCCTGGCGGCTCGCGCGATGGAGCGGACCGACGGCGACGCGGCCCCCCGCGACGGCGACCGCCGCGAGCGCGAAGGCGGCGGCAGACCAGTCACCCTCGACGGTGACCGCGGCCGGGCACAACGATCCGGGCGGCACCGTCCAGCGCCGCCGGTCCGCGCTCGCGAGGACCGTGCTGCCGAAGGCGCGGAGCACGTCCTCGGTCAGGTCGAGGTAGGGCGCCGAAGGCAGAGACCCCTCCACCACGAGGTCGAGGCCCCTCCGCATCAAGGGCGCGGCGAGCAGCAGCGACGAAACGAACTGTGACGAGGACTCGGGCCGGACGGTGAGGGCGCCCCCCTCGAGCTCGGCGCCTTCCACGGAAACCGGCAGGCGACCGCCGGTGCTCCTGATGCGGGCTCCGAGGAATGCGAGGGCATCACAGAGAGGCGACATCGGACGCTCTCGGAGGCGGGCACTTCCGGTGATCGTCGCGCCCCCCGGCGTAACGCTCAGCAGGCCGAGGAGCAATCGTGCACCGGTTCCCGAGTCCGCCAGGTCGAGAACCGGAGGCTCGTCGGGGATCGTGCGCTCCCCGACCTCGATCGCCGGACCCCACTCGAGGTGCCAGCCCGCGGTGCGAAGCGCCTCCGCGAGAACCCGGGTGTCGTCGCAGTCCAGCGGCCGTTCGATGCGGCCGCCGCCGGACGCCGCGGCAGCGATCAGGGCGCGGTTGGTGATGCTCTTCGAGGTCGGCACCTCGACGTCCGCGGCGAGGCCCGACAGCGGCCCGGGCAGCACTCGGGGCGTCACGGTCCGGCCCCGACCGGTTCCAGCGGGACCTGGCCGTCGATCTCGAGCGGCAGCGGTTCGAATTCCGTGCCGACCAGGTTCATCTCCCCCGCCGCACCGACGACCAGGCTGGTCCGGGTCTCGAGCCACGCCGGCATGACCAGGGCCATGCGCTCGCCACGCCTACACATCCACGGCGAGTGGAAGTGACCCCACAGCAGCACGTCCACGCCGCCCGCCCATGCCCTGTCGGCGCTCCGCTCGAGGTCCTGAACCGGTTTCATGGATCGGAAGCGCTGGTTGGTCTTGGCCAGGTGGCTCTCCATGTGGCGGACGATCGCCACCGCCAGACCGCGGGGCAGGAGCCGGGCCCACAGGCGGGCGACACCGGACTTCGAGACCGTCGACCAGAATCGGTAGGCCAGGTCCCTGCGGTTGACGAGATCGCCGTGGACCAGCAGAAAGTGCCGGCCGCCGGAAGAGAAGCTCTTCCTGCGTCCGCTCCAGTCGAGCTCGGCGGCAAGCTCGGGCTCGTCGAGGAAGAAGTCGCGATTGCCCTCGACCACGCCGATCTGAACGTTCTGGGCCCGCAGCTCCCGCCACACGGCCAGCACCTCATACACCGACGAGGTCCAGAACTTCGACATGCCGATCAGGTACTGGAAGGCGTCGCCGAGGTAGATGATCTCGCCGATGCCGCGCCGGGCGGCGAGCCGGAGATGGGCCTTCATGGCGGCCGCGTCGTCGTCCCCTTGGCCGACGTGCGAGTCTGCGATGATGAGACGTTGCACGCCGGCCATGGTAGCGCACGCCGGAACGTCGTTACACGTTCGAACGTTCGAACGTTGCACGTTCCACCCACCCACCCGGGTTCGGTACGGGGGCGGGAGTGCGGAGCGTTCGGCTCAGAACGGAATCTGCAAGATGGGAAACCGTCGAATTCGGAATTCGGAATCAGGAATTAGGAATGCCGCCCGCCCGCCTGTTTCGGATTTCGGAATTCGAATTTCGGATTTCCACACAACCACCCGCTGAGCATGCGGCGGTGCAGGTCCGCGGTGTCAACAGTGGCCGGGGCAGTGGCAGTGGCAGCCGCAGTGGCCGTAGACAGCGGCAGCGGCAGTGGACAGCGACAGCGTCCAGGCGCGCGTGAGCACAGCCCTTGACTCCGGCTGCCCCACCGGCTATCCCCCGACGTGAACGATCCGGAGGTGGCCATGCCGCGGTTGCACCGCCTGCAATGCCCCGGTCGCTGCCACGGACGCGGCCCTCTGACGCTGTGACTGTCACTGAAACTGCCACTGAGACTGTCACTGCCATCTGCCGCTGTCTCTGAACCTGAATCCGGTCACCGAGACGGAGACGGGCTCGGGTCGTATCCGATGCCTCCACCTCATCAAATCCGGATGCGCTGAACGTTCCAACGTTTCGCGTTTGAACGTTCGAACGCCGCAACGTATGACGCTGCGCGTCAGCCGTTGCGCCGGGCGAACTCCTCCATGAAGGCAGCGAGAGCGTCCACGCCCTCCTGCGGCATGGCGTTGTAGATCGAGGCCCGGCAGCCTCCCACCGAGCGGTGGCCCTTGAGGCCGACCATGTCGGCGGCCTTCGCTTCGGCCACGAACCTGGCCTCGAGCTCCTCGTTGGGGAGGCGGAAGACGACGTTCATGTACGAGCGGCTGCTCTTCTCGACCGGGCAGCTGTAGAAGGTCGGGTGGGCCTCGATCACCCCGTAGAGGCGATCGCCCTTGGCGCGGTTGCGCCGCTCCATGGCCTCGAGGCCGCCCTCGTCGCGCACCCACTCGAGCACGTTGCGCACCATATAGATGGCGAAGGTCGGCGGCGTGTTGTAGAGCGATTCCTTCTCCACGAAGGTCGCGTAGCGCAGCATGGTGGGCAGATCGGAGTTGGCCTTTTCGAGCCACGACTTCCGCATGATCACGATCGTGACACCGGAGGGGCCGATGTTCTTCTGCGCGCCGGCGTAGATGAGGTGGAAGCGGTTGGCGTCGAAGGGGCGCCACAGGATGTCGGATGACATGTCCGCCACCAGCGGAACTTCGCCGGTGTCCGGGAACGAGTGGAACTGGGTCCCCTTGATGGTGTTGTTCGAGGTGATGTGGACGTAAGCGGCCTGCGGGTCGAGGTCGTAGGCAGCCCGCTCCGGAATGCGGGTGAAGCCGTTGTCCTCGCCGGACGCCGCGACCCGCGCGGCGGCGACGATCTTCGCCTCCTTGAGGGCCTTCTGCGACCACGAGCCGGTGATCACGTAGTCCGCCGAGCCGCCATGAGGGATGAAGTTCATCGGCAGCATGGCGAACTGCAGCGACGCGCCGCCCTGGATGAAGAGCACCTCGTGGTCGTCGTCGAGCCCGAGGAGGCTCTTCATCAGGCTGATGGCTTCCTGGTGGACGGCGTCGTACTCGGCGGAGCGGTGCGACGTCTCCATCACCGACATGCCGGTGCCGGCCCAGTTCGGGATGTCGGCCTTGGCGCGCTCCAGCGCTGCCTGCGGCAGCACGGCGGGTCCGGCGTAGAAGTTCCAGGTGCGGTTCATGGCCTCTCCTATGCTGTGTGCTGTTGGAAGTCCTCGAGAATTCTCACCACAACGTCGCCGATGCGCAACATGTTCTCACGGCTCGAGGCGCCGAGGTGCGGGGTCATGATCGCGTTCGGTGCTTCGTACAGCGGGCAAAGGTCCTCGGGCGGGTCCGAGTACCAAACGTCGGTCGCGTAGGCCCGCACCTTGCCCGACTTCATGGCCTCCACCAGGTCGGCTTCGACCACACAGCCGCCGCGGGCGGTGTTGATGATGGTGACGCCGTCCTTCATGGTGGCGATGGTGTCGGAGTTGATCATGCCGCGGGTGGTGTCGGTGAGCGGCACGTGCAGCGAGATGTAGTCGGACTGCCCGAACAGCTCTTCCAGGCTGACCAGATCGACGCACTCGTGGCTCTTGAGCAGCGGGTCGTAGGCGATCACCCGCATCCCGAAGGCGATGGCGCGGCGCGCGAGCTCGGTGCCGATGTTGCCGGCGCCGACGAGACCCAGCGTCTTGCCCATGAGCTCGGTGCGCTTGAGCTCCTTCTTGAGCCACTGCCGGTTCCGCATCCCGATGTGGCCCTCCACCAGTCGGGTGGGCACCGCGATCATGAGGGCGAAGGCGAGCTCGGCCACCGCCACCGCCGAGGCCTCCGCGGTGTTGAACACCTGAATGCCCTTGGATCGCGCGTACTCCACGTCGATGTTGTCCAGCCCGACCCCCCCCCGGATGATCAGCCGCAGGTTCTTCGCCTGGTCGATGTACTCGCGGGTGCACTTGGTTTTCGATCGCACCAGCACCACGTCCACTTCGGCCAGGCGCTCCTTGTCGTCCGTCACCTCGCCGAACACGTCGAGCTTGGCCGGGAGCGAAGGATCGAAGGCGTCCGAGATGAGAATTTTCATGGGTCCCCCTTGGAGTCGTCAGTCATCGAGCGGCCTCACGATGAGGCCCGATCGCAGCTTCGGTTCGAACCAGGTGGACTTGGGCGGCATGACGAGCCCCGCGTCGGCGACCGCGAACAGCTGGTCGATCGAGGTCGGGTGCAGCGCGAACGCGACCTGCCAGTCGCCCGACGCCACCCGTCGCTCGAGCTCGCCGAGACCCCGGATACCGCCCACGAAATCGATCCGCTCGTCCGACCGCGGGTCGCCGATCCCGAGCACCGGTCCCAGGAGGTTCTCTTGCAGAATCGAGACGTCGAGGCTCTTCACCGGATCGTCGGACGGGAAGGTGCCGGGCTTCGCGCGCAGGCGATACCACTGCCGATCGAGGTACATCCCGAACTCGGCAGGCCGCTGCGGTGCGCCGTCGTCCGCGCGCTCGACCGCGAAACGGGCGCCGACCGTCTCCAGGAACCCGCCGGCGTCGAGGCCGTTCAGATCGCGCACCACCCGGTTGTAGTCGAGGATCTTCATCTGCCGGTCGGGGAAGATGACCGCGAGGAAGAAATTGTACGGCTCCTCCCCGGTGTGGGAGGGGTTGGCGTCGCGGCGCATGGCCCGGATCCTCGTCGCCGCCGCCGAGCGGTGGTGTCCGTCGGCGACGTAGAGCTCGGGCACGCGGCGGAAGGCGTCCACCAGGGCGTCCCGATCGGATGCCCCGACGACCACCCACAGGACGTGTTGGATGCCGTCCGGGGCGACGAAGTCGTACACCGGCGGTGGGGCGGTCAGACGCTCCACGAGCGCGTCGATCTCCGGGCTGGACTTGTAGGTCAGGAAGACCGGACCGGTGTTGGCGTTGAGGGCGTCCACATGGCGCGTACGGTCGTCTTCTTTGACGCGGCGCGTGTGCTCGTGCTTCTTGATCAGGTCCGCCTCGTACTCATCGACGCTGGCGCCGGCGACGAGCCCGGTCTGCACGTGGTCGCCCATGCGCTGGCGGTACAGATAGAGGGCCGGAACCGGCTCGCGCAGGAGAGCCCCTTCGGCCTGCAGCCGCCGCAGGTTCTCGGCGCCCTTGGCGTAGACCGCGTCCGAGTACACGTCGGTGCCGGGCGGAAGGTCGATCTCGGGCTTGTTGACGTGCAGGAAGGACAGCGGGTTGCCGGCGGCCATTTCCCGCGCCTCGTCGCTCGACAGCACGTCGTAGGGCGGGCTCGCCACCTGGGCTGCCAGGTGAGGCTGCGGACGCCACGCGCGGAAGGGTTCGATTCGAGCCATGCTTCTCTCCCGTTCGGATACCCGGCGGGGCCTGCCGAGCACGTGAAATCTATCACATGCCCCCGGACGGCGCCACTCCAGGGCCTTCGCCGGTTGACGTGTCGTCGGGAGAGACCGTCAGGAGATGTAGAGTCGCAGGCGGATCGGCGCTTCCCAGCCCTCGCCCTGAACGGCGAGGAAGAAGGGCTTGCCCGGCGCCAGCGTCCGCGGCCGCTCGAAGTACAAGAGGTCGGCCATGCCGAAACCGCGGCGCAGGGTGACGACATCGCGGGTCGTCGCGCCGCGCGTGGCCCTCAGGTCGGGGAAGAAGTTGGTCGAACCGAAACGGCCGCTCCGCGCCCAGACCTCCCACGGGATGCCGCCGGTCGTCAGCAGGCGCCGGTCGAGCGACGCGTGGTCGTAGTTCTTACGCCACTCCTTGACCGAGGGGACGGTATAGATCACGCCCTCGAGATCCGACAGCCAGAAGCTCTCGCGGGTGAGCTTGAGCTTGGCGGAGCTCTGATTCTGGACGCCGATCACCATCGGCACGTAGGGCTCGGTGATGCGTTGGCCGGTAAGGCTCAGATTCGCCCACACCGTGCCCTGCTCGTTCTCGGCTGTGAAGAGGATCCTGCCTGGCTCGTCCCCATCCTGGGCGAGCGCCGCGGCCACGGCCAGGAGACCGGCTGCTGCGAGCACCATCGAACTGCGGAACACCATCGGCCAACCTCCACACACTCACAGTGGCAACCGCCGCGCGTCCGAGAATGTTCCTCCGCAGGGGGCGTTCGACCTCAACCGCCCGCCGGTTGGGAAGTGCGTCGGCGGGCAATCTGTCGACCCGGCGTAGAATGAACCCCGTTTTGAAGGGTCTTCACCCGATACCCGTTGATCTCAGGCGCGCCCTGCTGGCGACCGTGTTCTTCGGCGCCGCCTCCGGCATCTTCACGGCGACCCTCAACAACTACCTCGCTGAGGTGCACCTGCTCGACGCTGAGGCGCGCGGCTGGCTCGAGCTCCCGCGCGAGCTGCCCGGCTTCCTGATCATGTTCGTGGCCGGGGCCATGCTGACGGTCTTCCGCGAGACGCAGATGGCGGCGGCGGCCATGCTCCTGACCGCGCTCGGCGCCCTCGGCCTCGGGTTTCTGGCCCCCACCCACGCGGCGCTGGTGCTCTTCATCGTCGTCTGGTCGCTCGGCGACCACATCATCTTCGCCGTCGAGGGACCGATCGGCCTCAAGCTCGCCGACGGCGGCCGCGAGGGGCACCGTCTCGGGCAGTTCGGAGGCGCCCGAAATCTCGGCACCATCCTCGGCGTGGGCACGATCTTCGTGCTGGCGCGGCTGCTCGGCGACCGCTTCTCCCTGTTCTACGCCGTGGCTGCAGCCAGTGCCGTCGCCGCCGGCGTGATGTACAGCCGCCTCCAGATCGGACGCGGCGACTCGCCTTCCCGCCGCCTGGTGTACAAGAAGAAGTACCGGCTCTTCTACGCCATCTCCGCCCTCTTCGGCATCCGCAAGCAGATCTTCCTCGCCTTCGGCGCCTGGGTCCTGGTCGAGATCCACGGGGTCTCGGTGAGCACCATCGCCTTGCTGTATTTCATCGCCGCGACCCTCGGCGTCGTCATGCGGCCGCTGCTCGGCGACGTCATCGACTGGCTCGGCGAACGCACCGTGCTGGCGGCCGACGAGCTGCTGCTTCTGGGGATCTGCCTGACCTACGCCTTCGCCGGCGACCTGCTGAGCGGCCAGGCGGTGCTGCTCGCGCTGTACGGCGCCTACGTACTCGACATGGTCCTCTTCGCCCTGCGCGTCGCGCGCACGACCTACCTCAAGAAGATCGTCGACGGTCCGGGCGACATCACGCCGACGATCTCGATGGGCATCACCATCGACCACGCCGTCGCCATGACCCTGCCGGTCCTCTCCGGCTACATCTGGGAGGCGTTCGGCTTCCGCTGGGTCTTCATCCTCGCCGGCGCCTTCGCCCTCGTCGGGTTCTTCGTGTGTCTCCGTATTCGAACACCTGCTCCGGAAGTCGGGACGCTCGACCGTTTAAATCTCTGAACGCTGGGCGCGGGTGTGCGGCGGCACTGCGCCGCTTCTACTCCACCTTCGGCAACAGCAGGGCGTTGAACACCAGCTTGAAGGTGGCCGGCGTCGAGCCGCGAAACTGGGGGCGGATCGCGAAAAGGACCAACTGCCCGTCACCGGCCCGCACCCACACGATCGCCGGCGTGTTCTGGAGCGCCTCTTCGCCCTCGAGGTAGCCGCTGAGCAGGAGGTCGCGCTCGGGATAAACGGCCACGACCCTGCGGTCGGTGTCGAGCCTCGGAATCGAGGTGGCGAGGACCGGGCGGCCGCGGCTGAAGGCACCGCCACGGGCCGGCATGCCCCAGGTCAGTGGGTGGTGCTGATCGTAGTCGACCGCCAGGAAGGCCCCCGGCACCATCACGTCCCCTGCCTCGTCCGTGATGTCGCGCACCGGGAGCTCCACGGTGTCGCCCTCGCCCTCGTCCGCCGCCGGCGTCGGCAGCCCGTCGGTGAAGAGTGCGGTGGACCCGCCCCACGACACGACGGTGCCGCCGCCCTGGATGAAGGCGGTCAGCTCCGCCAGTCCCTTCTTCGAGATGGGCTCGCGAAACTCCGGAGGGTAGTCGTTGACCACGTAGCGGTCGCCGCGCTTGTACTTGCCCTTGGTGAGCACGTCCTTGCTGGCGTCCGGAAAGACGACGACGTCGAAATTCTTCGCCAGTCCGGCGCCTTCGATGTCGCCCGGGTGGAGGACCGAGTAGGGAATGCGGTAGCTGTCGAACAGGTATCGGGTCCAGCCTGCATCCATGTCGTGGAAGAAGGTCTCGACCAGGGCGATTCGCGGCATCGCCACCGTTTCGAGCCCGCCGGGCGGGGCGCTCTCGACGACCTGCGGGCCGGCCCCGCCGACGTCCCCGATCTCGTTCAGGCGATCGGCCTCGATCAGGAAGCTGCCTGCCGCCAGCGACGCCTCGCCGTCGGCGGTGCGTACCGGCGCCGTCAGCCGGCGCACGGGAATCTCCTTGCGGAGCGCCTCGAAGACCGCCCGGTAGGAGCGGTTGCTGTCTGCAGGCAGCACGACCAGGGCGGGCGCGCCCGGCGGATCGAGCCGGGCCCCGAGATCGGCCTCCTCGACCG
>CAZMED010000003.1:0-48989 GCA_964565045.1 uncultured Thermoanaerobaculia bacterium
TGCCGGCGATGGAGTTCGCCGCCAAGGAGGCCGGCATCCGGCACTTCGAGTTCGGTGGCGGCGCGCGCTACCAGGCGCCCTTCTTCTATGTCGGTGAAGACCCCTTCGAGTGCCAGGACAAGATGCGGGCGGCGGTAGGCCCCGATGTCGACCTGCAGATCCTGACCCGCTCGGTGTCAGGGGTCACGCTGACGACCCAGCGCCTCGACGCGCTCGAGATGCAGGCGCGGCTGATGGCCAGGCACGGCACCACCTGGGACCGCAACTTCGACTACATGAATGACGTCGACAACCTCGCCACCACCGGCAAGCCGATCGTCGACGCCGGCATGCACCACCAGGTGTGCGTCGCCCTGATGGGCCTCCCCTTCAAGGACGAGAAGGTGCACACCGCCGCCTTCTACATCGACATCATCCAGCAGCTCCTCGACCGCGGCGTCCACTTCGACTCGGTGTGCATGAAAGACGCCTCCGGCACCACCGATCCCGTGACCTGCTACGAGACCGCGAAAGGCCTCAGGAAGATCCTGCCGCCGGAGGTCATCCTCTGGCAGCACACCCACGACACCGCTTCGATGGCCGTCTCGTGCTACATGGCCGGCATCGAGGGCGGCGTCGACGGGATCGACCTCTCGGTGCGGCCGATGGCCTCGGGAACCGTGCAGCCGGACGTACGCTCGATGTGGCACGCCCTCAAGGGAACCGGTTACTCGCTCGACATCGACCACACCAAGATGGGCGAGATCGAGAACCTCCTCGACGAGGGTCTCGCGGAGTACGACTTCAACCCGGTCACCACCACCGCCGACGCGCGGGTGGTCGGTTTCCCGATGCCGGGCGGCGCCATCGGCCCCAACGTCCACATGATGAAGGAGGCCGGGATCCTCGACCGTTACTCCGAGGTCCTCGCCGAGTTCCCGGTCGTGGTCAAAGCGGGCGGCGCGTGGACCAGCGTCACGCCGGGCAGCCAGCAGTACTGGCTGCAGGCCTTCAACAACGTCCTCCTCGGCCGCTGGCAGAAGATGAACGACGGCTACGGCAAAGCGGTCCTCGGCTACTTCGGCCGACCGCCGCTGCCCCCCGACCCCGAGGTCGTGAAGATCGCCTCCGAGCAGTTGGAGAAGCCTCCGTTCGACGGCGACCCGCTCGAGGCGGCCCCGGACAGCCTCGCCGCCGCGCGCGCGGCGCTCTCCGAGCGCGGCCTCGCCACGACCGACGAGAACGTCTTCCTGGTCGCCTCGGCAATCGTCGCCGGCAAGAACATGGACCTCAACGAGGGCATCCGCCTGCTGACCGGCAAGGCCAAGATCGTCCTGCCGCTGAAGAAGAAGCCCGAGGCGGCACCCGCGCCGGCCGCGGCCGAGACGGCGACGTCGGCCCCGGTGTTCAGCGGCCCCTTCACCACATCGTGTACGGTGGTCGAGAACGGCGCCAGCCGCCGCTTCACCGTCACCATCGATCCGCCGGCGACCGCCGCGACCGCGCCGGCCACGGCGCCGGCCGCCGCACCCGCCTCCGGCAACGGAACGCCCGTCTACTCCCCCTTCCAGGGCAAGACCGAGCTCGTCGAGATCAATGTCCGAACCGGGGACGCCGTCAGCAAAGGCCAGGTCGTGGCGGCCGTGGAGGCCATGAAGGCCAAGCACGACGTCAAGGCGCCCTGCGCCGGCAAGGTCCTCAGCATCGACGCCGAGATCGGCGCCGACATCGAGGCCGGAAGGTCGATCCTGACGATCGGGGCCTGACATGGACGCGCTGGGCACGCTGCTCGCACAGTCCGGCTTCGCCGGCCTGAGCTGGCAGAACCTGGTGATGTTCGCGATCGGCGGGACCCTGATCCTCCTCGCCATCCGCAAGGGCTACGAGCCGCTGCTGCTGATTCCGATCGGCTTCGGCGCCATCCTCGCCAACCTCCCCAACGCCATGATGAGCGCGTCCGCGGAAGGGGTCGCGGCCGCCGCCCAGGGCAGCCATCCGCTCCTGCAGCTGGTCTACAACGCCGGCATCAAGACCGAGTTCCTGCCGCCGGTGATCTTCCTCGGGGTCGGCGCCCTGACCGACTTCAGACCGCTGCTCGGGCGTCCCCTGACCTTCCTGCTCGGGGCCGCGGCCCAGCTCGGCATCGCGGTCGCCGCCCTCGGGGCCTTCTACCTCTTCGGTTTCACCCCCCGCGAGGCCGCGGCGATCGGCATCATCGGCGGCGCCGACGGACCGACCTCCATCTTCCTCGCCTCGATCCTCGCGCCGCACCTGCTGGGGGCGATCGCGGTCGCGGCCTACAGCTACATGTCGCTGGTACCGATCATCCAGCCGCCGATCATGCGCCTGCTGACGACGCGGTCGGAACGCGCCATCGACATGCCGCAGGCGAAGCCGGTGTCGAGGACCGCCGTCGTCCTCTTCCCCATCGTCACGGCGGTGGTGGCGGCGCTCGCGGTCCCCGCCTGCGCGCCGCTGATCGGCATGCTGATGTTCGGCAACCTGCTGCGCGAGTCCACCGTCACCGACCGGCTGTCCAAGACCGCGGGCGGCGCGCTGGTGAACATCGTCACCATCTTCCTGGGCATCGTGGTCGGCGCCACCATGGAGGGCCACGGATTCATCCGACTGCAGACCATTTTCATCCTCGTGCTCGGGGCGGTCGCCTTTTCCTTCAGCACCTTCGGCGGCGTGGTCTTCGCCAAGCTCCTCAATCTGGTGCTGCCGGCGGCGCGCAGGATCAACCCCTGCATCGGCGCTGCCGGCGTGTCGGCGGTGCCGATGTCCGCGAGGGTCGTACAGAACTTCGTCAGCTTGGAGACCGAGGGGAAGGTCAACCCGCTGATGGCCGCGATGGGGCCCAACGTCGCCGGCGTCATCGGCTCCGCGGTCGCGGCCGGCGTCTTCCTCGCCCTGCTCGGCTGAGCCGGGACGCCGGAGCTCGCGCCGGTTCCGGAACCGGTGTCGATCGACGGTGCCGCGCTCGGGAGCCTGCTCAGGACTCCGGATCGCCGAGGTAGCCCAGGAGCACCGCCTTCTTCGCGTCCATCAGCTCGCGGCTGCGGGCCTCCAGCACCAGGCGCAACAGCGGCTCGGTGTTGGAGGGGCGCACGTTGAACCACCAGTCGTCGAACTGGACCGTCACGCCGTCGAGGTAGTCCACCTCGCCGTCTCCGAAGTCCTCGGCGAGGCGGCGGATCATGCCCTCCTTGTCGTCGACGTGAAAGTTGACCTCGCCGGTGGCGAAGTAGCGCTCGAGGGGCGCCACCAGCGCCGACAGGGGCTTGCCCGTCTCGCGGAGGTGATTGAGGGCCTCGATCACGGTCATGATCGAAGAGTCCGCGGTGAAATTGCGGCGGAAGTAGAAATGGCCCGCGAGCTCGCCGCCGAAGGGCGAGTTGTGCTTGCGCATGGTCGCTTTCATGAAGGAGTGCCCGACCCGCTCGCGCACCGGCACCCCGCCCGCCTCCTCGATGGCCTCCTTGGTGGCCCACGACGAGCGCAGGTCGTAGATGATGGCCGCACCCGGCTCGGTCCGCAGGAAGCGCGGCGCCAGCAGCCCGGTGATCTTGTCGGCCGAGATGGCGCGGCCCTTCTCGTCGATCAGGATCGCGCGGTCGGCGTCGCCGTCGAAGGCGACGCCGAGGTCGCAGCCGTGCTCGAGGACCGCCCGTTCCACGTCCACCAGGTTCTCGTGCTTGAGGGGGTTGGCCTCGTGGTTCGGAAACGTGCCGTCGAGCTCGAAGAACAGCGGCACCAGCTCGACGTTGAGCTTCTCCAGGATCGGCAGGTAGATGGTGCTCATGCCGTTGGCGGCGTCGGCGGCGAGCTTGAGCCGCGGCTCGGACACCGTCATCTCGGCCAGCACGTGCCCGGTGTACTCGGCGAAGACCGAGCGCGCCTCCTCGCCGGCGACGGGGGCCAGGTCCGCGGTCGCCTCCGAGGACTGCACCAGCCTCTCGAGCTCGGCGATGCCGGTCTCGTACGAGACCGGGATGGCATCCCGGCGCGACATCTTGAAGCCGTTGTAGACCGCCGGGTTGTGGCTGGCGGTGACCTGGATGCCGCCCGAAGCCTTCAGGAAGCCGGTGCCGAAGTAATTCTGCGGCGTGTCGGCGACGCCGATGTCCACCACCGCCACCCCGCGTGCCCGCAGGCCGTGCTTGAGCGCCTCCGCCAGCGGCACCGAGTGCGAGCGCATGTCGCGCGACACCACCACCACCGGCCCGCGCGCGAGGTCCTCCTCGTCCAACAGGTCGCGGAAGTGGTAGCCGACCCGGAAGGCGACGGTTTCGTCCACCTGGTCCGGGTAGGTGCCGCGGATGTCGTACGCCTTGAAGATGCCCGCCATGTCGTGTCCCCGTTTCTGGCTCGTCGATATCGTCCGATGGACGTGCACGAGGCTACCACGCAATTCGCGGGCGTTCGACCGGGTCGACCGGCCGCGAGTCGCGGAATGAGGAAAATACTACCGAGCTTCGCTGCCGTCGCCGGCGTCGAAAACCTGGTTGCGCAGGAAGGGCTGCGGCTCCCACGGCGCCGGCTCGCCGCCCAGCCAGCGCGCGAACCAGTCGAGGTGCACCAGATAGTAGAAGGCCATCTCGTACCACCCCGGCCAGTGGCCGGCGTTCGGAAACACCACCAGCCGCGACGGGACGTCCCGGACCTGCAGATCGGTGAAGAAGTGCAGGCTCTGCGTGTAGGGCACCCGGAAGTCCTTCTCCCCGGTGACCACCAGCGTCGGCGTCTCGAAGGCCTCGGCGAAGGCCGACGGCGACCAGCGCTCGTACGCATCCGACGTCCAGGGGCGGCCGCAGAGGTCCTTCTCCACGAACCACAGCTCCTCGGTGGCGCCCCACATCGAGCGCAGGTCGTAGACGCCCATCATGGACGCCAGGGCCGCGAACCGGTCGGTGTGGCCGGCGAACCACATCATCATGTAGCCGCCGTACGACCAGCCCATGGCCCCCATGCGGTCGGCGGCAACGTACGGCAACGCCTCGAGCGCATCGCTGACCTTCATCAGATCGTCGAAGACCCGCCCGCCCCAATCGCAGGCAATGGCGTCCACGAAGTCCTGACCGAAGCCCGCGGAGCCGGTGGGATTGGGGAATGCCACCACGTAGCCCTTGCCGGGGTAGACCTGCCAATCCCCGCGGTAGCGGTCCTGCCACGGCGACTGCGGGCCGCCGTGGACGTTGAGGATCACGGGGTACTTCTTCGCCGGGTCGAAACCGTGAGGCTTGACCACGAAGACCTGGACCCGGTAGCCGCGGCCGCTGTCCACCCACATCACCTCGGCCGGACGGATGTCCACCTCGGCGGCGAGCGCGTCGTTGAACGAGGTCAGAGCACGCGCCTCGCCCCCCGCAACCGCTCGACTGAAGAGCTCGGGCGGCGCTCCGACCCGCGAGCGGACGTAGAGGAGGCTCTCGTCGTCCGCCCCGAGCTGCCAACCCACCAAGGCACCGTCGGCGAACACCCGCTGCAAGCCGCCCGCCTCCAGATCGAGCCGGTACACCGGCGTCTCGCCCTTCTCCTGGGCCGAGAAGTAGAGCCAACGCTCGTCGGAAGACCACCGCAGGTCCTCGATCCAGTCGTCGAAACGGCTGCGGTCGGCCACGTAACTCGTCGTTCTCTTGGTGCGGTCGTACAGGCCGATGCGGTAGAACTCCGACTCGTAGCCGGCGGTCGCCTGGCTGCGGAAGGCCACGAAGCGCCCGCTCGGGGAGTACACCGGCGAGCCGTCCCAGCCACGGTTGGCGGCAGTGATGTTGACGGCGTCGGAGCTCAGATCCTCGGGGTCGACCGGTATCAGCCACAGATCCGAGTTGGTCGAGGATGCCGGGTCGGGGTCGTGATTGGACACCACGCACAGCTCGCGTCCGTCGGGCGAGAAGGCGAAGCCGCCTCCGCCCACCGAGAACGTCGGGCTGTCCCAGCGGCCCGGCGTCAGGTCCTTGACGGTCCTTCCGGACTCTGCGTCGACGAGCAGCACGTGGGTGAAGCGGTCCTCGCGCCACGCGGTCCAGTGGCGGTACAGGAGCTCGTCGGTCATGCGCGCCTTCAGCGGGCCGCCGGCGACCGCGTCGGCGATGGTGCTGTTGCACTCGGCGTCGGCGCCGCACTCCGGGTAGACCTCGGCCTGAACGGCGATCCACCGTCCGTCGGGCGACCACACCGGGTTTGAAAGGTCCGTGGGGAAGTCGGTGAGGCGCCGCGCCTCGCCGCCGTCCACCGGCATCAGGTACAGCTGCGACCCCTCCCCCCGGTCCGAGACGAAGAGCAGCCTGGTGCCGTCCGGTGAGAAGACCGGCGACCCGTCGTGGTGGCGGCCCTGCGTCATCTGCCGCAGCCCGCCGCCGCCCGCGCCCACCATCCAGATCTCCGACCAGCTCTCCCCCGCCTCCAGCTCGTAGCGGGTGACGGCGAAGGCGACCCTCGCGCCGTCGCTGCTCACCGCCGGCGCGCCGACGAACGCGGTGCGGTAGTAGTCGGCGATCTCGAAGGCGCGCTTGCCGTCTGACGCCGAACACACCGCCACGGCGACGGTGAGACCACTCACGGCCATGGCAACCGCGAGACCGGATCGGATCTTCATTTCCACCTCCCTCAGGAGGCCATTCTAGCGCTGCGGTTCTGGTTGTCTCGGATACACCTCGACGGCGAACCGGCCCGGGATCGCCTGGCCACCCGGATCCCTGGCGGGCTCGAACGTCCATGTCTCGACAAAGGTCAGCAGCTGGTTCTTGGCCTCGTGCGGCAGGTCTCGCGAGCACGAGCTGGGTGCGAGCTCCGCGATACTGCCGTCAATCGTTATCTTCCCGCTGAACGTGCACCAGTGACTCGGGGGGTCGGACTCCAGGCAGATCGGCGCGAAAACCTCCGCCCGCTCGAGACGGGGCGGCACGGATCCCGGCTCCACGGCGATCCTGTAGTCCGCCCCGGCGTAGGATGAAATCCGGAACTGGCAGGTCGGGCGGCGGAGAACGGCCCAACCCGCGCCCTCGGTCGGTGTGATCGGGCTCGACCGCGCGATCAATTCCGGTTCGTGGTCCAAACCCATCACGACCTCTTGATAGGGATAGAGGCTCTCGATCGCATCGAGCCAATCAAAGAGGAACTTGCTCCGTTCCATCGGCCCGACGTCGAACCTGGGTTGGCCATAGTGAACGCGGACATCCCTCCCGTCGATCTCTACGTGGGATTCTGGAAATCCGACTGCGGAATCTCCCGCGAGAATCGCGAGGTGATCTGCGCAGGTCTCGAGAAGAGCGGCCTGTACTCGGAGGTCCGCACCGACTCGTTCGGTCCTCACGATCCACCTCTCCGAGCTGCTGTTCGTGGGCGCCGGATACCCGTCGCGGAGGCACGGCATCTCGAGCTCGAGAATCTGCACCGGACCCTCTTCCAGTAGGAGGCGAATCTGCTCGCCCTCGCGGGCCGCGAGGAAATTGTCGGACCACCTGAATGCACGAATGTCGGCGGCTTCGGGCCATTCCTCCTCGAGATATCCCACGAGACCCCGAGACCTCGAACCGCCGGGGCTCGGAAGGGTATTTTCCACATACCATTCCCGACCGCCCGAGAAACCATTCCTCGGCAGGAGGACCACGCCGCGTGCCCCTGATGAGTCCTGAAGGCCGAGAAACCTCGCACCGCCGAGGTTGTACGGGTTCTCCGCCCAGAGTGCGGTCAGGTCGTCGCCGAAGGGCGCGCTGCGGTAGGGTTGGAACCCGAGCTCTTGAGCCTGGCGCGCGAGCTCAACGATCCCTTCGAATTCCGCGGGATCGACTGCAACCGGTCGCTGCCCCACGACCCACTCGTACCAACCGCGCCGTTCGCCTCCAGCCCAACATACGAAGGACCTCAGGCCAACCTTGAACCAGAGCTCGCCGTCGCGAACCTCGAACCCGGGCTCGAGGCTCGCCTGGGCCGTCGCCACATCCCCCGGAAAACAGACTCTCCCTCCTGTCTCAATCCTCGACTGTCGGAGCAGACGAAGATTCGGAGCGATCTCGACGACCACGAAGCTGGTCTCGTACGATTGGCCGCGATGATGGGAGCACTCGTAATCACAGCGAAGAGCGATCTGCACCGAGTCACCCACTTCCACGGCTTCAATTACCGTGACGGTCACCGGTGTCCGCAGTGGAATGATCGCGATGTCCCTCAACGTGCGCACGACGTTTCCTCGCGACACGACGAGCTCGAACCCGTCTCGGGGCCAGTCGGACCTGACGCAGTCTCCGATCCCGTCAGGTTTCCTGGGCTGGGCGGGTCCGCGCTGGCTGATCACGAAGGAGATCGAGCTGCCGTCCGTCCGTTTCACCGAGAAAGCGCCCTCTTGGTACGGAGAGCGATAGACCTCCAGCTCCGCCCCCATCAGGGGAACGGCCATCATGGTCGAGAATCCGAGCCACCAGGCAGAAGTTATGGCCAGCCGCAGGTCACGCATTTTCAAACCCATTGCTCTTTCCCCTGCCGATCATCGTGGTATCCCTGTGTGTCGAGAATGTGACCGTGACGAGACAAACCGCGGGTCGACCCGGATGTGGTTCTGCGCTGCCGTATGATGTTGCCATGTGCGGACGCTTCGCTCTGATCGTCGACGCCTCGGTGCTGGCGGACGTCTTTGACGTCGACCCGCCGCGCGAGCTCAGGCCGCGGTTCAACATCGCCCCCACCCAGGGTGTCGGAATCGTTCGTGCAGGGGCCGACCGTGACCGCGAGTGGGCCACCGTCCGATGGGGACTGGTGCCCTCGTGGGCCAAGGACGAGTCCATCGGCGCGCGCATGATCAACGCGCGCGGCGAAACCGTCGCCGAGAAACCGTCGTTCCGCGCCGCGGCCAGGAGCCGCCGCTGCCTGATCCCCGCCTCCGGGTTCTACGAGTGGGTCACGACCGACGGCGGCAAGCAGCCGCACTTCATCCACTTCGCGGACGCGCGGCCGTTCGCCTTCGCGGGCCTCTGGGAGCGTTGGAGCAAGGGTCCCGAGCCCCTCGACAGCTGCACCATCATCACCACCACCCCCAACGACCTGGTCGCCACGCTGCACGACCGCATGCCGGTCATTCTCCCGCGAGACCGTTTCGACGAATGGCTGGCGCCCTCCCCTCTCACCGCCGAACGGCTCGCCGAGCTCCTGGTCCCCCATCCCGCGGCGGGCATGGAGGCCTATCCCGTCAGCACTCACGTCAACCGCCCCGCCAACGACGACCCGCAGTGCATTGCACGGTTCGAGACAACGCGGTAACGTTTGAACGTTCGAACGTTGGAACATTCGGATCATCCGGGAATCCATGTGATGGGCAGTGGCCAATTTCGGATTTCGGATTTCGGATTTCGGATTTCCACCCACCCACCCGCTGAGCATGCAGCGGTGCAGGTCCACAGGATCAACAGCGGCCGGGGCAGTGGCAGTGGCAGCTGCAGTGATCGGATCCAGAGGCAGCGGCAGTGGACAGCGACAGTGCCCAGGCGGGCGCGCGAGCACAGCCCTTGACTCCGGCTGCTCCACCGGCTATCCCCCAGACCTGAACGACCCGGAGGTGGCCATGCCGCGATCCCGCCGCCGGCTCACTGCCACTGCTACTGCCACTGTCACTGAGACTGCCACTGAGACTGCCACTGCCATCTGCCGCTGTCACTGAACCTGGATCCGGCACGGAAACGGATCCGGAAACGGGCACGGGTCGAGTGCGTATAATCTCTCAGCACCGAAGTGAGGAGGCAGCATGACGGAACGGATGTGGTACGTGGCGGTCGGTGGTCAGAGCGTGGGACCGATGAGCGAGGCCGAGCTGGTGGACGCTCTGCAGACGGGCACCTACGGCCCCACCACCCAGGTCTACTGCGCAGGGGTCACCGAGTGGGCGCCGGCCAACACGGTGCCGGCCCTCAAGGCGCATTCGACGCCGCCGCCGCCGCCGACCCAGCACCGGGCCGGCCGCGCCGACGAGGTGGACTTCGAGATCCACGGCTCGGAGATGCAGTTCGTCGAGGTCGAGCTCGACCCCGGCGAGAGCGTGGTCGCCGAGGCCGGCGCCATGATGTACATGGGCGACGGCATCCAGATGCAGACCATCTTCGGCGACGGCTCGGCGCCGCAGAGCTCGATGATGGACAAGCTGGTGGGCGCCGGCAAGCGACTGCTCACCGGCGAGAGCCTGTTCATGACGATCTTCACCCACCAGGGATCCGGAAAGGGTCGTGTCGCCTTCGCCGCACCCTACCCGGGCCGGATCGTCCCCGTCGACCTCTCGCGCCACGGCGGAGCCATGGTGTGCCAGAAGGATGCGTTCCTGTGCGCCGCCAAGGGCGTCGCGGTGAGCATCGCGTTTCAGAAGCGCATCGGCACCGCCCTCTTCGGCGGCGAGGGCTTCATCATGCAGAAGCTCGAGGGCGACGGGCTCGCCTTCATGCATGCCGGCGGAACCGTCGTCGAGCGCGAGCTCGGCCCGGGCCAGAAGCTGCGGGTCGACACCGGCTGCCTGGTGGCGCTGGAGTCTTCGGTGAACTACGACATCGAGTTCGTCGGCGGCGTCAAGTCGGCGATCTTCGGCGGCGAAGGCTTCTTCTTCGCGAGCCTTCGGGGGCCGGGCAAGGTGTGGCTGCAGTCGCTGCCCTTCTCCCGACTCGCCGGCCGCATCTGGCAGTCGGCGCCACAGGCCGGCGGCAAAGACCGCGGCGAGGGTTCGATCCTCGGCAAGATGGGGGGCATCGGCGGCTTCTTCGACGGCAATTGACGCCTGCGGCTGACGCCGCAGGCGTCAATTGCGGGCGTCCTCGCTGCGCTCGGGCGCAACGGCAGCGCTCACCCGGCGCGCGAAGGCGTCGAGGACCTCGAGGTAGGGCTCGATCGAGGGGATGAAGTGGCGCTCGTCGCGCGAGTGCGGGCCGATGCCGGTCTGCCCCCAGACCACCTGGTTCCCGCCGGGCGCGAAACGGGCGGACGATCCCGGTTTCTTCTTGCCGACCACCGCCAGCGCGCCCGAGACCTCGGCGACCGCCTCGAGCAGCGCCGGCAGCAGCGGGTTGTCGGGCGGGCAGGCGACGCCGGGCTCCATCAGCTCGACCACCGACTCGAGCCCGAGCTCGGCACAGAGCGCCCTCGTCTCGGAAACCAGGCCGTCGAGGTCGTCGCCCGGAATCGGCCGCACCTCGATCCCGAGCACGCCTTCGGAGGCGGTGATGTTGTAGACCCCGGGCTCGCCGACGGTGAGAAAGGGAAACCTCGCGGACGTCTCCCAGCCGTCGCGGCTGGACAGGGTGAGGTGGCGCCTGAAGACCGAGCCCAGAACAGACCGGACCTCGATCAGGCTTTCGACCAGGTCGGCTGCGCCACCCCCGGTGCCGGTGTGGCCGCTCACTCCCCGCGCGGTGATCTTCATGCGCAGGATGCCGCGGCTCTCGGGGCACACCGAGCCGAAGAGCTCGTCCCCCCGCTCGCCGGTGCGCTCGCCGACCACCATCAGCCGCGGCCGCCAGGCCTTCGTCTTCTCGAGGTCCGCCAGCACGTGCGGGGTCCCGAAGGGCGCGCCCTCGCCATTTTCCTCGTTGCCGACCAGCAGGAGGTTGAACGGGGGGTATGGAGGGCCGGCGGCGGCGCGCGCTCGCATCCACACCATCGTGCTCGCCACCACCGTCTTCATGTCCGCTGCGCCGCGGCCCCAGAGGTAGTCGCCATCGAGGCGCGGCTCGAACTGCGAGTCGTCGGGCTCCGGACGGACCACGTCGAAGTGGCCGCTCAGCGACACCGTTGCTGCCGCGCCCCCCGCGAACGATGCCACGACGGCGGGGTAGCGCCCCGTGTCGTAGAGCCGCACCTCGAGCCCGGTCCGCGCCAGCTCGCGGGCGATGAAGCCGGCACACGAGAAGATCTGGTCGATGCGCTCCTCAGGGCAGTTGGTGACCGAGGGGATGCGGATCAGGTCGGCAGCGAGCCGGAGGACCTCCGCCGTCCGGTCGCCCACGCCTTCGATCCGCAGCGTCCCCGCGGCGCCCACCCGCACCGGCATCGCGGGGCGGTCTGAGGCCATCCCGCGCAGGCCCGACACCAGAGGCGCCAGCTTCGACCACTCCTCGCCGTACAACCTGGGCGAGGCGGCGATGCTCTCGACCTCGGCGGCGATTTGCTCGCGCCGCCTCCCGAACCAGCGGCACAGAAGCTCCGGCGGCACCACCACCGCCCCCGACGGGCCGGTCGCGGGCCGGCGTCCGAGCTCCTTGAGGACCCAACGCCGCATCTCCCCGGCCGGGTTCGTGCCGCCGCGGGCCATCTCGCGCAGCGGCTCGAGCTGGGGGCTCAGGTCGAGGGCCTCGGCCAGGGGCTCGATCTGCTGGAGCAGCTCGCCGAGGCACTCGCGTGCCGACACCGGACGATGCCTGTGCGGATGCTCGAGCTCGGCCTCGAGGCCGCGCCTCGCGGCCTTCTCCTCGTTGCGGCGCGCCCGCGCGATGTCGGCTGCGTCGTAGCTGTAGCCGGCGCCGTGCTCCGGGTCGCCGTAGACAACGAGCATCAGGAGGTCCTTGAACACGACCTTGGCCAGCGAGAGCTCGAGGCTGTCGCCGCCTTCGTCGGTCCTCACCTCGACCCGGTTCATCGGCAGGTCCACCCGCGCGCACAGGTTCTCGACGATGACCGCCCGCTCGGCCTCGTCGAGGCTGCCGTGGGTCCCGGTCGAAAAGATGCCCCGCCGGTACAGCTCGCGCAGCTGCTCGCTCGTCGCCATGATGTTCCGCCGCACCGGATCGACGTCCGATCGCGCGCGCACCGGGGTCCAGTTGTTGGCGCCGAAGCGAATCCCCGAACGCACCAGGCCGTAGGAGACCTCGAGGTAGTTGCGGTGGCTTGCATAGAGACCCGGCAGGTCGAGCTCCGCCGGGTTCGGGAAGGCCAGCAGCCGATTGGAGTCGTCGTCCCCGAGCACCACCTGCGGCTCGCCGTCGATCGATTCCAGAGCGAAGGGCGAGGCCGCGCTGACCGCGATGAAGACCGGACACATCGCCCGCATCAGCCGCGTGGCGCGGATCAGATGGCGGTTGCGGTAGTCCTCCAGGGTCTGCCCTTTGCGCTCGCCGAGCGGGAGGTGGATGAAGTCCCACGACAGCAGGCTGTCGGGCAGGCTGTGGTTGGTGTGGATGCCGGCGGTGGCGAGTCGCGGGCCGAAGAGCTCGACACAGCGCTGCAGATAGCGGCGACGGGCCAGGTTCCAACCGCTCGGGATGCTCATCTCGCCGATCACGAGCGGCCGCGGGATGTTGCCGTGGGCGGCCACGAAGGTGGTTCCGAAGGCGAGCCCGGCGTCGGCCAGGGTGTCGAGGAGCACACCCTCGAGCAGCCGGGCCTGCGCGGCGGTGGCGCGGGCGGAGTAGCAGGGTTTGGTCGTCAGCTCGATCATCCAGCTGAAGACCTCGAGCTGGAAGTTGTCCCTCGCCCACAGCGGCAGCCGCTCGTCGAGCAGGTAGTCGGCGAAGGCGCGGCTCTCGGGGCCGGAGCCCACCCGCTCGACCGGCTGCAACGCGCCGTCGAGGAGGTTGAACTCGAGCTCGAGGCCGGAGGTGCCGCCGCGCGGGTCGGCCTGACGGGAGTTGTCGACCGCGAGCCGGACCTTCTCCGCGAACCGGTTCCACGCGGTCGGGTTCATCGCCGGCGGGCCTCCTCGCCTGTACTCACAGCGAGCCCAGGGCCTCCCACAGCCGCGCCAGGGCGGCGGCCGTGGTCTCCGGAGGCAGCGCGTAGGAAAAACGGATCCAGCGCGCCCCGAAGTCCGAGAAGTAGACCCCGGGCACCACCGCGAGGCCGAAACGCTCGGCGAGCACCGTGCCGAGATCGGCGGTGTCTGCGAGTCCGGCGCGCTCGAGCCATGGTCCCATGTCCAGGAAAGCGTAGTATCCCTTGCCGAGAATGTGCCGCACGGGGTGCTCTGCCAGGAAATCCCCGATGACCTTGCGGCTCGCGTTGGTGGGACCGACGATGCTCCGGGCCGCGTCGTCGAAACCCCGGCGGTAGGCCGCGATCGCCACCGCCTGGCTGTGGAACGAGGGGATCACCGCGTGCGAGGCCCGGCTCTGGATGAACTTGACGATCGCCTGCGAGGCCACCAGGTGCGCGTTGCGGATGTTGCTCGCGCCCAGGGACTTGGTGATGCCGTCGAGGAAAATGCAGCGCTCGCGCTCGTCGGGCTCGAGGGCGCCGAGAAAGGCGTTGAGATCGTGCGGCGAGTCGTCGGTGACGCGGTGGTAGATCCAGTCGAAGAGCACGTAGGAGACCCCGGCCGCGAACCCGGCCCGCGCGAGCTCGATCTGCTCCGAAGCACTCAGGCTGCGGCCGGTGGGGTTGTCGGGGCTGGTGATCACCAGGAGCGCGAGCCGCCGACCGTCGAGCCCGGCGGCGGCGGTCCCGCAGGCCCTGATCGCGTCGGCGGTCAGCGTCCACGCGTTGTCCTCATCGCCCGGCGCGAGCATCACGTTCGCACCCATGGCGTAGGGGCCCCAGTTGTACGAGATCCACGGCACCCGCGAGACCACCACGAAGTCGCCGCGCCGCCGGTGCCCGAGGAACTGCACCGCGTCGTAGGCCTTGACGAGGGCGTCTCGCCCGCCCTGGCAGGCGATCACGTTGCCGGGCCCCCACCCGGTCGCCGCATCGAGCTGCCAGTAGTCCTCCACCACCGCGCGCCGGAACTCCGCCGTGCCGAAGGGCTTGTCGTAGCCGGTCCCGTGCTCGAGCTGCAGGCGGTGGGCCTCTTCCAGCAGCTCCTCGGGGACTCCCGGCAGGCTCGCCCCGCCGTCGCCCTGGCTGGCGTCGAAAACGCTTCCTCCCGGCTCGCGCGCCAGGTAGACCTTCAGCGCTTCGTTGATCTCGAACATCCGGCTGCCCGGGATCGCCCGCATCGTCGACGGGCTTTGGTCGATGCTCGCGAGCTCTGCAGGCGCGACGACGAGCTCCGGTCCCGACGGGGTGTTGAGAGTTGTTTTCCGGGTCATCGTCAAGCCCCTCTCACACCGGTCTGCCGCCGCTGTTCGGTCACGCCGCCTTCGACACCGCCGACCATTGTCATCTGACTCACGCCGGGCTCCTCCTCGCTTTTTCTGCGGACATTGTGCCATTGTCGCACCCGATTGCCGAGGCCGGGTTGAGTGGCTGCGTTCGCGCCGCGGAGGCACGACGGGAGCGGCCCCGATATCACGCGCCGTTCTCGACGCGATCGACCGGGTGATAGCGGATCAGCTTGACCAGCAGCCGGTCGAGCGCGCCGGCGGCAGCGAGCTCCGACGCCAGACCGCGCGTCGCCTCGATGAGGTCGTGGTCGCGGCCGAGCTCGGCGAACCTGAAGCCCGCGCTCCCCCACTGCCGGGTGCCGGCGAGCTCGCCCGGGCCGCGGATTTGGAGATCGGCCTCGGCGATCTCGAATCCGTCCTGGCTGCGGCACATGATCTCGAGGCGCTGTCCGGCAGCCTCTCCGACGCCGAGGTCGGCGAGGAGGACGCACCACGCCGGCCGCTCGCCGCGGCCCACGCGGCCGCGCAGCTGGTGCAGCTGCGAAAGCCCGAAGCGCTGCGCCGACTCGATCACCATGACCGTCGCCTCGGAAACGTCGACCCCGACCTCGACGATGGTGGTCGTGAGCAGGACCTGCACCCTTCCTTCACGGAAGGCCGACGTCGCCTCCTCCCGTTGCTCCCGCGGCATGCGACCGTGAATGACGCCGACCGCGACCCCTGCAAGCCGCTCGCGCACCGCTGCCTCGTGCTCGAGGAGGGCGGCGGCCGAAGCCTCCTCGCCGGCATCGATGACCGGGTAGACCACGAAGGCCCGCCCACCATCGGCGATCTCCTGCTTCACGAAATCGAGCACCCTCCCGCGCGCCGACTGCGGTCGCAGTACGGTCCGGACCGCCCGTCGCCCGGGGGGCAGCTCGTCGATCACCGACAGATCGAGGTCGCCGTACACCGTGAGCGCGAGCGAGCGCGGGATCGGCGTCGCCGTCATCACCAACAGGTGGGGGGCGCGGCCTTTGGCCGCCAGGGCGCTGCGCTGCAGGACGCCGAAGCGGTGCTGCTCGTCGATCACCACCAGCCCGAGCTCGCGGTAGCTCAGCGCTTCCTGGAACAGGGCGTGGGTGCCCACCACCACCCGCAGGGACCCGTCGGCGAGCCCGGCGGCGACCGCGCGCCGTTCGGACGGGGCCGACGACGAGGTCAGCACGGCCGGCGCGATGCCGGCCGGCGCCAAGTACCGCTGCAGCGTGCGCAGGTGCTGCTCGGCGAGCAGCTCGGTCGGCACCATGAACGCAGCCTGGAAGCCCCCCTCCACCGCCATCAGCACGGCGAGGGCCGCGACCGCGGTCTTCCCCGAGCCGACGTCGCCCTGCAGCAGCCGTCCCATCGGCGTCGGGCGGGCCAGGTCCGCGGCAATCTCGCCCAGCACCCGGCGCTGCGCGCGGGTGAGCGGAAACGGCAGCACCTCGGCGGCCTGCACCCGCGCGATCGATTCAGGATCGATGACCGGCGCCTGCTCGGCCGCGCGGCGGCGGCGCCTGCCCGCCACCGCGCAGGAGAACGCCAGCAGCTCGTCGAAGGCGAGCCGCCGGTGCGCCGGGCTCACCCGCCGGTTCAGCGCCGCCACCGGGTCTGCGGCACCGTCCTCTGCGCTTGAGGCGTCCGGCGCGTGCAGCTCCTGCAATGCCGACTCGAGGCCGATCAGGCCGAAGCGGCGGCGGACGGCGGACGGCAGCGGGTCCCGGCAGCCCGCCACCGCCGGCAGGCAGCTCGCGAGGAGCCGCCGCAGCCGGCGACCGCCGAAGCCGCCGATCCGCGGATAGACCGGGACCACCCGGCCGGGCTCGGCGGCGGCCTCCTCGAGCTCGGGATTGAGCAGCTCGAGAGCGCCGCCCCGGCGCTCCCTGAGCTGGCCGTAGAGGTAGTACTCGCGCTCGTCGCCGAGGCGCCGTGCGATCCACGGCTGGTTGAACCAGACCACCGGCAGCAGGCCGCGTCCGTCGTCGACGACCGCCCGGGTGATGGTCATGCGGCGCCGCGGCACCCGTTGCACCCGGGCCTGGGCCACCCTGCCGCGGACCAGGACGTGTTCACCGGGCGGCAGGCTGCCGTCCAGCAGTGCGAGCCGGGTCCGGTCCTCGTAGCGCCGCGGCAGGTGCAGCAGCAGGTCGAGCACCGTGACGAATCCCGCTTCCGCCAGGAGCGCCGCGGTCTTGGGTCCGATCCCAGGCAGCCGGGTCAGCGCGTCCTCCGGTCCGAGCTGCAGATCGGAAGCGGTCGTCCTTCGAGCGGCCGTCAACCGGCGTCGATCTCGAACCGGCACTGGATGGTGCCGAAGACCACCGTGTCGCCATTGACGATCGGCGCCGAACGCCCTGCGGCGAGCCGTTCGCCGTTGACGAAGGTCCCGTTCATGGTGCCGACGTCCTCGACCACGCTGAAGCTGCCGTCGTCCTCGCGCCGGACCCGCGCATGGCGGCGCGAGATCGAGCGTTTCGCGTCCACCGGCGTGAGGTCGATGTCGGGGTTGATCCCGGTCACCGGATCGGTACGGCCGATCGTCGTCTCGCGGCCTTCGGCGAGCGGGAAGATCACTCCGCTGGTGATCTCGACCAGCCGTGCGTTCGGGTCGGGCTTCGCCGCCGGCCTGTCGGAGATGCCCGACTGCTCGATGTCGACCTTGTGCCCGACCGCTTCCTCGAGGAGGTGGGTCGTGTGCTCGAGCCTCAGGGCCAGCTTGCGCATCATGCGGATGGCGATCTCCGGGTTGTGCTTGAGGATGAAGGTGAACGCCGACTGGTCGATCATCACCGCCGCCACGTCCTCCACGGCATAGGCCGTCGCCGACCGCGGCGTGTCCTCCTCGAGCATGCACATCTCGCCGAAGAAGTCCCCCTTGCCGAGCGTCGCCAGGACCGTCTCCTCGCCTCCGATGCGCTTCCGGATCTCCACCGAGCCGCTCTCGATCACGTACATCGCGAGGCCGAGGTCGCCCTCCGCGAAAATGACGCTGTTCTTCGCGAAGTGGGTCCGCATCGGCTCGAGCGAGTCGTGGGTCCCTTCGCGCGAGGTCACCTTGAACTTCGCCATCTCATCTCCACGTCACACGCCCGCGCCGGGTGTCGAGCTCCACGACCGCCCCGATCGGGAAGGCCCGGTTGTCCGCCCCGTGCCCGAAGGGCAGCCCGGTCACGACCGGCGCCCCCTCCGGGGCGACCTCCAGGAGCAACCGCCGCCACCGTTCCGGACGCGCGGCCGCCGGGCGGCATCCGCGCAAGCTCCCGCCAATCAGTGCTTTCACCTTGAGCAACGTAGCAGAGGCCCGAAGGTGGGTCAACATCCGGTCGAGACGGTACAGGGGCTCATCGACTTCCTCGAGGAAGAGCACGGATCCCTCGAAATCGGGCTCCCAGGGCGTGCCGAGAAGGGAGCACAGGAGGCTGAGGTTGCCGCCGAGGGCCGGCCCCGAGACGCACCCGTGGCGGGCGACGGAGCGCTCCGAAAACCGGAACAGCTCGCCGCCGGCAAGCGCGCCGCCCAACAGGGCGCGCAATCGCGCGGCGTTGCCCGGCCGAGCGAGCCCCGCCGCCACCATCGGCCCGTGAACCTGAATCGGACCCTCGCCCCGGGCGAGCAGGTTGATGAGTGCCGTCAGATCCGAGTAGCCGATCAGATGCACCCCCCGCCGCCGCAGCGTCTCGAACGGCAGCGACGGCAGGAGCCGCGTGCAGCCGTAGCCGCCGCGCGCCGCCAGGACCCAGCGGGCGCCGGACGCCACCACCTCCTCGAGCCCCGCCAGACGCTCGGCGTCCGAACCCGCGAGATACGGCTCGCGACGGCGGAGATTGGAGGCCTCGACGATCGGGTGGCCCCAGGAGCGCAGCACCGCGAGCCCGGCCTCGAGCTTGTCCGCGTCGACGGGCCCCGACAGCGCCACCACCCCGATGGGCTCTCCGTCCTGCAGTGGGATGAACTCCGATTCCACGCCCCAACGATACCCCGAAACCGCCGCCTCCGCGCACGCCCGTCCCATCACGGTGCGGCAATCACCTGTCCGTTTTCATTTTTCGGCCCCCCGGCGTGCACGCCGGGGGGCCGAAAAATGACTGGAGGAGGCTGTAGGCCGGATTCTGTGCCCCGAGGGGCGGCGTCCATTCATCTGGGCCGCGCGTCACCGCGCGGCTCGAGCAGTCTACCCGGAGGCCTCACCCGCGTCAGCGGGATACGGGGACAGGCGACCCTCGACCTCCCTATTCGACCTTGCTCCGCATGGGGTTTACCGTGCCTTCACCGTCGCCGGCGAAGCGGTGCGCTCTTACCGCACCCTTTCACCCTCACCCCCGGCCGACCCGGGGGCGGACTGCTCTCTGTGGCACTTTCCCTCGCGTTGCCGCGGCCGGGGATTACCCGGCATGCTGCCTGTCGGGAGTCCGGACCTTCCTCCGGGCTCACACCCGGCGGACGCCCACCTCCTCCAGTCGCCACGAGAATACCACCTCGGTCTGCGTTCGAGTGCTAGGACCGCACCTCGTCGACGCAGGTGATCGAGTACCCGGACAGCGAGCCCGGCACGAACCGGCAGTGCAGGCGCTGGCCCCGCTGGCGAAGCTCGACCAGGGCCGACTCGTTGTCCACCGTACGGAAGCTGCGGCTGGCCTTGCGCAGGAGGCGCGAACGCAGCAGGTGCGACACCTCTTCCAGTACGTCGAGGTCGTCGAGCAGGAGGGTCAGCCGGAGCGGCGCCCTCAGATCGAGGCTGACCTCGAGGATCGAGGCTTCGAAGGCCTCGACCATCTCGTCCGGGGTCAGCCCGCGGCCGCGCCACACCCCGAGCGGCTGCAGCGACAACGAGGTCATGCCTCGCTTGACGGCGTCGCCGAGGATCGCGGTCAGGCTTCGCCGCACGTTCCCCGCGCGACAGCTCGGCCGCACCTCGAGGTCATGGACGACCGCCTGGTAGGTCCAGTCCGACTCGGGGCCGCGGCTGCGCCGCAGGAGATAGCGGCCGAGGGGGAGCGGACGGTGCTCGGCGATCGCCAGGTAGGCGGCGTCGAAATCGTCCGCGCGGTCGAGGTCGAGGATGGAGGAGCCGGCCATGACCAGGTTGCGATCCTCCTGAACCACCATTGCGTCGGGGTGCAGTCGACGTCCCAGGGCCTCGCCCAGGTCGAGGTCCAGCCGGAGGCTTCGCTCGCGGGTCACCCATCTAGTGTAACGGACAAATGAAGCGGCGCGGCCCCGCAGCCTCAATCCGCCAGCTGCGCACCGAAACACAGGACTCAGCTGAGGTCGACAATGACCCTCTGAGTTCCTCTCCGCACCCGCTGTGAATAATTCGCGACTGGTCAGCCGCCGTTGCCGCCGATCGCCCGCCGCGCCATCCCCGAGGTCACCACCAGTCGGTGTCCGCCGTCCGGCTTCTCGGCCAGGCCGTCGTGCTGCCAGGGGTCGAACTCGAGCCGGTTGATGATCTTGTTGAACACCGTGCGCAGGGCGCGCGCCCCGGTGCGGATGTTGCGTTCGGCCTCCTCGGCGATCATGGCCGCGGCGACGTCCTCGATCTCGAGCTCGATGTTCATCACCTCGAAGTAGTTCCTCGAGCGGATGAAGGGCGAGTCCAGGGACTTGAGGAGGATCTCCTTGAGCACCGCGACGTCGAGGTCGCGCAGCAGCACCACGTTGTCGAAGCGGGCCATGAACTGCGGCACCATGCCGTACTCGAAGAGATCTTCGGGCTTGAGGAAGTCGGCGAGGGCGAAGCGGGTCTCGATGCGCACCTGGCCGTCCGCCATCTGCACCGCCTGCGACTTGAGCTTCTCGCCGCTCGACGGATTGATCACGCGCAGGTAGACCTGGTCGTACAGGCCCTCGAACGCGCCGCCGCAGATGAACATCATGTGGCGGGTGTCGATGTTGAGCGTTACGGCCTTCTCGGCGCCGTCCTGCCACGCGAAGGTCTTGTAGGTGACGACCTCGCCTTC
This sequence comes from uncultured Thermoanaerobaculia bacterium, assembly GCA_964565045.1. GTDB lineage: Bacteria > Acidobacteriota > Thermoanaerobaculia > Thermoanaerobaculales > Sulfomarinibacteraceae > Sulfomarinibacter. The sequence goes on from CAZMED010000003.1 coordinate 20,969, forward strand.
CATGAGAGTCAGCAGCCCCTGCTGGAGGACGACGCCGATCGGGTTCGGCTTGCCCGCGACGATGGACGACATCTTGTCGACCTCGTCGATGCAGATGGTGGCGCGCTCCATGGTCTCGCGCAGCTCCTCCGCCGAGGGCTTCTCACCCACCAGCGCCCGCGCCCGCTGCTCCACCGCCGCCAGCAGCCGCGCCGGCTGGAACTCGAGGCGTTCGGCGTCGACCAGGAGGTTGGCGTTGATGATGGTCATGGCGCGGAACGGCCGGTACTCCGGCACGTCGTGGTACATGCGCTGGATGTTGTTCATGATGGTGGTCTTGCCGGTGCCGGAGTTGCCGATCAGCAGGATGTTGCCGGGGACCTTGCCGGTGGTGTGCTTGTACACCGCCACCGAGACGAAGCGCAGCGCCGTGCCCTGGCCGAGCACGCCCCGGCTCAGCTCGTCGAAGATCTGCGGCGGCGTGATCTCCTCCAGGGGGCGCAGGGCATCGCTCATCCCACCACCTCCCACACCCCGTTGCGCGGGGCGAGCTCGACGCCGTCGACGTGGACCGAGCGGCCGGCGCCGCCGCCGCGGAAGTCGGTCACGATGTCGACGTGCTGCGCGGAGCGGTTCAGGACCCCCGCCCCTGCCAGACGCTCGATCTCGGCCTTGCCCTTCTCCGAGCTCGGCTCCTCGACATAGCAGTTCTCGTAGCTGGCGCCGATCGCCACATGCAGGGTTCCGCCGACCTTTTCGACGAACAGCGGGTGCTTGAGCACCCGGTCGAGGCCGGGATTCATGCCCAGAGCCACCTCGCCCAGTCGGTGCGAACCTTCGTCCGTCTCGATGATCGCGGCCAGGTGATCGTGCCCCACCTCGGCCGAGTACTCCATGATCCGTCCGCCCTCGAAGCGCAGGTGGATGCCGCGGATGTCGTTGCCGCCGTAGTTGACCGGGAGGTCGACGAAGATCTCTCCCTCGGCGCTGGTGGCGTCGGGGCTGGTGAAGATCTCACCGTCGGGGAAGTTCCGCAGCCCGTACGACATCACCGCGCGCGACGGAGAGATGTCGAGCTCGAGGGCCAGGGCGCGGCCGTCGCGTGGGTGCTCGGTGACGATGCGGATCTTCGAGCCGTTGTCGAAGATCGGCGCCAGCTTCTTCTCCGCTTCGAGGAGGGGCCTCGGGTCGGTGGTGGAGGCGCCGACAATGAAACGCTCGTAGGCGTCGAAGTCCATCTCCTCGAGGGCCGCCGAGGCCTCGGTGGGGTACAGCGTGATCACCCACGGCTTGGAGAGGCGGATGTTGGCGAAGGGGCGGTCGGCGGCGGCCAGCGCCTGGGTCTGAGCCGCCGTCAGGCCCATGAACTGCGCGGGGTCCGCGGCGCCGAGCACCTCCACGTACTTGGTCATGGCCTCGTAGCGTGCGCGGTGCCAGTCGGGGACCCGGGCGAGCTGGGCCTCGGAGCCGACGCGCGCCATCGCGCCCGACCACACGCGCCCGCGGTCGTTGTTGGACGGCACCAGGCAGACGTCCGGGACCCCGCCGGCCTCGATCACCCGCCGTTCGAGGACCGCGAGCAGCGGCCAGCACACGGCCTCGCCCTTGAGCATCACCCGGTCGTCGGCGGTGATGCCGCCGAGGGAGTGATCCAGGAGGTACCCCGCCCACACTTCCAAGTCGTGACTGTCGATCATGCGTCTCCCCGGGCCGCAGTCGCGGCGACGATCATTGTAGCCGGTCGAGACCCTGGACAGCCGCCGGCCGATCGCCGGGGAGCCTTCCGCCTCATCGGTTATCGGGTATCATCCCGGGTCATGGGACCCGAACCCACCGCCCGGCCCGGCGCCGACCTCGACGACATCCGCGAGGTCTCCCCCGAAGAAGCGGCCCGGCGTCTCGCCGCCCTGATCGCGGGGCATCCGGCGCCGGCCGAGGACGGCGTCGTCGCGGAGCTGCTCGCCGACCGCCGCTTCGGCGATCCGCTGCTCCCCCTCCTCGAGCTCGAAATCCTCGCGCAGCTGGTCGACCGCTGTGCGGGCCGGCTCGACCGGCAGGCGGACGCGGGTTCGTCTTCGTTGCGCGAGACGGCGTGGCGGCTGCTCGACGTGCTGCGCCGCAGCGCACTGCTGCGCCGCTTCCGTGACGCCGGGACGACCGACGAGTGGGCCGCCCGGACCCTGCGCCTGGTCGAGAGATCGGATTTCAACTTCGGCCGCCTGTTCGCGCAGCGTGCCGCCGGCTACGGCGAGCGCCCGCTGTTCGTTGTGCCGACCCCGGGCGGTCGGCGCACGATCACCTGGCGCCAGGTCGCCGGCAGGGTCGAGCTCATCGCCCGCAGCCTGCTCGCCGTCGGCGCCGGGTCCGGAGAACGGCCGGTCGCAATTCTCGCCCGCAACAGCCTCGAAATGGCTCTTGTCGACCTCGCCTGCCTGAGCTCCGGAATCGTCAACGTCATGGTTCCGGCCACCTCCACCGAGTCGGACGTCGCCTACATCCTCGAGCATGCCGCGGTCGGGCCGGTCCTGGTCTCGGATGACGAGCTGCTGCAGAAGGTCCTCGATGCTCGAGACACCGTGACCGGAATCGGACCGATCATCGCCATCGGCGGCTTCGTCCCCTCCCACCGCGAGGTGCTCGACTTCGACCAGCTGCTCGCGCGCTCGTCCGAGGTCTCCCCGGCCGAGCTCGAGGCCCGCGTCGACCGCCTGCGGATCGACGACCTGGCGACGGTGATGTACACCTCGGGGACCACCGGAACACCCAAGGGCATCTGTTTCAGCCACCGCAACATCGTCTTCAAGAGGTTCGCGCGCGCACTCGCCCTGCCGGAGATCGGCGAGGACGACCGCTTTCTGTGCTACCTGCCGCTCTTCCACACCTTCGGGCGCTTCCTCGAGATGACCGGGTGCGTGTTCTGGGGCGCCACCTACTGCTTCGCCGAGGACCCCAACATCGAGACCCTCACCCGCCAGATGCGGGAGCTCGGCGCCACGGTGCTCATCAGCATCCCGATGAAGTGGATGCAGCTCTACGACCTGGTGCGACAGGCGGTTGACGTGGAAGGCGGGTCCGATGAGGAGATCCGCGCTTCGCTGCGGAGGCTGGTCGGACCCGATCTCCGCTGGGGCCTGTCGGCCGCCGGCCACCTCGACCCGGAGATCTTCCGCTTCATGCAGCGCTACGGCGTCGAGCTGATGAGCGGCTTCGGCATGACCGAGGCCACCGGCGGCATCACCATGACGCCCCCCGGGCGGTACCGCGACGAGTCCCTCGGACCCGCCCTGCCCGGCATCGAGCTCGGCTTCGCCGACGACGGCGAGCTGCTGGTACGCGGCCCGTACGTGATGCAGGGCTACCTCGCGCCGCCCGACGGCGCGCCGTCGTTCGACGAGGACGGGTGGTTCCACACCGGCGACCTGATGGAGCAGGACGAGGATGGTTTCATCCGGATCGTCGACCGCAAGAAAGAGATCTACAAGAACATCAACGGCCAGACGATCGCGCCGCAGAAGATCGAGAACCTGTTCCGGGACTTCGATTCGGTGGCCCGGGTGTTCTTGGTCGGCGACCACCGCCCCTACAACACGGCCCTGATCTACCCCAACTACGACTTCGGCGAGCTCGATCTCGCCGGGCTCGCGGCGGAGGACCTGAAGGGCCACTTCCGCTCGCTGGTGGTGAGCGCCAACTCGTTCCTCGCGCCCTACGAGCGGATCGTCGACTTCGCCGTGATCGACCGCGACTTCGCCGCCGAGCGCGGCGAGCTGACGCCCAAGAACACCTACCGGCGCAAGGCCATCGAGCGCGCGTTCGCGGAGCAGATCCGCCTCCTGTACCGGCGGCGCACGCTCAAGGTCGGCGGCGCCGAGGTGGTCGTCCCGAACTGGTTCTTCCAGGCTCTCGGCATCACCAGCCAGGACCTCGGGACCGATGGAGAGAGGCTGACGTTGGCGTCGCCGGGCACCGCGCTCACGGTGCGTCACATGGGCGATGACGTGGTGCGGATCGGCTCGGCGCTGTACCGCTGCGGACCGCGGGCCGTGGACCTCGGCCACCTGTTGTCGACGCCCCAGCTGTGGCTCGGCAATGAGGAGCTCGTCGACTTCGCGCCCCTGCAGCCCGCGCAGCGCGACCGCCGGCGCCAGCGCCGGTCCGAGCTGCACTGGCTGCGGCGGGCCGAGCCCCACCGCGCGAGCGACGACGAGCGCGCCGCGGCCGCCGCGCTCCTGCGCCGACAGGACGTGCTGTTCATGGACCTCCATCTCGCGGCGCAGATGCTCGCCGCAGAGGATCCCCCGGACGCGGTGAGCGCGGTCAAGATTCTGGATCACCTCCTCCACGTCAACGGCGGGGACGCAGCCGACGGAGCGCTGCGGATCCTGCGCCGTGCGCTCGAGTCCGACTCGGCCGATGTGAAGCGGAGGGCCTTCCAGGTGCTGGCGACCGCCGAGTCTCCGGCCCATTACCGGCAGACTCTGTCCGCGTTCCTGAACTCGGGCGCCGACCTCCTCGATGCCGAGACGATCTCGGTCCTGGTCGACCGTGACCTCGCCCCCGAGCAGATCGACGCCTTCATGGACGAGGCCGAGGCACGGTGCCAGGCGAGCGTCGCGGCCCTCGACCCGGTGCTGGGGCCGCTGTGCGACCTGCTCTCGGGGTACGGCGCGAGCCACCCGAGCCAGTACCGACGGCTGCGCGGCTTCTTCACCAGGGCTCTCATGGTGGCCCACAACGAGGAGGCGCGAACATTGGCGGCCGACGGCAAGCGGCGCCTCGCGCAGGGCTTCCGGATCTGGCTCGGCTCGCCGTCGCGGGTGGCCGTTGACCCGGAAACCGGGCTCGAGTACCGCTGGGAGGACGTCGTCGAGTTCTCGGACGAGGTCGAGGAGCCGACGCGCTCACGGATCCTGGCCGCACTGCGGACCACGCCCATCATCCGCGAGGCGTCATTCCTCTTCGGGGCGACGCCGCAGGCCGTGCACCTCGACGACATCCTCCCCGGCGGCGTCTGGATCCGGCACCTCGGCACCTCGCACGGCAAGGCGGTCTTCAGGATGACGGTGCGCACCCGCAACCAGGAGCAGCTCGAGCTCGCCCTCAACTTGAACCTCGAGCTGCCGCCCGAGGGTGCGCAGGAGGAGATCAACTGGCTCATCGTCTGCAGCGAGGCGCGCGGGGTCGGCCCACTGGTCGAGATCTTCGGCGGCTGGTGGCCCGAGCACCAGCTGTGGACCGAGGAGTTCATCCCCGGCGAAACCCTCGACCGCGCCCTCGCCCGCCTGCAACGGCGGCAGGAGGCTCCGGACCGGCTCGCCGCCTGGTGGCCCTTTGCCGCATGGGCCGCCGTCAGCGCCTACGTCGACTTCTGGAACCGGACCGGCCGCCGTTTGGTGGTCGCCGACCCTTCGCCGGCCAACGTCATCGTCCCCATGCACGACTACCTCACCGGCGCCCGGCTGGTGTCGATCTCCGCCCGGGCCCCCTTCGAGTCGGTTTCGGCCATGCTCGACTCCTTCCGCACGTTCTTCATCGAGCCGGTGGAACGGGCCCACCCCGAGCTCGAAGGGCTCGCGGGCTGGGAGATCCTCTTCTCCGCCTTCGTCGAGATCGTCGGCACCGACGAAGGCTGCGCCCGGCTCGGAGAGGTGCTCGAGGGAGGGCGTGCCGGCGACCGCGAGATGGCCTCGCTGATGGAGTCCTTCCTGAGCTCCGTCGAGCGCCGCGGTTTCCTGCCGCGGCGGCTGTTCTTCGCCGCCAAACGCTACCGGCGGTGGGAACGCCTCAACCCCGAGGCGACCCTGCACGCTCGGGCCCAGACCCTGCACGAAATGTACGTCACCTACGGGCTCGCCGAGCTGCGAGCAGCCTACCCCGAGGCGCGCGCCCGCTTCTTCCGCGAGACCGTCTTCCGGAACGCGGCCGAGCCACTCGCGCAGGGTCTCGAAACGCTCATCGCGCGCCTGCGCAGCGGCAGGCTCGCTTCCGACGAGCTCAGCGCCGCGGTCGCCGATCTCCGCGCCCACCTCCGGCTCGGCGCCGGCGACGACTACTTCCTCGCCCGGCTCTCCTACCCCTACCTGCGGCCCCAGGACGAGGTCGAGTTCGTCGCCGCGGCCGCCGGCGGCAGCCGCCAGAGCGAGATGGTGGTCACCCGGGAGGACGCGGAGGGATCGCCCTACCAGATCCGCCACGCCCTGAGCGCCAAGGAGGTGGGACGGCTCCACCAACTCTTCCTCACCGCCAAGCTGCCGGTTCAGTTCCGCCCCGAGCACCGCTTCCTGGTCGCGGTCAACGAGCGCGGCAGCCTGATCGGCGGTCTGTTCTACGAGGAGCAGCCGGAGGGGCGGACCGCCCACATGGAGAAGGTGGTCGTGGCGCACCGCTTCCAGGGTCGAGGCATCGCGCGCGCCCTCATCGACGAGCTCCGCAACCGCTTGCGGGCTGCCGGCTGCCGCTCCCTCTCCACCGGCTTCTTCCGGCCCCAGTTCTTCTACCGCATGGGGTTCACGGTCGAGCGCGGCTACGCGGGTCTCGTCCAGTCGTTGGAGGACGGCGGCGTCAGCGGCAGTTGACAGCGGCAGCTTCAGGGTCAGAAATCAGGGACCGGGGCAGCGACAGTGGCGGCGAGCAGGTGGCGCGACCGCGGCGTGGCCACCTCCGGGTCCACCGAAAACCGAATACTGGGCGGGCGGGCGGGCTCTGCGCCTCCGCGCCTCTGCGCCTCTGCGTTACGGTAATCCGAGGACGGGAACGAAAAAGCCCCCTCGCCGGGAGGGGGCATCAGGTCTGCGGGAAACGGCCTCAGCGGTATCCGAAGAGCATCGTGTAGACGATCAGCGCGATCAGGGTGAGGCCGATGGTGAGGGCCGTGAAACCGAAGATCTTCGCCACCCGCTCGAGCCGCGGGTTGGCGGGGCCGGTGATGCGCGCCTCGAGCTCTTCGGGCGTCGCGTCGGCGATGAACTCCTCGTACTCGGCCGGCTTGTCGTGCTTGAGCTCCTCGACCCCGACCCTTCCGGTGAAGATCACCGGGTCCATGGGGAACTTGTCGGGGCGGAAGTGGGTGTTGAAGAAGTGGATGGTGAAGATGAAGGCGACCGCGAGCAGCGCCTCGTCGCTGTGGATGATGGTGGCGACGTTGATCGTCCACCCGGGGAAGATGATCGTGAAGAGCTCTGGGAACCACAGCATCAGCCCGGTCGAGCCGATCACGAACACGCCCCAGAAGACCGCGAAGTAGTCGAACTTCTCCCAGTAGGTGTAACGCCCGTAATGGGGCCGGGGGCCGCGGCCGAAGAACCACTTGATGGACTGCCAGACCTGTTTGACGTCGGTGAGGTTGAACATCAGCGAGTTCTTGTCGAAGATGAAGCCGAGCACCCCTTTGCCGGTGCGGCGAATGCCGATCCAGGTTTGGCGCAAGTGGTAGATGAAGAGCCCCAGCAGCACGACCGCCCCGATGCGGTGCAGCAAGGCCATGGATTCGAACCCGCCGAGGACCCGCGACAGCACCACCGCCCAGCCCATGTACGAGAACTTGAGGGCCATGCCGGTCAGTGCGAGGGTGAAGAAGCTGAGGATCATGACCACGTGCATGATCCGCTGGGTCGGGGTGAACCGGCGGTAGTAGCGGCCGCCGTCGCGGCTCTTGTGGGCGATCCACTGCTCCTTGGTCCGCCACAGCCGGTACAACCAGGCCAGCGTGTGGAGGATCGCGAACGACAGCGTGCCGACCAGCAGGATCGTCATGAACCAGAAGGAGTAGAAGAGGAAGGGGTACTTGTCCTTGTCGTGGTGCGTGGCGTGGGTCAGGTAGCCGGCGAACTGGCGGTGCGCCTTGGGGTGGCACGTGGCGCAGGTCTGGACCCGGTTCCAGTGGCTGAGGGTCGAGTCGGGATTGTCGCTGGGCAGGATCCTGTGCGTGCCGTGGCAGTCGGAGCACTTGGCGGCGCCCTCCGAACCGAGCTGGGTCACCTTGCCGTGGTAGGTCTCGAAGAAGGTCTCGGCGTAGTCCTCGTGGCAGCGCCCGCACTGGTTCATCATCCGCATGCGGAAGCCCTGCGCGTCGATCCGGGTGATCTCGTGCGAGCTGTGGCAGCTCTCGCAGGTCGGCAGCTCCTCGTTGGTGACCACGTTGTCGGGCCAGTGGATGCTGGTGCGGAACTCCTCCTCGATCCCCCTGTGGCAGGTGCCGCAGGTGGCGGTGATCCGCGCCGGGTTGACCGAGGAGGCGGGGTTGTCCTCCGGCAGCGCGCTGTGCGCGGTGTGGCAGTCGATGCAGCTCGCCGACACCACCAGACCGCTGCCCAGGAGACCACGCCCGTGGGCGCTCTCGAGGTAGCTCGCGACGATGTCCCGATCGTCTCCGAGCCGCTCGGCCGCCGAGCCGCCGGCGGCGTGGCAGGTCCCGCAGAGTTTGGGCACGTTCCGGGCGTAGGTCGGGGAGATCGGCAGGCGGTGGCCCTGGGTCCGGTGTGAGTCGCCGTGACAGGTCGCGCAGGTCGGTGCGTCCGGGTCCCCCGTCGCCGCGAGCTCGCCGTGACGGCTGAGGTCGTGCTCCTCGACCTGCTGGGCGTGGCAGATGCCGCAGTCCACCGGCGAGGTGATCGTCGCGCAGGCCCGCTCCGGATGGTTGGGGGTCACCCCGGTGTGACACTGCGCGCACGCGGTCTGGGCGTGCGCCGAGTAGCCGAAGGCCTCTTCGTCGATGGTCAGCGAGACCCGCTCGCCGTCGCGGAACATGTGAATGTCGGGCCTGGTGTGGCACTCCAGGCAACGCCTCGAGCTCGCCTCCTGGGGCGACACCGACCGCCGCCGGATCTTGTGCGGCTGATGGCACTCGACGCACGAGGGGACCTTGTGCGGCTCCTCCTCCCACAACCGGCCCTCCACCACCTTGACGTGCACTTCCTCGATCCGGGCGTGGCACTGCATGCAGGTGGTGGCGACGTTGTCCCGACTGATGGACGATGCGGGGTTGTTGTGGTCGAGAATGTTGTGCGCGGTGTGGCACGAGGTGCAGACCGCGCTCACGGTGAGGCCCTTCTGGAACAGCGCCTCACCGTGGACCGACATCGAGAAGTTCTCGAGGATCCTGTCCTGCGGGATGTCGTGCTGCAGCGAAACCTCGGTACCCTCGCGGTGGCATCGACCACACAACATCGGGACGTTGATCACGTGGGTGGGCGAACCCTGAACCGTATGCGGCAGGATCGCGTGATGGTCGTGGCAGATGATGCAGTTGGGGGCTGCGGGATCGCCCTTGACCGCGGCGCGTCCGTGCAGCGAGGCGCGGTTCTGGGCCGCGACGTCCTGATGACACTCGCCGCACGCCGCGATCTGCTCCAGGGGCGCCACGGGGGCCGTGACCTGGTGACCCTTGTGACAGTCGACGCAGTTGGCCGCCGGCCGGCCGGAGATGATCTTCGAGTGCGGGCTGCGCTCGAGCTCCCTCGGCGCCTGCGCGTGGCAGCGCGCGCAGAGGGTGTCGACGACCGACGGGTGCAGAACCGAGGCCGGGTCCGTGGACGAGCGGACGTCATGGGTCCCGTGACAGTTGGTGCAGGCCGCTGCCGGCGAGGCCGGATCCGGAGCCCACTTGCGGTGCGGCCCGGCGGCCAGTTCCTCGGCGACGTCGTCGTGGCAGGCTGCGCAGTCGACGGCCTCGAGCTCGTCGGGGTGCGGGAGCTCGACGCCGTCGAGGTCGGCATGGCAGTCGATGCAGCTGAACTCCGCGTGCACCGAGGCCGCGTAGGCGGCGGGATCGACAAAAACCGAGACCTCTTTCCCGCCGCGCTCGCCCACGAGTTCGGGGTCCTCGTGGCACATGAGACAGTCGTCGTTCGTCTGAGCCGCCAGCGGCACGACCAACAGCATCGCCGCACCCACCGCCCACGCCGTGACACGGACCCGCGGCAACCAGCCGCAGCCAACTGTGCACCGGACTCCATCGGTCATGCTGGCGCCTCCACTCCCGGCCTCTCCGGCTTCGATGAACTGTATCTCCATGTGACGAATTGTTCAAGCTCACTTGAGATGGGTCAGTTGAAATCGAGTTTCAGGATGAAATCTGCTCCCCCGCCCATGACCCTCTCCGACGATCCGACGCGTCTCTTCACCTCGAGCTTCTCTCAATTGAACCACCGTGCCGCGGGTGGTAGGATCGTCGTCTGCTCCGGAGCAAGCTCTGAGATGGAGGAGGAAAAGCTGCCGTGGCGAACTCCCGAGTTTCGAGGCGCAGGTACCTCGGTCGGCTCTTCAACTACGCCAATAACGGATTGACCATCGCCGGCGTCGTCCTCACCACGCTGTCGGGCCTGCTGATCGTGATCTTCCTGCTCGCCCAGTTGTGGGGCGGCCTCACGAATCCCTACATCGGGATCTTCGCCTACGTCGTGCTGCCGGTCCTCTTCGTTCTCGGCCTCATCGAGATCCCGATCGGGATGTGGAGGCGGCGCCGCAAGCTGATCAAGGGCGGCGCCTCTGCCGACGAGCTCACCGCCTATCCCCGCCTCGACTTCAACGACCCCGAGGTGCGGCGGGTGGCCATCGTGGTCATCGCGCTGACCGCGCTCAACACGGTCATTCTCGGCGCGGCCTCCTTCTTCGCCGTCGAGGAGATGGAGACGGTGGATTTCTGTGGTGAGACCTGCCACACCGTCATGCAGCCCGAGTTCACGGCCTACCAGGACTCGCCCCACTCGAGAGTCGCCTGCGTCGACTGCCACATCGGACCGGGGGCCTCATGGTTCGTCAGGTCCAAGCTCGACGGCCTTCGCCAGGTGTGGCACACGGCGTTGAACACCTACCATCGACCGATCCTGACGCCGCTCGAGACCCTGCGTCCGGCCCGCGAGACCTGCGAGCAGTGCCACTGGCCGAACAAGCACCACGGCGACAAGCTGCGGATCTTCTCGCGTCACGCCAGCGACGAGGCCAACACGCCGTCGTACACGGCGATGCTGCTGCGAACCGGCGGCGGCAGCCTCGACCTCGGTCGCGCGGACGGCATCCATTGGTGGCACATCTACTCCGACAACCGCATCCGTTATCTGAGCGCGGACGAGAGGCGTGAGGAGATGGTTTGGGTCGAGCTCACGACTCCGGACGGCGAGGTCCGCGTCTACCAGCGCGACGGCGCCGAGCCGCCCTCGGCGCAGGCTGTCGCCGAGGCCAGGGTGATGGACTGCATCGACTGCCACAATCGGCCGACCCACGAGTTCCGCGTGCCCTCGAAGGCGATCGACTGGATCATCAGCACCCACCCCGGGCTCCGCGAGCTGCCGTACTACAAGAGGCAGGCCGTCGCGGCCATCGAGGGAGAGTACGAGAGTCACGCCGCCGGCATGGCACTCGTCCGCCAGGCCTTGGTCGACTTCTACGCCTCGGAGTACCCCGAGGTGGCGGCGAACCGACCCGAGCTGGTCGCCAATGGCGCGGAGCTCGCGGCGGAGACCTACGGGAAGACCGTTTTCCCGCACATGCAGACCAACTGGGAGACCCATCCGAATCACATCGGGCACGACGATTTCCCCGGCTGCATGCGATGCCACGACGACGAGATGTCGACCGCCGACGGCGAGCACATCATCCCCATGGACTGCGAGACCTGCCACATTTTCCTCGTCCAGGAGAGCCCCGAGTACCCCGAGTTCGCCTGGGCTCTCGAGGCGGACTGACCCCCGGTCGAGAACCCCGGCCGGCCGTGGCGGACGGCGTGCGCCGCCGTGTCAAAAGCGGACGCGGCGTGTTAATCTCGATTTCCATTCGAGCGGGCGCCTTCTGGAGATCTTGAGGATGGATTGGCTTGAGCAGAACATCGACGCCTACCGGATCGTCTCCGAGATCCTCGGACAGATGCGGCGGGCGATCCGCGAGGGTCTCGAGGCCGTGTACGGGGACACCTGGTACCGCGATGGCCTTCCGGACGAGGTCTTCCAGCGCCTGGTCGCCGCCAAGGAGCGGGAACGCTCCATCGACTGGTACGAGGGCCAGTACCAGCAGATCATGGACTACGCGGTCTTCGGTGATCTGATCGAGATCCTGGAGAAGAACGCCGAGCAGTTCCCGAACCTCATGGCCCTGGCGCCGAGCAGCGCCCTGTTGCAGGCGAGGTTTCTCGAGCTCGACGTGATGCGGGCCAAGCTCGCCCGCGCGCGGCCCATCAGCGAGACCGAGCTCTCGTTCCTCGGCACCTTCCACCTCAGGTTCCGCAAGGCCTTCGCCGATGCGCCGCCCCCGGCCGCGAACGCAGACAGCGCGCCGCAGGACGAGGTACCGCAGCCCGATCCCCCGCCGCCCACATCCCCGAAAGCCGACCCGAAGCCCCGCCCTGCGGCGCCGAGGACGTCGCCGGTGGATCCTCCGGCGGCGCGCGCGAAGACGGACTCTCCCCGCGGCGTGAAGGCGCCGGCCCGCAAACAGGAACCGGCTCCCTCCGCGCCGCCGAAACGTCCGGTGCAGTCGGCCGCGACCCCTGTCGGCGATGCCGGGATGGGCGACGACGAGGACACGGTGGCCGAGCGACGGACCATCGACGACCGCAACCGCGACGACGAGCCCTCGACCGAATCCCCGGCGGCCCCCGAATACGCGGGCGACGAGGAAACCGACAGCCGCGTCGGGCCGAAGAGACTCGCCGAGGCCCTCGAGGCCGACGACCACCGCACGGTGCTGCGGGAGCTGTACCGAGAGGTCACCGCCATTGCCGAGGGCGTGTGGACGAGCGACGTCACGCCGGCGCCGCTGGTCTGGGAGCAGGTGACGGCCAGCGACTGGTACGAGCACAACTTCTCGCGTCTCGGCCTGCACCCCCTGTCGGTGTTCTACGAGGTCACCGCCAACGTCGAGAAAATGATGCGGACGGGCGGCACCAAGAAGGACCTCCAGGAGCTCCTCAAGGAGATGAACTTCGCCAAGACCCTGCTCGCCCTCCGGGACATGTTCCAGGCGAACAACCTGTAGAATTCGTGGGTTGAAACCGCGGTTTCAACCCACGAATTCTAGGCGGGGGGGAACTGCTCGGTGTACGCGGCGTAGCGCCTGAGGATGCGCCTGGTGTAGCCGACCGCGCGTCGGCACCGGCACACCCCGGTCGAGAACCGGCGCGCCACCTCGGGGTCGTCGAGCGCCAGGGTCGCGATCTCCACCGAGTTCAGCCAACGGTCCGGATCCATGCCCATCTCCCGCGCCAGCCTGCGCGCGTCGTGCAGGTGGCCCGGCCCGACGTTGTAGGAGGCGAGGGCGAACGCCACCCGGTCGGAGAGCGGAACGTCCGCGAACTCATCCATCAGCCGCCGGAGATAGCGGGCCGCCGCCTCGGTGGCCTCGTGTGGATCGTGCGGGTCCTCCACGCCGAGCTCGAGCCAGGTCGTCGGCATGAACTGGAAGAGGCCCGCCGATCCTCCCGGCCCGACGGCCTGGGGATCGAAACGTGATTCCTCGTACATCAGGGAACCGAGCAGGCGCCAGTCGATGTCGTAGGTGTGTCCCGCCCAGCGCAACAGCTCGTCGTAGGGGCTCAGGGCGCCGTCGGGGATCGGCAGCAGGCCCGCCGTACCCGGCGGGCGCGACGATCCGAACTGGTTGAAAACGAGCTGGCGCACGAAACCCGAGCTGCGGACCTCCCGGAGAAAGAGGTCGACCTCGCGCCGCAGCTGCGGGGAGGAGGCGTTCATGAGCCACACCAGGCCCGCGTCCGGCAGCACGACCGGGCCCATCGCGAGGCCGGGACGGTCCGCGATCTCGAGCCGGGCGGCGTCGCGGTCGACGACCGCGACCGGGATCTCGCCCCGCTCGACGGCGATCATGGCGTTGAACGCGTCGGCGCCGATGCCGGGCGGCCGCGCCCGGATCGGCGCCACCAGCGGTACCAGCCGCGCCAGCTCGGCCACCGGCCGCGATGCGGCGGCGCGCACGCCGGCCAGCTCCTCCACCGAAGACGGTTCCTCGGCGCGCGACGAGACCACCGCCACCAGATCGACGCGGAGGTAGGGTTCGCTGACCAGCAGCGAGCCCTCGTCGGCGGGCGAGACCGGCTCGTGCAACGCGGCGAGGTCACCGTAACCCTGCCGCAGGTAGTCCAGGGGATCGGTCTCGGGCGGCGGGATCGACAGCTCCAGGCGGACGCCGAGCCGGCGCGCGAACTCGAGCGCGAGGTCGTACTCGAAGCCGACCAGGTCGCCGTGCTCGACCGCGCAGGTCGTGGCGGAGTTTCTGGTCACCAGGCGCAGCACGCCCGCCTGGCGGATGCGGTGGAGGTCGCGGCAGGCGACAACCCGCGCCGAGCGGAACAGAACCCGCTCGGCGAAGAGGAAGCGGTCGGCGGCCAGGCGCAGCTGCGGGCTCCGCTCGCGCACCGTCCACACGACCGCGCGCCGCTCGCCGAGCTGCGCCACCACCTGCAGGTTCTCGAGAGCGCCCGTCGCGCGCGCGATGCGGGAGTCGGCGATGGTCATGCGGTAGCGCCCCGAACGGACCCGCCTGAGGATCTCCTCCAGGGGCACCTCCTCAGGGACCTCCACCGCCCGCAGCCCGCGCTCCGCCAGGAAGCGCTTCACCCGGGGCGTGGTGGCGCTGCGGTGGAGGTGGACCGCGGAGGCCGCGGCGGTCGCCGGATCCGCGCCCGGCCAGGGCTCGCGGGCGAGCAGCAGATCATCCACCCAGTCGACCGCTGCGGTGGCGCGCAGGCCGCTGTCGAGGAGATCGGCGGCCGCGAACCTGGAGACCGCGAGGTCGGCCCTGCCGCTCTCGAGCGTGGCCAGCAGCTGGTCGTGGCGGGCAGCCTCGATCCAGCGCACCGAGAGCCCGAGGCGGGCCGCGAGCTGGCGGATCAGCGCCGCCTCCTCGGCCGCTGCCTCGACCGCCGCGTCGGGCTCGAAGAAGCCGGGTCGCACGACGACCCGCAGCTCGCCCCGGTTGTGGATCTCGTTGAGGTCTCCGAGGCTCGGCCCCTTCGGCAGGCAGGCGGTGCTGCCCGCCAGGCCGAGCGCCAGGGTTGCAGCCAACGCCGTCTTCGTCCCACTCTGCACCTTCACACTCTACTATCCGTACCCGAATGACGCACCAGGAGCCAACCTCGTCTGCGGTTCGCGATCTGCGTTAAGATTCGGTGCGAGGATGAACCAAGACCGCGAGCCTTCCGCCCCCGACCTGCGCCCGGTGATTGCCCGGCTGCGCGAGATCGAGCGCCGATGCGCCGCGATGGGCTCGCGGAACGAGGAGTTCCCCCTCACCCAACAGCGGGTGGCCTCGATCATCGCGCGCCTGGAGGCGGGCCAGGAGCCCTCTGGAGGAGAGCTGCACTTCGGCCGCATCGCGCGCGAGCTGTTTCCGGTCGCCCATCTCTTCGAGAGCGTCGGATTCATGTCGGTCGGGCGCGAGATCGCCCACATCGAGCGCGCCCTGCGGGAGCTCGATCCGGAAGCGGACGACCGAGGACCCGCGCCGTCTCCGACGGTGCAGCAGGTCTCCTCGGCCGCCACCGTGAGGCCGACCGAAGACACCGCGCACGAGACGGTTGAAGAGCCCACCGCGCCCTCGCGATCGGTCCCGATACCGGTGGTCATCGCCCTGCTGCTGCTGGCAGCCGCAGTCGCGGTCGCGGTTTCAATCGTCCTCGGCATCGGGCCTGCCGCGCGACTCGCCGGGCGTGCCGGGGCCCTGCCGCCGTCACCGACCTCGGTTCCCGCACCCACCCCGCCGCCCTCGCCGTCGCCCGTTCTCGAGCCCTCACCCACCGCGCTTTCGACGGCGGCGGGAGCATCGGCGCCCAGGGCACGCCTCGCGGCCGCGGTCTCGCAGGCGAGGCTCGCGCTCGCGAAGGGCGACTTCGACGAAGCGCTGGGGCAGCTCGCGGCCGCCGCCCTCGTCGACCGCACCGACGAGGACGTGGTGGAGATCGCCGACGTTCTGGTGAATCACTTCGTCGCGCGCGCCGGAGAGGCGGCGGACAACGGCGAGTGGGAGGAGGCCGCGGCGCGCCTCGAGCGGGCCGAGCGCCTGGCGATGCGCTTCGGGCTCGACGAAGTGCGGATCGAGCAGATGGAGCGCCGGATTGCCGAGATGGAGCGCTACCGCTTCATCAACCCGCTCGACACCCGGGCCCTGCGCGCGGCGGTGGGTCGACGGGTCGATGTCATCCTCCGCGACGGACGCGAGCGCAGCGGGAGGATCGACGCCGTCGGCGCCGACACCCTGGCCCTCGACGTCGTCCGCGAGTTGGGGGGAGGCGGCCTCCACTACACCGAGGAGCTGGCACTCGCCGAGATCCGCACCGTCAAGGTCTACGATCGCTGAGACGGCCCGAACGCGTCAGCAGAGGATTCGCTGCGGGGGGGTCACGGCGCCCTCGCCGTCGGTGCGCTCGCCCACCAGGTAGAGCGGCCGGCGCTTGACCTCGTCGAAGATCCGCCCCAGGTACTCTCCCATGATGCCGATCATCAGAAGCTGCACGCCGCCGAGGAAGAGGATCGACGCCATCAGAGAGGTGTAGCCGAGCCAGCTGATGCCAACGGCCTTGAGCACCAGCACCACCAGGATGTAGAGAAAGGCGAAGACCGAAACCGCGAAGCCCGTCCAGGTCGCGAGGCGGAGCGGGAAGTACGAGAAGGACGTGATGCCGTCGAGGGCGAACCGCAGCATCTTGCGGACAGGAAACTTGGTCGCGCCCTGGCTCCTCGCCTGGCGGCGGTAGCGGACCGCTGTCTGGGGGAACCCGATCCAGCTGACCAGGCCGCGGATGAAGCGGTTGCGTTCCGGCAGGGCGCGGAATGCGCTCACCGCGCGCGGGCCCATGAGCCGGAAATCCCCGGTGTCCACCGGGATGTCGACGTTGGTGATGCCGCGCAGGATGCGGTAGAAAAGGGCCGCCGTCGCGAGCTTGAACCAGGTCTCCCCTTCCCGCTCCTCGCGCTGACCGTACACCACCTCGAACCCCTCGCGCCAGCGCGCCACCATCTGGGGGATCACCTCCGGCGGGTCCTGCAGGTCACCGTCGATGATCACCACGGCACGCCCCTTGGCGGCGTCGACCCCGGCCGTCAGGGCGGCCTGATGGCCGAAGTTGCGGGCGAAGCGGATGCCGCGGACGCGTCCGTCGGAGGCGGCCAGCTCGCGCACCCGCGACCAGGTGGCGTCGGACGATCCGTCGTCGACGAACAGGATCTCGAGGCTCTCCACCACGTCGCCCAGCGCCGCCACCAGGCGCCGGTGCATGGTCTCGACGTTGGCCTCCTCGTTGAAGGCCGGGACGACGACGCTGAGCTCGGGCTGCTGCGATCCCATGCAGCCATCATACCCGGCTCGGCGCTTCAGGGCGTGATGCGGACCAGCAGCGCCTCGCCGTGCTCGACCACGGGCTCGCCGGCGGCGGCCACGGCCGCGAGCTGCGAGGGCCCGTAGTCGCGGCGCTCGAGCGACCCGACGGCGATCAGGTCCGCGCCGGCTTCGGCCGCCAGGCGGCGCACCTCGGCGGGGTCCCCGCTCGAGTACAGGGCGTCGATCAGCACCTTGCGGCGTCCGGTCTCCTCGAGCACCGAGCTGCCGCGCCACACCAGCTCATGGTTCTCCCACCCCAGGTACGCGGGCACCCCCGAGGCCGCCGACAGGCGGGCGTACTCGGTGTAGGCGCCGCCCACCGCCTCGATCAGGACCGCCCCCACCGGTTCGCTGCGCAGCGCCTCGACGATCGCGCGGTCGCCCGGGTCCAGCCAGCGCATGCCGTCGAGGCCGGGGTCTCCGGCCTGCAGCTGGCGCAGGCCGAGGCTCACCGGGTGAACCGCCGCCGCCCCCACCATCGCGGCCAGGATCACGGCTCTCCGTCCGCGGCTCGGCACGCCCCAGCGCAGCATTGCCGGCAGGGCGAGGGCGAGAAAGACCCAACCCTGGATGTACGCCTTGAAGACGGTATTCATGCGGTGCAGCGCATCGCCGTAGCCGTCGGCGACGTAGACGACCTCCGGCACCAGGAGCAGGAAGACCCCCAGGGCAGCGAGCGCCAGGGCCGGCCGGCCGCGACCCTCCGGGACCCTGAAGACGCCGACCACCAGGACCGCCAGGATCGCGGCCAGAAGCACCAGCGTTGGGCGCGCCGCGACCGCGGCCAGGATCGCGACCGCCGCTCCCGCGAGCAGCATCGCAGCGCGGCCGCGCTCGTCGGCGCTCGAGACAAGGGTGCCGAGCAACCCGATCGCGGCCAGCAGTGCGGGCACCACGAGGCAGCCGGCATAGAGCAGCAGGTCGACCGGGCTCGTCCACGCCGTCACCATCCCGATGCCGTCGAAGAACGGCTGGAAGCCGAGGTGGAAGGGCGCGGTGGCGAGCCAGCCGCCGGCCGCGACGGCCACCACCGACAGCCAGCGGCGGCGGCCCTCCCCCAACGGCCAGTACCACCGCCGATCGGCCGCCAGCAGCAGCAACGCGATCGCGGCCAGGGTCGGCGGCATCGACCACGGGTTGGCCGCCCACCCGACGCCGAAGAGCACCGCGAGAGCGGCCACCTGGAGCGCGTCCGGACCTCGGGACCCGGCCTCGAGCGCCACCAGCACCGCGAGAACCGCGATCGGCATCGCCAGCAGGTGCGGGTGGAGATCGCCGAGCCAGAAGGTGAACAGGGGGAACTCGGTGATCGTGTCGACGATCTGGCGCGACGAGTGCCAGACGTCGACTGTTGAGAGGGGCTCGCCGCCAAGCAGCTGCCGCACGCCGTCCGGCGTCCCTGCGAGCAGTCCGAAGAAAGCGACCGCCAGACCCCAGCGATGGCGACCGCCGAGCCGCCGCCCCACCGCCCACAGCAGCGCTGCCGTGATCCCGCCGGCCAGCGCGACGACCAGGTTGTAGGCGAACTCGAGCGGCAGCCGGCTGAGGGCGATCGGCACCGTCCACAGCAGCGCGCCCCAGTAGTAGTACGGCAGCGTCTCGCCGGCCAGCCACATGTCCGGGGGTGGGAAGCCCTCGGCCCGCAGCAGCGATGCGAAGATCCCGAGGTCCATGGATTTTTCCTGCTGGATGATCTCCGGGTGGTCGAGGCGCAGAAAAAGCACCGCCGCGGCGAAGGCCGTGAAGACCGCCTCCGCCGCCAGCAGCTGCCGCCACGGCCGGCGGTGCCGCAGCGAGTAAAGCCCGGCCGCCGCCAGGACCAACAACGCGACCGCGCCGACAATTTGCCAGCGCCGCACGCCGACGACCCCGGCCCACCAGGCCGGCATCGCGACCAGGACCAGCCCCGCCAGACGACCGCCGCACCAGGCTTCGAAATCGTCGAGCCCGAGCCGCACCAATACCGCGTAGCCGCCCAACCCGGCCGCGGTGACGGCGAGCAGCAGGAGGATGAACGCCATGCGCCTCGATTGTATCGGAACGGCGCCGCCGACCGGGCTCGATCAGGGCATTCAGCCGAGCACGAGCTCGGCGACCAGCAGCTGCGCGAGCTCGTCGCCGAGCCGCAGGTAACAGGCAACGCCCTCCGCGTCGAGGTTGTCGTCGTGGACCCCGGCGGTGACCACCGCGACCCGGTTGAGCGCCCCGGCGAGCTGGCTGGCGATGGTCCGGGCGATCGGCTCCTCCTTGTGCGGCGGGATGGTGAGCACCGAGCATGACGCCGACACCTCGCCCGGACGGCTGCGCGAGCGGCAGGGTTGGGCCAGCACCACGCAGCCGACGTGCGGGGCCTCACCGCCTCCGACCGCCACCACCAGGTCCTCCCCCACCCACCGCACCCAGGCCTCCAGCCGGCGGCCGCTGTCGGGGTCCTCCACGCGTACGTTCATTTCCAACTGGCCCCCATGCCACGTGAGAACGTCAAGACGTTAGCACGTTGAACGTTTGAACGTTCGGCTCATCCAGAAATCCAGGGGACGGGGGAAGGTCGAATTAGGAACTAGGAATTAGGAATTAGGAATGCCGCCCGCCCGCCCATTTCGGATTTGGGATTTCGGATTTCGAATTTCCCCCCGCCCGCTTCGCACCGGCGGCCGGCGATCTGATCGCCTGCCGTTCTGCCGCCACGAGACGGAAGGGCGCCCATGCTCGGCACCTACCCCTCTGCGCCTCTGCGCCTCTGCGTCGTTGGGTGGGTGGGCGACCTTTGTGATTTCTTCGTGTCTTCGTGTCTTCGAGGTTTTTCTTGGGTGGGTGGGCTCTGTGCCCTTTCTGTGACCTCAGTGCCTCTGTGGTCCAGTGGATTCCTCGAACCGTTTGGTGTGGATGACCCGGGGGTGGCCATGCAGTGTTCGCGCCGCCCGCTCGCTGCCGCTGCCACTGTTGCGGTCACTGCTCTCTGAACCTGCGGCTGCCACTGCCATCTGCCACCGTCACTGACGCTGAATCCGGGCACGGAGACGGGCACGGGTCGTATCCGATCCTCCATCCTATGCAGTTCCGGATGCGCCCGGCGTTCAACGTTCAAACGCGGAACGACGTCAACCCCACACCAGCCACAGGTCGAGGACCGCGATGTCGGTCTTCTTGGGTCGGAACGGCTTCTCGTCGATCGCCTCCGCCTTCTCTTCCGACGCGGCCGCGATGCGGTCGATCTCGTCCTGGAGCTCGCCGGCGAGAGCCTCGATCTCCGCCTCGAGGCGCTCGATCTCGTTCTCGGACTCGAGCACCGCGCCCTCGGCGGTCTGGCGCATGCGCCGTTTCGTGGCCGTGGTTCGGAGCTTGGAGGCCGCCTTGCGGGAGGCCGAGCGGACGCTCCGCGAGCCGACGAGCACCGAGAACAGGCCCTCCACCACGCCCATGCGCTCCTCGGCGGTGCGTGCCCGGAGCTGGGCCTGGTCGCGCTCGAGCTCGTCGCGTTCCCGATCGAGTCGCCGGCGCAGGGTCGCCATCCGTCCCTCGTAGCGCTTCCGGAGTCGGTCCTGGCTCGCGTCGTCCGCGGCGTCGGCCTCGCGCAGGCAGCGCTCGAGGAAGCTCTCCCGGTCCTCCCCCACTCGCGCCGAGAGCTTGAGCTGCTGATTGACCAGAACCGTCACCGGCTGCCGGCCCCGCCAGGTCGTGAAGCTCGCGGCGGCTTTGGCGAGCTCGGACGAGAGCCGTCCCGGATTGGCAGGCGGGAAGCGCATGCCGTCGGGCGGTTGCTGAGCGAGATCGGGGAGTGCCTCCAGTGGCTCGGCCTCCTCCCAGCGGATGCGGCCGTCCGCGTCCACCGGCGCCAGCCATAGCTCGTCCTGGACGCGGTGCAGATCGAGAGAGGACTGCTCGACCCGCAGCTGATCACGAACCAGAACCAGGGGCCTTGCGACGCCGGCGGCATCGGCCGCGTACCGGACCGCGACATCCGCCGCGATGGGCGGCGGCACGGCGGTGCCGTCCGCCCCGGCGTCGGAGCGCGCCGGCGGCGGCGCAGAGACTTCGGTGGCGCCGAGCAGCGGCTTCATCTCGGCCAGGGTCACGGGGCCGCGCAGGTACGACATCGCCCACCGCGAGCTGAAGCTCCGCACACTCTGTTTCGCGCGCACATCGGTGAGCAGAAACTCCCGTTTGCCGAGCCCGGCGACGATCGCACCGGCATCACGGCCATCGGGGAGCTTCGTCATCCCCAGGCCCTCGAGGGCGCGCTCGCGGTCGCGCTCGGTCACCAGGCGCCCGATCAGCTTCACGCCCGCGTTGCCGAGCGCCTTGTAGTCGAGATCGACCGGGTTCTGGGTCGCCAGCCAGGCTCCGATCCCGTAGGCACGGCCCTGCTTGAAGAGGGTCAGGAGCGGCGCCTTGGTCGGCGGGTTGGCGGGATGCGGCGGAAGCAACCCCTGGACCTCGTCCATGTAGACCAGGGCGCGGAGCCCGGAGGAGGCGGGCTGGGCCCGCATCCACGCGACCAGCTCGGAGGCCAGCAGGGCGATCACGAAGCGCCGTTCCTGATCGTCGAGGTGGGCGACCGAGATGATGCTCGCCCGCGCGGCCCCGGGGCGGCCGAGAAGGTGCTCCATGTCCAGCGGCAGCCCCTCGGTCCAGGCCGCGAAGGACGGGGACGCGAGCAGGGTGTTGACCGCCATCACAAGCTTCATGCGCTCCGCGCGAGGGTAGAACGTGTCCAGCGGCAGGGCGCCCAGCGACTCGAGCGGCGGATCGGCAAGGCTGCCCAGCAGCGACCGCAGGTCGAGGTCCTCGCCCCGCCGCCAGTGCTCGAGGATCACCGACGCGGTCAGGACATGGTCGCGGTCGGCAAGCGGATCGCCGCCGCGGCCGATCAGCGACAGCAGCGCCGACGTCACCCCGCCGGCCCGGTCGGTCACCGCATCCGCATCGAGACCCGCCGGAGCGCCGAGTGAGGGCAGGATGTCGAGCGGCGCGCCCGAGGCCCAGCCCGGGGTCAGCAGCTGCCAGCGCACGCCCTGCCGCACCGCCCTCATGTCCTCCGGTCCGAGGCCGGCGCCCTCCAGGCCGCGCCGCCACAGCTCGGCCTGCGCAGCGGCATCGGCGCCTGCCCCGGAGGCGTCGGGCGGAAGCCACGGCGCGAAGGCCGCGGCCTCGAGCGACGGGAAGTTCAGGAGCAGGTCGACCATGTCGCCCTTGAGGTCGATGATCAGGAGCGACACCCCGCGCCTCGCCAGCTCCTCGAGGGCGACGATGCCAAGGCCGGTCTTGCCCGATCCCGTCATGCCGACGCACACGGCGTGGGTGGTGAGGTGGTCGGGCTCGAGGATCACGCGCTCATCGCCGTCGAGCGATGTTCCGAGGAAGAGACCGCCGTCGCTCATGTTCGACCCCCGCAGTTCGATCGTGGCCCGCGCCGAGTATAGCGATTCGCCATCTGTCGTCGCGGCTGGTATATTGAGCCCGCCAACGACAGATTGACCCGAAAGGAGCACCGAAGATGGGACTCTTCGACATGTTCGGCAAGAAGTTCGAGGATCAGGTTCAGGAAGCGATTGCCGACATCGGCGCCAGCACTCCGGGGGTCTCCGGGCTGCACGCGGACGTCCGGGGCAAGGTCATCACCCTCAAGGGCAAGGCGGAGAGCCGCGAGGCCGCCAACCTCGTGATGCAGAAGATCGACCAGGCGGTCAAGGCCGACAATATCGTCAACGCGATCGAGGTCGCCAAGAAGGAGGCGCCCGCACCGGCGCCGGAACCCGTCGCGGCCGAGCGCTTCTACGAGGTCGTCGCCGGCGACACCCTGGGTAAGATCGCCCAGAAGTACTACGGCAAGGCCAGCGCCTATTCCAAGATCTTCGAGGCCAACCGCGACATTCTCGACAACCCGGACCTCATCAAGCCCGGCCAGAAGCTGCGCATCCCGGAGTAGGCCCGAGGCCCCGGACCGGCGGCGGACCGTCGACCGGTCCGCCACGCACCCCGCTCTGCCTCGATCTGCCGCTCAGACGGATGCACTGAGCCGGCAGCCGGTCGCGGTCATCCCGGTGGCGACGACCCGTCCCGCGGGCGCTGCAGCCCGAGCGGCGGCGACGACCCGCTCGCGCGCCTCCGGGGCGTGCCACAGCAGCATGCTCCCGCCGCCCCCGGCGCCGCAGGCCTTGCACGCGCGGACGCCGGCAGCCACGACCGCCTCCTCGATCGCGTGCAGCTCCGGTGGGCAGACCTGCGGCGCGAGGCGCCGGCGCGCCGCCCACTCGGCGACGATCGCCCCCCCCACCCTGTCGTCGTCCCGATCGAGCAGCGCCGCCCGGCAGCTCCGGGCCGCATCGGCGATCGCCCGCAGAGACTCGGTGGCAACGGGGTCGCCGTCCAACCGCCGACGGATAACCTGCCAGTTGACCATTCCCGAGTGGTGGGAAATGCCGGTGTCGAAAACGGTCAGCCGCGGTCCGATCCACCCGGCGTCGACTGCCAGCTCCTCGACCCGCGAGCCGCCCGGGACGTGGTGGACCGCCAGCACCCCACCCCTGATCGCTGGCCAGTGATCCTGCACCCCGGTGGCGGTCCCCAGCGTCCGTGCCTCGAGGTCGCGCGCGAGCCGCACCAGCTCCTCGTCGGCCATGGCGCGCCCGTTCAGGGCCAGGGTGCCCCTGCCCAGCGCCACGGCATAGGCCGACGATCCGCCCAGGCCGGAGCCGATGCCCGCCTGCGAAAGCACCCGCACTGCGACCCCGCCCTCCGGTCGCACGGCGAAGACGACCGCCGCGGAGAGGTCGCGGCCTGCGTCCCCGGGTCCGAGGACGGTGACGGGTCCGTCGCCGACCCGGTGTTGCAGCTCGCCCTCCGGCGGTCCGGTCTCGATCTCGAGCCGGACGTGGACCGGGATCGCGGCATTGACCGTCACGGAACCGGGGTGCAGCAGCCCCAGGGGCCAGATGTCGAGGGTGCCGCCGGCGAGGTCGGCCCGGCACGGCGCCTCGACCGTGACGCCCGGGCGCCCCACCGCGCTCAACAACGGGACCCGGCCGGAGGCTCGCCGCCCTCGATCAGCGACAGCACCCCGAGCGCGTGCGCGAGAAAGCGCTGCAGGCGTTCCTCGGCGAGCGGCTGCACCGGCGGCGAGGCGATCGAGAGCGGGTTGATCCAACGACCGTTCTGCTTGACCCGATAGTCGAGGTGCGGGCCGCTCGACAAGCCGGTCGAGCCCACGTAGCCGATGACCTGGCCCTGGCTCACCCGCACCCCGCGGCGGACGCCCTTGGCGAAGCGGCTGAGGTGGAGGTAGCTGGTCTCGTAGCCGTTGGTGTGGCGCACGGTCACCATGTTGCCGCCGCCGCCGTTGCGGCCCGCCAGGGTCACCGAGCCGTCGGCCGTGACCCGGACCGGCGTTCCCACCGGCGCTCCGTAGTCGACGCCGTAATGGGGCATGCGCCGCTTGAGCACGGGGTGGAAGCGGTTCATGCTGAAGCGCGACGTCACCCGGCTGAACTCGAGCGGCGACTTCAGGAACTGCTTCCGCAGCGGCTGCCCTTCGAGGTCGTAGTAGCCGAGCCGGCCCTCGTCGTCCGGGTAGACGACGGCGTCGAGGACGCGGTCCCCGTTGACGAAACGGGAGGCGAAGATCGTTCCCCAGGTGTAGAACTCGCCGTCGACCGTCTGCCGGTCGGCGACCACCACGAACCGGTCGCCCTGCCGCAGGTCGCGGAAAAAGTCGATGTCCCACTGGTAGATCCCGGCGACGCGGACCGCCAGGTCGGCGTTCCCCCCAGCCCCGTCCATGGCCGCGAACAGCGAGGATTCGACGACTCCCTCGATCCGCAGCACCTCGCTCTCGAGCGGCCGCTCGATGCGATGTGCGGAGATGCCCTGGTCGGCGCGTTGGAGGTGGATCTCGTGGCGCCGGTCGATGATCAGCTCGAGCCTCTCGAGGCGCCCGCCGGGCGTGCTGCGGCCGCGGACCTCGGTGCCCGGATAGAGGCGCTTCGGATCGATCTCGGCGACCAGCGCGTCCCGCCACGACACCCAGTCGGGTCCCGCGAGGCGGCGGCTCACGCTCTCGATGGTGTCGCCGGGCTGGACGAAGGTGCGCAGCGGCGGGTGGTATTGAACGAGCGGCTCGACCGTGATGGCGTCGACGTCGGCTGCGGATGTTCTGTCGGTGCCGCACCCCGCCGCAAGCAGGAGGCCAGCCGCCAGCACGACCGCCGCCGGGGCGCGGTGCCGCCCCCTCACTTCGGCTTCCAGCCGCGCAGCGCCTCCGGGCTCGGTTCGAGCCGTGCGAGCGCCTCGCCCTGCGGCGACACGACGATGACCGAGGGCACCGCGATGACCCGGTAGGTCTTGAGCAGGGCCCCGTGACGGTCGTGGATCCACTCCAACCCGCTGACGCCCAGTGCCCGCCGCGCATCCTCGAGGGGCTCCTGGACGTCCAGGAGCACCATCTGCAGGCCGCGTTCGCCGGCGGCGCGCGAGAGCTCCTCGCTGCGGTCGAGCACCTCGGCCGCCTCGGGCGTCCACGACGCCCAGACAAGCAGCGCCACCGGCCCCCGCCGCGCGAGGAAATCACTCCACCCGACCGGCGCGCCGGACACTCCGTACACCAGGGGCGGGTCGGCCGCAACGGCCGGCAGGGCCAGTGCTGCGGCGACGGCGGGCGCGAGATACCGTCTCACGGGCCGAGTATACCTTTTCGCACGCGGTCCGGATTGTCGGCGGGCGCCGCGCGGCGCTACACTTCCATCCGGAGGCGTGATGAGCCATTCGACCCGTGCATCCACAATCGAGCACGACACCGACGTCGCCGTCGTGGGCTCCGGATTCGGCGGATCCGTCGCGGCGCACCGGCTCACCGAGAAGGGGTACCGCGTCACGGTGCTCGAGAAGGGTCGGCGTTGGCGCCCCGACGAGTTTCCAGCCAGCAACTGGAACATCCGCAAGTCCTTCTGGTTTCCGAAGATCGGCTGCCGGGGCATCTTCGGGATGCGGCTCCTGCGAGAGGCCCTCGTGCTGCACGGGGTCGGCGTCGGCGGCGGCAGCCTGGTCTACGCCAACACCCTTTTCGAGCCGCCGGACGGGGTGTGGGACGACCCGCAGTGGCGCGGCCTCGAGGACTGGCAGGCCGTGATGCCGGCCCACTACGACACCGCCCGCCGCATGCTGGGCGTTGTGGAGAACCCCCGCCTCGGGCCCGCCGACGAGGCGCTCCGCCACGCCGCGGCGCGGCGTGGCCGCGAAGCGAGCTTCCGCAACACCCCGGTGGCAATCTACTTCGGGAAGCCGGACGTGACGGTGCCGGACCCCTACTTCGACGGCCGCGGTCCCGCCCGCACCGGCTGCACTTTCTGCGGCGGTTGCATGGTGGGGTGCCGGCCGGGCGCCAAGAACACCCTCGACAAGAACTACCTCTACCTCGCCGAGCAGGCGGGCGCCCGCATCATCCCCGACACCGAGGTCACCCTGGTGGAGGCCCTCTCGGGCGGTGGCTACCGCCTCCACTGGCGGCGATCGACCGGGCTCTGGAGCTCGCTCAAGGGCAGCCTCACCGCCGACAGGGTCGTGCTCGCGGGCGGCGTGCTCGGCACGGTTCCGCTGCTGATGACGTGCAAGGAACGGGGGGCGCTGCCGCGGCTCTCGGATCAGCTCGGCAACGTCGTGCGCACCAACTCGGAGGCCCTTCTCGGCGTGAACTCGAAGAGCCGCCGCGACCTCTGGGAGGGCATCGCCATCGCCGCCAAGGTGGAGATCGACGAGGTGACCCACTTCGAGTGCGTGCGTTTCCCGAAGGGCTCGGACGTGATGCTGCTCCTGGGCACGCCGCTCACCGACGGCGGCGGCCGGATCCCGCGCCAGCTGCGGTGGCTCGGCAATATCGTCCGCCACCCCATCGACTTCCTGCGCATCCTCAAGCCGTGGGGCAAGGCCGAGAGCGGGACCGTGGTCATGGCCATGCAGACCGCCGACAACCACACCCGCCTGGTGCGCAAGCGGCGTCTGCTGTGGCCTTTCACGCGCACCCTCACCACCCAACCCGACCCCGACCAGCCCGGCATCCCTTCCTACATCCCGGTCGCCAACGAGATTGCCCGCGAGGTCGCCGCCGAGCTCGACGGCATCCCGCAGTCGACCCTCAACGAGGTCCTGCTCGACACCTCGACCACCGCCCACATCCTCGGCGGCTGCGGCATCGGCCGCGATCCCGAGCACGGCGTCATCGACTCCTCCGGCCGGGTCTTCGGCTACGACGGCCTCTACGTGATGGACGGTTCGATGATCGGGGCCAACCTCGGCGTCAACCCCTCGCTGACCATCACCGCCCTGTCCGAGCACGTGTGCTCGCGGATACCCCCCAAGGGGGAGCGCGCCGCAGGTGCGGTCGCCGAAGCCGAACGGGAAGAAGCTGCCCAAGTGGCGCGATAAATCGTTCCACGAAGGATTCTCTTCGTGAACAACTTCGTGCCTTGGTGTCTTGGTGGTTCGACCGTGGGTGGATGGAAATCCGAAATTCGAAACTCGAAATCCGAAATGGGCGGGCGGGCGGCATTCCTAATTCCTAATTCCTAATTCCTAATTCCTAATTCCCAATTCGACTGTTACCCATCCCACGTCCTTCCGGATGAGTCGAACGTTCCAACGTTCAACGTCCTCCCCGGCGTTGCGTACAATCCCCCTCCGTGGAAACCATCTCCGTCCGCGCCGCGCGGCGGCTCGCCCTTGCCCGGAGCGG
>CAZMED010000004.1:0-48234 GCA_964565045.1 uncultured Thermoanaerobaculia bacterium
AACTCCCTGTGCCCGTGTCAGACCGCTTGGGGCTCGGGGCTCGGGGCTCGGGGCTCGGGGCTCGGGGCTCGGGGCTCGGGGCTCGGGGCTTGGGGCTCGGGGCTCGGGGCTCTGGGGGGCGGGCGGGCGAGCCTCGAGCCTCAAGCCTCAAGCCCACAGTTCGGCGCTCACCTCTCCAGCTTCGTCATCTCGGTGATTTGCTGGGTCTGGCGCACCTTGATCAGGGTACCCGGCGGGTAGTAGCCGCTGCGGATCGACGCGTTGGTGTAGGTCACTGAGCCCGGACCCATCAAAACGCCGGGGTTGAGGACCGTGTTGCAGCCGGTCTTGCAGCCGTCGCCCAGGATCGCCCCGAACTTGCGCAGGCCGGTGTGCACGAGCTCACCGCCGGCGCGGAAGCTGACCTCCCTGCCGACGTTCTTGACGTTGGAGCAGATGGTGCCGGCGCCAAGGTTGACGTCGCGTCCGAGGATCGAGTCGCCGACGTAGGCCTGGTGCGGCGCCTTGGCCCCCGCGAGCAGGATCGAGCCCTTGACCTCGCTGTGCGCGCCGACCAGGCTGCCGGGGCCGAGGATCACGTTCTGACGGACGTAGGCGCCGGTCCGGATCTGCGACCCGGGGGCGAGGATCGCCGGTCCGACGAGAACGGCTCCGGGCTCCACGGTGCTGCCGGCGGCGATGTGGACGCGGTCGCCCAGCACGTACACGCCGCTCGGCAGGTCGATCTGGATGCTCCAGTCGGTCCAGTCCTCGAGGTACTCCGTCAGCCGCCGGCCGAGGGCGGACCATGCCGGCTGTGAAGGTTCGAAGATCTCCGCGTGCGCGAAGTCCCCGAGATCGAAGAAAGCGGAGGGTGTGAAGTCGATCATGCAGGGACCTCCACGGGCTCTGCCGGACGCCGTTTGACGACCATCAGGGTCTGGTCGTCGGCGGGCGGCGAGGCCGAGGCGAAGGCCTCGACCTCCGAGTACACCCGGTCGACAATGGCGATCGGGTCGAGGTGGCGGACGTGGCGCAGCAGGTGGATCAGCCTCGCTTCGCCGTACTCCTCGTCGGCGCCGTTCGCGCCCGCGGCCTCGGTGATGCCGTCGGAGTAGAGGGCGAGGAGGTCCCCCGGCAGGATGTTCTCGAGACCGAAGGAGTAGTGGGCCTCGGGGTTGGGGCCGAGGATCATGCCGGTCGGCTGGAGGCGGACCAGCGATCCGTCGGCGCGGATCAGCAGACCGGGAGGGTGGCCGGCATTGCAGTAGATCAGGGCCCCCGAGTGATCGACCTCGGCGAGGAAGAGCGACACGAACTTGGTCGCCATGCGGCTGCGGTGGATGATGACGTTGAGGCGCTGCACCGTTCGCGTGAGCTTGAACTCCCGCGACAGTCCCATGCGCAGCCCGGTGAAGACATCGCGTACCTGGAGTGCGGCCGGCAGGCCGTGGCCGGTGGCGTCGGCGACGGCCACATCGAAGGTCCGGTCATCGAGCGTGATGAGGTCGTAGAAGTCGCCGCCCACGATCTCCGCGGCGACGGTGCGGGCGGCGATCTGGAACTCGCCCGGCTGCGGCAGGTGTCGGGGCAGGATCGAGCTCTGAATCTGCCGCGCGTCCTCCATGATCGACCGCATCCGCTCTTCGCGCAGCTTCTGGTTGACCGCGAGGCGGACGATGTTGAGAGTCGCGACGACATTCTCGTGCTCGTCGGCGGCCGACTCGACGTCGAAGGAAAGCACGTAGCGGGCGTCGGCGACCGCGACCGCCGCGAACCACTCACGGGTCCCGAGGTCGGCCTCGATCCGCTGGTCGAGCCGCGGGTCGTCGCGCCGCATCACCACCGACCCGACGTCGAGGATCTGGTCGAAGGGGGGGTAGGTGCGCCACACCCGGAGCCCGATGGGCTCCCGCGAGGCCTCGCCGAAGGTCTCCACGAGCTCGTAGCTGCCGTCGTCCTGGGCGTAGATCCGGCCGCCGCGGATGCCCAGGTCGTCGGCGAAGTTCTCGGCGATGAAGTCCGCCGCCTTCTGGATCGTCTGCAGCACGTTCGACCCGAGGGCGATGGTCTCGAGCGCCCGTTCGATGCGCTTGAAGAGCGAGATCGAGGTCCGAGGCATGCCCGGATCATGGCACGGGCCCCGGCACCGCGCAAGGCGGTAACTCGAGGCGGAGCTTCGGCATAGAGTCTGGGTGGACGGCATCGGCTCGGCCGGCGACCGACTCGGCACCTGTATCGCTCATCGGTGATATACTGCCGGCGCCGCGCGGAGCGCGGCATTCCACCTGGAGGACCTCCGTGGCACACACCCTGGCCCGATCCCTGGCCCTCGCGAGCCTCGTCGCGAGCCTCGCCCTCGGCGGCGGCTGCGGCCGTCAGACGACGTCGCCCCCTGCCGACCCGGCAATGACCGTCTCGTCCCACGGAGCGGTCGCGGTGAGCTGGGGCGAGGACCTGACCTCCGCACTCGACCGCGCCCGCAGCGAGGGCAAGCCGGTGCTCGTCAATTTCTATGCCGACTGGTGCGTGTGGTGCAAGCGCCTCGAGACGACGACCTTCCGCGACGCCGAGGTCTCGGTGCTCCTGCGCGATCGCGTGGTGCCGGTCAGCCTCGACGTCGACGGCGCCGGGCGGGAGCTGTCAGGTCGCTACGAGGTCGACGGACTGCCGACCATCCTGGTGCTCGACGCGGAAGGCCGCGAGATCGGCCGCATTCCGGGCTACATGCCGCCGACCGGCTTCCTGGAGAGGGTCAACCAGTTGATCGGCGGCGGCTCCACGACCTGAGCCGTCGCTCGCCTCCACCTCAACCCTCTGATGCGGCGCCCGCCGCCGCGCGCCGCTCCGCCGCGGTCGGCGTCGGTTTCAAGCGCTCGTCGGCCACTGCGACCGCTTCCACCGAGGGCATCGGCTCACCCGGCTTCGGCCGGTACAGCGGCACCTGGAAAGGCCACGGCAGGTCGGCAAGTCCCGCCAGCTCCTCACGGCAGGGCTCGTACGGCTCGGTGCCGTCGAGAAAGGCCTCGAGGATGACCTCGGTCTGGGAGTCGCACGGCGGTACCGCGCGCTCGCCGGTGCGGGCATCGACCGGCGTGAAGACGACACCCGCCGGGACCGGGAAGTCCTCGTTGCGCTCCGCCTCCGACAGCCCATCGAGGTAGGCAGCCATGAAGGCGTTCCAGATCGGCTGCGCCGCTTTGGCGCCGGTCATCCCCCGACCGATGGGCATCTTGCGGTCGCGCCCGACCCACACGCCGACCGTGATGCGGGGCGAGAAACCGACGAACCACGCGTCGGAGTGGTCGTCGGTGGTGCCGGTCTTGCCGGCGAGGTGGCCGGGCAACCAGCGCGCGCTGTTGCCCGTACCGCGCTCGATCACACCTTCGAGCATGTACAACGCAAGATAGGTCACCGCCTCCGCCATGACGCGCTGACTGCGGGGGAAAAAGCGCTCCTGCAGGCGGCCGTCGCGGTCGTAGACCTCGGAGATGAAGTACGGCTCAGGGACCTCTCCGAGGTTTGCGATGCCGGCATAGGCGCGGGTCAGGTCGATCAACCGCACGCCGAGCGACCCCAGGGCCAGCGACGGGTACGGGTGAAGCTCGGTGCTGATGCCGAAGCGGCGTGCGGTGTCCACCACCGCGTCGCTGCCCGCGAGCTGCTGCAGCTTGACCGCGGTCGCGTTGTAGCTCAGCTCGAGGGCCGTGCGCAGCGTGGTGATGCCGTAGTAGATGTTGTAGTAGTTCTTCGGACAGTAGTTGAGCTCGCCGGTGCTGTCGGGCAGGAGGAAGGGACCGTCGAAGAGGGTGTCGGCCGGAGTGAAGCCGCGCTCGAAGGCGGTGAGGAAAACGAAGGGCTTGAACGCCGACCCGCACTGCAGCGTCGACTGGACGGCCCGGTTGAACTCGCTGCGCTGGAAATCGAAGCCTCCCACCAGGGCGAGGATGGCGCCGGTCCGGTTGTCCATGGCGATGAGCGCGCCTTCCAGCGCCGGCTCCTGCAGCAGCGCCACCTCGAGCACCGCTTCCGGGTCTTCGGGCAGGGGGTCCGGGAGCCTCACCAGAACCAGGTCCCCGGGCTTGAGGATGCGCGTCAGCGAGCTCGCCCTGGTCCAGCGCGCCGCGGCGACATCGAGCGAGGCCCGGTGGTCGGCGATCCGCAGCCCGGCACGGCGCGCCTCGACCTCGGTGACGATCGCCCGCACCATGGCCCCCGGCCGCAGCTGGAGATTCTGCCACGAGGGATCGGCGAAGTCGGCCTCGGACTCGAGCCCCTGCTCGGCGAGGACGTTCGGCGGCCGACGGAACCCGAGATCGTTCATCTCCAGAGCCACCAGGCCCTCGCGCACGGTCGTCTCGGCGAGGGCTTGCAGTGCCGGGTCCATCGTCAGGTGGACCTGCAGGCCCGAGGTGTAGAGGGCATCGGTGCCGTATCGGCGCTCGATCTCCTGGCGGGTCATCTCGAGGAAGTAGGCCCCGTTCTCGACCCGGTCGCGGTGGAGCGCGGCGCCCAGCGGCGCGGCCACGGCCTCCTCGTAGGCTGCCGCGTCGATGAAATCGAGCTCCAGCATTCGCTCCAGGACCTTGTTGCGCCGGGCGAGGGCGTTCTCGGGCCGCCTGATCGGATCGTACCTGTTGTTGGCGCTCGGAATGATGCCCGCCAACAGGGCCGCCTCGGCGAGGTCGAGCTCGGCGGCCGGCTTCTGGAAGTACAGCTGCGCCGCGGCCTCGACGCCGTAGGCACCGTGGCCGAGAAAGATCTGGTTGGCGTACAGGGTGAGGATCTGGTCCTTGGAGTACCGCTTCTCGATGTCGAGCGCGAGCAGGGCCTCCTTGATCTTGCGGCCGAGCGTCCGCTCGCGCTGCAGGAAGAGGTTGAGGGCCAGCTGCTGGGTCAGCGTCGAGGCGCCGCCGCGCGAGCCGATCTTGCGGTCGATGAGGCTGTACCAGGCGGCGCGCATGATGGCCTGGGGATCGACGCCGCCGTGGGAGTAGAAATCGGCGTCCTCGATCGCCACCACCGCGCGCTTGAAGTGGTCCGGGATCTCCTCGGGCCGCAGCACCACGCGCTGCTCGAGGGCGTACGACGCCACCTGCTCGCCGTCACCGGCATAGATCCTGGTGGTGGCGGCAGGCTCGAAGGTGGCCAGGAGGTCGACCTGCGGCACGTGCAGGAACTGCGCGATGATCCAGCCCGCGAAGGCCCCCGAGACGACGCCGGCGAGCGCCACCCAGAGCACGGTGGTGATGATGGCAAGGGCCTTCCGGGGCACCACCGGTTTCGTCGCCGGCGCCTGCCGCTTGGAAGACGCCCGCCGGATGGAGAAAGCCCTCCTCTTCGGCGCCCCGGGCGTGTCGGTGACGACCTTCTTCCTGATCACTGAGGAAATGTAGCAGATGCGGCGGACGGTGCGATGGCGGAATTGTGGAAAGCCGGAGGCGGGGAAAGCCCCGGAGAGTTTTGAGTTTTGAGTTTTGAGTTCCGCCCGCCCCCCGTGGTCTAGGGTACGGTATCGCTCCAGGCCGCGGTGCCGTTCGTTTCG
Source organism: uncultured Thermoanaerobaculia bacterium (assembly GCA_964565045.1). Lineage (GTDB taxonomy): Bacteria > Acidobacteriota > Thermoanaerobaculia > Thermoanaerobaculales > Sulfomarinibacteraceae > Sulfomarinibacter. Next base: position 5,525 of record CAZMED010000004.1, read on the forward strand.
AAGTCATTGGAGAATATCACGTCGGTTTCACCATAGGTCACCTTCACGAGAAAGCCCTCTGGGGTGACTGACTGCACGCAGATGGTGATCTTGTTTCCGGCGTCTTCGAAACACTCGCCAACTCGCCACATCGCACCTTCATCCGCACCATTGTCCGGGTTTTCGATGTCGACGAGCCAGGCTTCCTCCGTCCGGCCGGGGTCCACCTCGTGAATCACGAGGGCGAAATCTGGTAGCTGCCCGTCGTAGCTCACCCGATCCCTCACTTCTGCCGTGTAGAACTTCTCCGACCCGGGTTGGGCGACCTCGATCAGACGAAGGTTCTCAGTCGAGGCGAGGGCAAGATGATCGAGACTCCCGAAGTACACCCCCTCGGAGTCGACAACGAGTTTCTTGTCCTGGTCGATCCACCCAAGGAGGTCCCTGTGGTACGCGATGGTTCCTTTTCCCAGCTTTCCGTAGGTGCTGTGATTCACCACGTAGTACCAGCTGTCGCTCATGACATCCCACGGATTGTCGTAAGGGCTGGAGTCGCCATCGGCGTTGTTCGAGTGCGGCAGCCCGAAGCCGTGGCCCATTTCGTGGGCGATGACACCCCCATTGCTGTACCCCCATGGCGGCTCCCAGGTCACTCTGTAGATCCTGGAGACTCCGTCCCGGCTCAGATAATGGGAGCCCCCCCATGCGTACGGTCCGAACTCGTCATTGAACATCATGTTGATACCGACAAATGCCGGGAAGTAGACGTATGGATCCGCCGCAGCCGTGCAGTCATTGAGCATTGCACTCGTGTTGCCGCCGCTCGAACTCTCGTAATAGCTCACCGGGTGCGGTAACGTGACCCAGGCCACGGCTGTACTTCCCGAAACGTTCGCTTTGTCATAAGAGATATCTCTCCAGTAGTGATCGAGCCCCGGATAGGTCGATGCATACATTGCCTGAAAGTACGACAGGGGCTTGGGTTCGACCGACACGTCGGAAAACTTACACAGAATCGACACCCACGGTTGGGCACCTCCGACCGACTTTGCGCCCTTCACGACCCGGGCGCCCTCCACCAAACGAAGAGATCGAACCCGGGCGTCAGCAGCCCCACCTGCCTTGTCCAGTACGCCATCGACGCTCTCGATGAGCACCTCGACAGACCGCCCATCCAGAGATCGCGCACCTCCGGCTGCGACCAGCATCTGCGGCTCGATGGACAGCTCGGTGACGACACCGTCATCACTCGAGAGCACATACCGCTCGACTGGTTCCGCGGCACGATCGGGGCGAGGATCCCCGCGAAGGATGTTGAAGATCCCGCGTAACCGGTGCACCGTGAATTCACCGCGTGAGCTGCTGGGAACGGGATCGACCACGGGCTCGCGCTCTGAAGAACCACCCCACGCGGGAGGAAGGAGCATTGCGAGAGCTGCGACAACACGGGCGAGGAACTGTCGATTCAGGAACATCGAGGCTTCCCCTGGCGGCAAGCGCGCGCCCTCACGCACCGCCGGCCGTTCATTTCAACTGTATCAATGGCAGGGTCGGCCGACGTTCATCTTTCACATTTCTTTGTCATGGCTCCGAGGCACTCCACCCGCCGATGCCGCTTTCGAAGCCGTCGGCGAAAATGCCGTCGCCGCTCGGGCTCGCGGCGAAGACACAGACCCCGGTGGCCGGGGCCACGTAGTTGTCGAGGATGCGATTGACGACCGTCGGGTGGAAGTCGAGGGTGCTGCCGCAACCCACGAGGTGGCAGTAGCTCATGAGAGTCCCCGGGCCTCCCGGGCACGAGGTCGCGCCGCTGTAGCAACCGCCCTCTCCGTTCCAGCACTGGTCGATGGGTGGGTTGTAGCAGTGGGTGTGGGGCGAGCCGAAGTTGTGGCCGAGCTCGTGGCCGACGATCTTGGCGTCCCCCGAGAGGTAGTTGATCTTGAACACCTTGGAGAAGCTGTAGCCGTAGGTGGAAGAGCACAGGCCGCCGATCCAGGCGATGCCCGAGGCCGAGCTCGACGACGGCGACTTGCCGGAGAGCATCGCGGCGAGTGCCCGGTCCACCGACTGATAGTGGGTCTTCCAATAGTTTCCGAACTCGTTGAGCTCGGCCCCGGACGCCGATCCGCCGCTGTTCTGAACATATGGGTCGGAGCCGGTGCGCAGGTAGGTGGTGCCCTGGAGGAGCCTGAGGTCGAGGTCGCGCTCGTACATCACGTTCATCGCTGCGAAGAGGTCGGCGACGTAGTCGGCGGCCGCCGCGGTGCTGTTGCCGAACTTCTGGCTCAGGAGCTCGGTGTCGGTGTCGATCGCGATCACCGCCTCCAGCGCGGAGCCCGTCTTGACAGCACGAGGTGGTGCCGGGAGATCGGACGTCCGATTCCACGGCGTGTCGGGAAGGTGGAGGCTCTCCCCGCCGCAGTCCCAGGTCGGATCGTGCGCGGCGGTGCGTTCGTGGCTCGCGACCACGCGCACCGCGCGCGGCTCTGCCGGGTCGTCTGCCTCGAGGTCGAAGCTGAGCCCCTGGGAGACCGTCACCCCGCTCAGCTGCCCGCTGCGGGGGTCGAGGATGAGCAGCACGCCGCTGTCGCCCTCGTCCTCGATGGCGCCGAAGAAGTGGATGCGGGGCGATCGCGGCAGCGCGCGGAGGCCGTGCTCCCCGACCTCGAAGAGGCGGGCCCCGGCCGCGTAGACCGACCTTCGCTCGAGCCGGATGGCGCGGTGATCGCCGGGGGCCACCGGCCAACTCCGAATGCGGACCGAGATGCCCGGCTCCAGATCCCCGAGTACGGCGAGCACCGGCTCGGGGACGCGGAACCGTTCCTCGACCAGGCCGTCGGCGGAGATCCCCAGGGCGCCGCGGACATCCGTGTCAAGCAGGAGCGGTTCCGTCGACCGGCAGCGACCTCCCGCATCGCCGGAAAGAGCCGTGAGCTGGACGACGATCCCGCAGGCAACCACCAAAGCGGCGCGCGAAGAGACCACTGCCATGAGCGCCCTCCATCCCGGCGCGCAAGGGCCGCGCCAGGCTCCTCATCTCACGGTATGGAAATGGGCAGGCTGCCGCTGTGATCAGGGTCAACTATCATCGCGCTCATGTTCCGGGTCATCCTCGGTCTCGGCGGCAACACGGGCGAGCCCGCGTCCTTGTTCCGCCACGCGCTGGATGCACTGGGGCGCGACGGCCGGATCGCCGCGTGGTCGCGGCTGTGGCGGACGCGGGCGGTGGGCCCGCCGCAGCCCGACTACTTCAATGCGGCGGCCGTCGTTTCGTGGCCGGCCGGACCGAGGTCGTTGCTGGCGCGCTGCCGGCAGCTCGAGGCGGCGGCCGGCCGCGACCGGTCGACCGGGGAGCGCTGGGGGCCGCGCGCCCTCGACCTCGACCTCCTGCTCGCCGAGGACCTGGTCTGCCGCGGGCCGACCCTCGAGCTGCCCCACCCCCGCTTCCACGAGCGGCGCTTCGCCCTCGAGCCTTCCGCCGAGATCGCGCCGGGCTGGCGCCACCCGCTGCTCGGACTGACCGTCGGTCAACTCGCGGACCGGCAGCGCGCTCGAGAGCCGAACGCCATTCTCGAAGTCAAAGACTTCGAATTCTCAATTCTTAATTCTTAATTCTCAATTCCCACCCACACCCCCGTTTCTCCGGGAGGGTGGAGGGGAATTCAAAATTGAGAATTGAGAATTGAGAATTGACTATACGATCGGCCGCGAGCCCGGCTTGGCGATCGGCACGCCCTCCCGGCACAGCGGGCACTCGGCGGCCGGCCAGGTGGGAAACTCCACCGCCAGAAGGTGGCGGCTGGGCAGCGGCGCGAAGGGCTGCGGTGCGGCCGACCGGTTGACCAGCGAGCCGACGCCCACCACCTCGGCGCCGAGAACCTCGAGGACCGCGATCACCTCGCGGGTCGACTTCCCGGTGGTCACCACGTCCTCGAGGACCACCACGCGCTGGCCGGCGGCGACCCCGAAGCCCCGCCGCAGGACCATGGCGCCGTCGGCGCGCTCGGTGAAGAGGAAGGGGACGTCGAGGCTGCGCGCGGTCTCGTGGCCGATGATGAGCCCGCCCATGGCCGGCGCCACCACCACCTCGGGTGCGAGGCCGCCCTCCTCGAGGGCCGCCGCCAGCAACGAGCCGGCGCGCGCCGCCCGCCTCGGGTGGGCGAGGTAGAGCGCGCACTGCAGGTAGTCGCCGGAGTGCAGACCCGACGAGAGCAGGAAGTGGCCGCGCTGGTGCGCGCCGCAGGCGGTGAGCTCGGCGAGGTCGATTCCGGTGCTCAATCGCTCTCCCGTTCGATGCCGTAGGCCTTCATCTTCTTGTAGAGGTTGGAGCGCGGCGTGCCGATGACCCGCGCCGTCGCAGCCACGTTCCAGCCGTTGCGCTCGAGGTGGTGGAGCAGGTAGGCGATCTCGGACTGGCGCTGGAACTCCGACAGCGAGCCGAGGTCGAGCAGGCTGTCCACCGTGCCACCGTCCGGCTGCGACGGCAGGTCGACCTTGGAGATGGTGTCGTCCAGCTCCATGATCACCGCGCGCTCGACGACGTTCTTGAGCTCGCGGACATTGCCCGGCCACGGGTGCCGCGCGAGCTGGGCGAGCGCCCTCTCGCTCCAGGTCTTGGGACGACGGTTGTACTCGCGGCAGAACTGCTCGGTAAGGTGATCGACCAGCAGCGGGATGTCCTCGGGGTGCTCGCGCAGCGGCGGCGTCCGCAGGACCACCACCGCGAGCCGGTAGTAGAGGTCCTCGCGGAACCCGCCGGCTCGGACCTCGGCCACCAGGTCCTTGTTGCTCGCGGCGATGACCCGGACGTCGACCTGGAAGGCCTGCCCGGCGCCCACCGGCTCCACCTCGCCGTCCTGCAGGACCCGCAGCACCTTGGCCTGGGTCTTGAGGCTCATGTCCCCGACCTCGTCGAGGAAGATCGTGCCGCCGTCGGCCTGCACGAACTTGCCCACCTGGCGGCGGTGGGCCCCGGTGAAGGAGCCCTTCTCGTGGCCGAACAGCTCCGACTCGATGAGCTCCTCGGGGATCGCCGCCGAGTTGACGCGCACGAAGGGCCGCCGCGCCCTGCCCGACAGGTGGTGGAGGCGGCGCGCCACCAGCTCCTTGCCGGTGCCCGACTCGCCCTGCACCATCACCGTCGCGTGCGAGGGCGCGACGCGGGCGATCTCCTCCCGCAGCTGGCGCAGGGCGTCGCTCGAGCCGAGCAGCGGCGGCGGCTCGGCGGCCTCGCCCATGGCGCGCGCGACCCTGCCCTGCGCCACCGCCCCGCGCACCGCGAGCAGCAGGTCGGCGCGGTCCGGGGGCTTGGTCAGGTAACCCGCGGCGCCCGCCTCGAGGCACGCGTCGGAGGTGAACTCGTCGCCGTGACCGGTGAGCACGATGACCGGGATCTCGAGCCCACGCCGCCGCAGGTTGTCGAGCAGCGACAAGCCGTCCATCCCCGGCATCTTGATGTCGAACAGGGCCGCGTCGGGCGGGTTGGCGTCCAGGGCCTCGAGCGCCTTGAAGGCGTCGCTCGCCTCCTCGATTTCGTACCCCGCCCCGCTGAGGATCCGTTGCAGCACCTTGCGGACCCCGGGGTCGTCGTCGACGATCAGCAGGCGCCCTTCCATGGCGCCAATAGTAGCAGCTGGCGGCCCGCCGCGCGTCGGCCGTCAGGTGGCGCCATGCCGGCTACGGGCAGGGGTCAGTATGGTCTCTGGCTGCCGATGTTACCCGGAGGGTCGTAGTTACAGACCCAGACCGTCCACGTTGGATAGCTCGGCCCCCACGGGCTTCCGGTCGTGCACGTGCGGACGCCGCAGCCAAGTCGGGAGCTACCGCGCCACACGACCTGCGTGTAATGACCGCACGTGGCGACGTCGGGCTCGCAGTACGGGTCACAGGTGTTGCTGCCGTAGTCGTAACACGCGCTCTCGCCCGACCACATGCCGACGACCGTCTGCGGATCGCCCGCCCAGCCACCGAACGCCGCCATGTTCTCTCCGTAACCGCTGTTGCTGTGATACCACACGCAGTTGTCCGCCCACGCCTGGGCCACCGCGGCGAGGTCGTTGTTCCATGCGAGTGGCGGTATCGGAGGCGAGGCCGGCGGCTCGACATCGCCGCGCGTTGCGTTGTGGGCGCCGGTGATTCCGGTCATGACGGCAGGCTCGGGATTCGGCCAACTCCACCCGCAGGTGTCACCGCACTCGAAGCCGTCCGCGAAGACCAGGGTCTGGCCGTCGCACCGGGGTGCCGTAGAGAGCGCCACCATGAGTGCCGACGCTGCCGCCACCCGGTGTGAGACCCTCACGGCATCTGCGCCTCCACGAAGAGTATCGATCCCCCCGCCGCGCACGGCAAGCCCGAACGAATTGGATCGGTGGAGACACCGATCGCGCACGGTGCGTCCGACCGCTTCAGCACGGAGCGACGTCTACGCTCCACGGCAGGAAGGGTCAGAAATCCGAAATCCGCCAAACCCTATTCCACCTCGAACTTCACACCCTGGGCCAGGGGGAGGTCGCCGCCCCAGTTGATGGTGCAGGTCTGGCGGCGCATGTAGCCCTTCCAGGCGTCGGAGCCTGCCTCGCGGCCGCCGCCGGTCTCCTTCTCGCCGCCGAAGGCGCCGCCGATCTCGGCCCCCGAAGTGCCGATGTTGACGTTGGCGATGCCGCAGTCCGAGCCTTCGTGCGACAGGAAGCGCTCGGCGGCGCGCAGGCTGTCGGTGAAGATCGCCGACGACAGGCCCTGGTCGACCGAGTTGTGCATCGCGATCGCCTGCTCGAGGTTCTCGAACTCGAAGACGTAGAGGATGGGCGCAAAGGTCTCCTCGCGGGCGATCGCGAGGTCCGGCCGCGCCTTGACGATCGTCGGCTCGACGAAGAAGCCGGGCCGCTCGGGGCGGCCTCCCCCGTACAGGATCTCGCCGCCCTGCTCGCGCACCTTGTCGAGCGCCGCGAGGTGGTCCTCCACCGCCCGCTCGTTGACCAGCGGGCCCATCAGCACGCCCTTCTCGAGTGGGTTGCCGATCGGGATGCTCGGGTAGGCCTTGAGGAGGCGATCGATCACTTGCTTGGCGACATCCTTGTGCAGGAAGAGGCGGCGCAGGCTGGTGCAGCGCTGGCCGGCGGTGCCCACCGCAGCGAACAGGATCGCGCGCACCGCGAGCTCGAGGTCCGCGTCCTCGGCGACGATGATCGCGTTGTTGCCGCCGAGCTCGAGGATCGAGCGCCCGAAGCGGCGGGCGGTGGCTTCGGCCACGTGGCGGCCCATCGCGGTCGAGCCGGTGAACGAGACCAGCGGGACCCTCGGGTCGTTGATCATCAGCTCGCCGACCGTGCGGCCGGGCCCGATGACGAGGTTGAAGATGCCCTCGAGGCCGTGCCGCTTCATGACCCGGTTGCAGATGTGCTGCACCGCGACTGCGGTCAGCGGCGTGTCCGAGGACGGTTTCCACACCATGGTGTTGCCGCAGACCGCCGCCAGAGCGGCGTTCCACGCCCACACCGCGACCGGGAAGTTGAAGGCGGTGATGATGCCGACCACCCCCAGCGGGTGCCACTGCTCGTACATGCGGTGGCGGGGACGCTCGGACATCATGTTGGGGCCGTACAGCTGGCGCGACAGCCCGACCGCGAAGTCGCACATGTCGATCATCTCCTGAACCTCGCCGAGGCCCTCGGAGAGGATCTTGCCCATCTCCAGCGACACCAGCCGGCCGAGCGGCTCCTTGAAGACCCGCAGCTCGTTTCCGAGCTCGCGGACCACCTCGCCGCGCAACGGCGCCGGCATCATGCGCCAGCTCGGGAAGGCAGCGGTCGCCGCGGCCATGACCTTCTCATACGCCGCCTCGTCCGCCTGGAGAATACTGGCGATGGGCTCGCCGTCGGCGGGGTTGACCGACACGAGCTTGCTCTGATGCTCGGACTCGATCCACTCTCCGGTGCAGGCGCCGAGATTCGAATCCCTGATCCCGAGCTCGAGGTGGAGCCCGAGATCGGAGAAGAACTTCTTCATTTCAGCCAGAATGTCAGCCATTTCAACCCTCCCGCGGCCGGCGGCCGCGGAGGGAGTGTACCGCTGAAGTCACCGGCTGCCAACCCGGACGACGCTGGAACGTTAAGACGTTGCACGTTAAATTGTTAGGAGTCGTCGCCGTGGTCCCCGCCCGCGAAGAAGGTTTCCCACTCGGCGATCTCGCTCGAGGAGAGGCGGGGCTCCAGGGAAGCCCGGCGCGGTGGCGTCCGGCGCCGCCTTTGCCACTGTGCGAGTGAGCGCACGTTCGCGCCTCGTTGCCGAGCCAGGTGGCGGAGCCCTCGGTCGTCGGTCACGACCACCCATTGCGAGGCGGCACCGCCTTCAGGAAGGAGCCCCAGGATCACCTCGTCGGCGGTGGCCGAACCCGAGTAGCGTACGGTGACGCGGCCGAGATGCTCGACCCCCGGCGAACCCGACGGCGGCGGACCATCGAAGACGACCGTCAGCTGCAGCCCCTCGCGTCGCACCGTCTCGAGCGCCTGGCGGCGCACGTCGTCGCGGCCCCGGCCTCCGCAGGGCAGGCTGTGCAGGAGGTTGTTGCCGTCGACGACGACCGGCATCTCAGCGCATCTGGCGTGCGCGGCGGAGCAGCCGCTGGAGCTCCTTGGCGCCCGCGAGCTCCTTGTACATCCGGTTGGCGGTCTCGTTGTCCGGGTCGACCGCCAGCGCCCGCTCGAGGGACTTGCGCTGACGCTCGGCGTGGTTGCGGCGACGCCAGAAGTCGGCGAGCTCGAGCCATGACTCCACATGCTTGGGGTCGGTCTCGATCGCGCGCCGCAGGCACGCGAGCGCCCGATTGGCCCACAGCGGGTTGCGCTGCAGGAGGCGGGCGAGCTTGAGCAGCTCGTCGGGGCGCGGGTCGAGCGCGCAGGCGCGCTCGAGGAGCTGGATGGCGAGGTAGAACTCCTTGTCGCGGATGAGCTCGTCCGCCCGTTTGAGGTTGGCCTCGACCAGCGCTTTGCGTGCCTTGGGGTCGACCTCGCCGCGCCCGGAGGACTCGATGGTCGCACGGTCCTTCTCGACCGACTTGAGGATCCGGTCGTAGCGCTCCCGAGCCTTGTAGTCCGACAGCACTTCGTAGGCGCCGCGCGCCCGCTCGACGATGCGCTCGAGGTGCGTCACCATGTCGCGCAGGTGGGGCCGGCTCGCCGCTTCCGGCGAGTACCGGGACCGCATCTGGTTCCAGGCATCGGCAATCTCGGCCGGGTTGGCCTCCGGCGTCAGGCCGAGCGCCTTGTAGTGGTCGACCTTGGTGACCGACTCGGACAGCTTGCGGATGAACTTGCGCTCGTCGATCTGGCGCTGGCTGAAGTCGCCCTCGGTGCCGCCGGCCTCTTCGGCCTCGTGCCCGGTGTCGCCCGAGTCGTCGCCGGCCTGCGCTGGCGCCTCGTCCAGACCGGGCGCCGGGGCCGCGGCGTCCCCGCCCTCGAGGACCACGGCGCCGGAAAGGACGAGAACGTAGAGCGTCGAGAAGAGCTGCGCCTCCGGCAGCGAGGAGAGCCTGACGAGACCCGCGATGTCGCGCGCCGCGTCCAGCCGGCTCAGCAGGAAGCCCTCGGTGGGGGTGAGGTCGATCTCCTCGAGCATCTCCTTGAATGACGGCGCGAGCCGCACCCGCTGCTGCAGCGATCCGATCTCGCGCCGGATGCCCTCGATGTCCTGGCAGCTCCGCGCGGCGAGCAGCACGATCTGTGAGGTGACGACGTTGGGGAGGGTGTCGAGCTGCCCTTTGCCGCCGCCGTCGATGAAGCTGCACCTTGTGCGGGCCGCGGCCGCGGCCCGGCGGATGATGGTCAGGGCGAGCTCCTGAAGCTCCGCCTCGAGGTCCTCTGGAGAGAGGTGCCCCCGCGTCACCAGGATGTGCCCGAGGGGCGGCGAGACGCCGCCACCCTGGGCGAGCAGGTTGAGGGCGCGATCGTCCTCGCTGATCCGGCCTCTCGCCACCAACCACATTCCGAGCTTCTCGTCCTCGACCTGCGAGCGCGCCGCCCGCACCTCGCCGTTGGTGAGCAGGATCTCCCGCCGCTGGTCGCCCGCCACCGCGACCAGGAATCCGGTGGCGCGGGCGGCCGCGAGGCGCGCCAGCCACGACGCCAGAGGCCGGGCTTCGGCGCTGTCCGCCATGGACTCAGCCGCCCGATGTGGTTCGCGGGACCACTTCGTCGCCGGTCAGCTCGATCGGGTGGGGCTCGAAGCCGCTCTCGAGCAGAGCGCCGGGCAGGTCCCGGGCGGCTCGCTCGGCAGACTCGCGGCTGGTGAAGCTGCCCCACACCAGCTGCCAGCAGGGCTTGCCGCCGCGCGCCTCGACCGACACCGGACGCAACGCCTTCGGGTTCTGCTGGGCTTTCTTCAGCACCCGCTGCAAGTCCTGGGGCTCACAGCCCATGTCGACCACCAGGGCCCAGTGGTGACCGACTCGCGAGGCGTCCGCCTCGCCGATCACCTCGGCATCGGGCCGGCTGACCAGCCACGCGATCGCCGCGAGCACCACGACGAGAATCGCCGCGGCACCGAGGATCCAGCTCACCGGAATCCGGCGTCGCGGCTTCTCCTCGAGGTCCTCGTCCGGCAACAGGTCCACGTCGCCGCCCAGAGTCAACGACGGTTCCGGCTCGAGGATCCCCACCACCACCAGTGCGGCAAGCAGCCGCAGGACCTCACCGGCCCCGTGCTCGGACCTCTCCGCCACCTCCCGGGCAGTGCGTTCGCCGGTGATCTTCGAGACGATGAGGTCCGCCTCCTCGGACAAACGCAATGGAGCATAGAGGTCGAGAAACCTCGGAGAACGGGTGAGCAGCACGTCGAGATCGGGGAGGATGGCCTCTGCCGCCGCACCGGAGGTGTCCGAGAGCACGAGCTCGACCAGGGTGTGGCTGATCGAGATGGTCGCGCCGTCGACCTCGTCAGGCTCCCCGTCGACGACCTCGAGCTCGCGGTCGGGGTCGAGGAGCCACCCCCTGATCCGCTTCTGCAGCAGCTCCTTGGCCGCGCCCATCGCGAAGGTCTCTGCGATCTCGCGCTTGGCGGCCAGGGACCGCGCCTCGTCCAAAAGGTCCGAGCAACCGGTCGGCCGACAGCTGAGGCGGCGGCACAGCTCCTCGGGGTCAATGCCCTCGGCGAATCGGATGCGCCCGTTGTGGATGCGGAGGATGAGCTCGCCCTCGGACCAGCCGAGCCGGACGGCGCCGCCTTCCTGGCGGGCGATCCACGAGGCGAGCCGCCAGATCTCGTGAGGGTCTGTCATGGCCTCATTATGGCACTCCCGCCCGGCTTGTAAAGCGCGCGGAAAGTGGGAGAAGGCGTCCGCTCCGGCGAAATCGAAGGACCTTGGCGTGCGCCGAAGAACGCCGGGCGAGGCTTGACACAAAACGGATTGGCCTCTACCATGACGCTCCCAACGGTCTACCGTTCGGGAGGTTAGCTCAGCGGTCAGAGCACCTGCCTTACACGCAGGGGGTCGTGGGTTCAAATCCCCCACCTCCCACCACCTCTGACCGGCGCGATGCGGGGTCGTAGTTCAGTCGGTTAGAACGCCGGCCTGTCACGCCGGAGGTCGCGAGTTCGAGTCTCGTCGGCCCCGCCATTCCAATAAGTCGGCCGCCCAACAGGGCGGCCTTTGTTTTCGGCTGAGCTCCTCGACGTCGTCACTGCGCCGCCCGCCCCTGCCCCTCCGTGGTCGAGTCTCGTCGGCCCCGCCATTCCAACGAATCGGCCGCCCAGAAGGGCGGCCTTTGTTTTCGGCGGGACGCCTCGACGTCGTCACTGCGCCGTCAGGTCACGACGATGCAGTCGGTGGAGCCGTGCGCGTTGGGCTCGTAGCCGTCGGCCGCGTCGTCGTTGAACCAGTCGCCGTTCCTGCTGCGGTAGCGGAACCTGTAGGCCCTGCCGGCTTCGAGCGAAACGACGGCGCTCGCGGTCCCGTTGCTGCGGCGGCGCAGCGGATCGGCGGTCTCGTCCCAGTCGTTGAAGTCGCCGACCACGGCGGCCGGGAGGCGCGGATCGTCCCCGGAAATGACGAAGCTCAGCTTGACGATCTTGGTGCCGGCGATCTTCTGTCGTTTGAGCATCGGTCGCCTCCTCGATACCTCCCAATATGGCCCCCGGCGAGGTCACGCGCCACCCGCTGTCGGGAAATCGGCGCGCCCGCCGCCTCCAGGTGATGATAGTGCGATCGAGATTCCCCGGCGGCTCGGCCGCCGCGCGGGGCGGGCTCGCGAGGCCGGCGCCGCTCCGGCGCGCCGCATCACTCCAGATAGCCCAGCGCTTTGAGGCGCTCGACGGTCTCGTCATCGAGCTTCTGGGTCGCCAGGCGATCGAGGCTGCCGAGGCCCTCGGAGACCTCGCCGAGACACATGAGCAGCTCGCGCGAAGGCTGCTCGTCCGCGCGGCTCAGGTTCGTGAGCTCGCCCTCGTCGTCGCCGAGGTCGAAGACCAGGTGCTCGTCCCCCGCCACCCGGAGGATCTGCTTCCGATCGGCCTCGATGACGCCGACTGCCAGCAGGCCCTTGGAGCGCTTGCGGTCGCTGTCGTGGGAGGCGCCGTGAACCGCGCCGCGATGGGCCTGATAGCAGTGCAGCCGCTCCTCGAGCGCCTCGCCGCCGCGGAGGGTGGCGGCCCAGCTCGAGCCCGGCAGCCCGTCGGGCACCGCGGCACCGGCGAGCTCGAGGAGGGTCGGCCCAAGGTCGAGGAGGGTCGCCTGCGACCGGATCGCGGCGGGCGGGATGTGTCCCGGCCACACGATCCCGAGGGGGATCCGCAGGTTCGGCTCGTGGAGATTGCGGCCGTGACCCCAGTAGTCGTGCTCGCCGAGGCTCTCGCCGTGATCGGCGGTGAAGACCACGATGAGCTCGTCGTCCGAGACCTCGGCTCGGATGCCTGCGAGCAGCCGGCCGATGGCGTGGTCGACCGCGGCGATCTCGGTGTCGTAGCGGTCGCTCTTCGTGGGGCGGCCGGAGTCGAGCCCGAGACGCTTCGAGTAGCGCTCCTGGAACCGGTACGGTGCGTGCGGCTCGATGTAGTGGACCCACAGGAAGAACGGTTTTCCCGCCTGATTCACACGGTTGCCCTCGAACCACTCGAGGGCGTCGTCGGTCACGTCCTCGCCCGTGGCCTCGCCGTTGATGAGCCCGAACCACCGCTTGCGGTCGAGGCGCTCGCTGTAGGTCTCGAAGTGCTCGCCCAGCAGGGTGAGATGGTTCTTGAGCGTCCAGGTGCCGACCACGGCGGCGGTCGCGTATCCGTGGCGGGCGAGGATCCTGGGCATCGAGTCGAGGCCCGGTTGCATCCGCAGGCCGTTGCGCGACGCGCCGTGCTGGTGCGGATGGAGGCCGGTGACCATCGAGCACATGGCCGGAGCGGTGAGGGGTTCGGGCGTCCATGCCCGATCGAAGCGCACCCCGCGCTCGAGCAGGCGATCGATGTTCGGCGAGGTCTCCCGATCGTAGTCGTAGCTGCCGAGCCGGTCGGCCCGGAGGGCGTCGACGGTGATGACGAGAATCGAGGGACGCGGCTCGGCCCCGGAAACGCGCCCCGGCACGGCCAGGAGCAGCACAACCAGGAACCCCATGGTTGCATACCTCCGTCCATTCAGGACGGCGCTGCAATGACGTTCGGCACTTCTCAAGGCAACCTCCACGACGAGAGATTCTACCGCAGCGCGGCGGGCCACGGGCGGCGGCGGGAGACCGGATCGGGGCCGGGCGGGACAGACCGTGGGACAGTTGTGTATCGAATCAAAACACCTGCCTGGTAACTGTCTCCAGCGTGAACGTTCCGGAAGTTGGCACCGGACTTGCTGAAGGCTGCTGCGGGAGGCTATCATGAACGTCCACACACCGAACCGCGTCATCCAATCCATCAAGAAGGCCCGCCGCCAGGCCGGGTTCACGGTGCTCGAGGCGATGGTGACGGTCGTCGTCATCACGGTCGTCTCCGGGGTTGTCATCCCGGCGGTCTACAACGAGTTCGAGAAGGCCAAGGTGCAGAGCTGCAAGGCCGAGCTCAACGGAATGAAGGCGGTCGCCCTGGCCCTCGGCGACGGGCGCTATATCCCGACTCCGGACGAGTTCTGGGGCGAGGGCTACCCCAACGCCGCGGAGGGCGAGTACTACTACATCGTCGACTCCCAGGACCACAACAAGGGCCACGGCAATGACCTCGACGGCTGCGACGAGGACAACCCCGGCAACTCGCCCCGCTGCCCGGGCATGGACGTCAAGTTCGTGGTCTTCTGCGCCCACGACCACGGCTCCCACGCCGCGTACTGTTACGCCACCGACGTCGATCCGCCGACGGTGGTCCTCCCGGGCGAAGAGGATCCCTTCAACTTCAAGGCGCAGAAGGACAAGGACCAGGGCGAGCAGGGACCGCCCGAAGGCAAGAAGCCCAAGAAGGGCGGCAAGAAGAAGTAAGCGACGCGGACCACCCTCCCGCAGCGCAGAAGAGCGGCCCGCGGCCACCCGCGGGCCGTTCCGTTTTCCCGTATGCGGCGGATCGTCGTCCGCGGATCGCCCGCGCCCGTCGGCAGACGGAGCCGCGCGCACCTCCTCCCGCGCTACACTGGCCCCGCCATGGACTCCTTCGACCGCAACTGGCGCGGCCTGCAGCTCGAGACCCTGGTCGACCTGTCGCTGACCATCGGCGGCGTCCTGTCGGAGGAGGAGCTGGTCGAGGAGCTGCTGCAGCGCGCGGTGGGCACCCTCGACGCCGGCTCGGGCTTCGCCGCGACGCTCCACCCGGGTGGCCAGGAAGCCGTCGTGCGCTCGGTGCGGCTGCCGCAGAGCGTCGAGTCGGTGCGCTCGTTCTTCGCCACCCATGTGCTCGAGGACCTGGCAGCCGGCCAGGTTGCCCGCGCCCGGCGCACCGAGGACGAGCCTCCGTTCGAGCTGCTCGCGGCCCCCATGCTGTGGCAACAGCGGCTGGTCGGCCTGGTGGCGCTCGCCGACAAGGAGACCCGCGACGGCCGGGCGCCGTTCTCCGACAGCGACGCCCGCATCCTGCTCTCGATGGCGAGCATGGTCGCGACCGCGGTCGCGACCGCCCGGCGCGTGGCCGCCATCGAGCGCGACCGGCAGCGCCTCGCGGATGAGAACCGCGCGCTCCGCGACGTCGCCCGGCGCGAGGGCTTCGTCGGCGAGTCACCCCAGGTTCAGGAGATGCTGGAGCTGGTGCGGCGGGCCGCACCGACCGGAGTCAACGTGCTCCTGCGCGGCGAGTCCGGCGTCGGCAAGGAGCGGGTCGCACGGCTCCTGCACTCATTCTCCGAGCGCTCCCGCGGGCCCTTCGTGCCGCTCAACTGCGCGGCCCTGCCCGAGTCGCTGCTCGAGTCCGAGCTCTTCGGGATCGAGGAGGGGGTGGCGACCGGCGTCCAACGGCGCCTCGGCAAGATCGAGCTCGCCGACGGCGGCTCGCTGTTTCTCGACGAGGTCGGCGATCTGTCGCTGCCGCTGCAGGCGAAGCTTCTGCGCGTCGTGCAGGAGCGCGAGCTCGAACGCCTCGGCGGCCGCGAGCGGATCCCGGTCGACATCCACCTCATCACCGCCACCAACCGCGACCTCGAGGACATGGTGGACCGCGGTGAGTTCCGCCGCGATCTCTACTACCGCCTGCGCGTGGTCGTGGTGGAGGTGCCGCCGCTGCGCGAGCGGCGGTCCGACATTCCGCTGCTGGCTCGCCACTTCCTCGAGGTCTACGGCGAACGCTTCGGCAGGCCGGGCCTGCTGTTGTCGCACGAGGCCCTGGCCGCGCTCATGAGCCATGCCTTCCCCGGCAACGTCCGCGAGCTCGAGAACGCGATCCAGGCGGCCATCGCACTCGCCCCTGGCGAGACGATCTCGGTTGCCGATCTGCGGCTGGAGACCGACGCCCCCCAGGCCACGGGGACGGACGCCCTCATCTCCCTGGACGAGGTCGAGCGGCGGCACATCGAGCGTGTCCTCCAGGCGGTCGGCGGCAACCGGCAGGCCGCGGCCCGCATCCTGGGCATCGACCGGACGACCCTGTACCGCAAGCTGAGGCAAAATGCATCTAATGATGCAAAAGACAGCATCTAATAAATCCTTTTGAATGAACAATAAATAGAATAAAGAACGAAAATGGCCACCCAAAAGATGCAAAACACATCAAAATTGTCGTGTCGAACGCCGCCCCGGCCTGGCACGTTTCTTGCCCTCCAGCCTCGGCGGAGGTTGTCTGATGAGGTCAATGACAGTCCGGCGCTATTCGACGGCGGCCGGTATCTCAGCGCTGACAGCCACGGCGGCGCAGGCCTTGAACCTCCACCTCGACTTTCCGCTGCAGCAACTGCAGCTGGCGTGGACCCTGACCCAAGTTCTGCTACAGTTGTAGGCTCATCATGGAGGTGGTGCTGCACCTTCCGGTGGTGCCCAACGTGGAGCTGGTCGCGGCCAAGGCCGTCGAGACCCTCGGCCGCGCCATGGGGATGCACCAGACCCGAGTCGAGGCCGCCAGCGTCGCGATGGTGGAAGCGTGCCTCAACGCAATGGAGCATGGCGGCGGCCCGATCGTCGTCCGGCTGCGTGGTGAGAACGAAGCCTCGAGGCCGTGCCTGGTGATCGAGGTCGAGGACCGGGGCCGGGGGTTCGACCCGGAGCGGGCGCCGCAGAACAGCCCTTCACGAGTGCTCGGCTGCGCGTCCAAACGGGGCTGGGGCCTGACCCTGATCCGCGAGCTGATGGACGAGGTGCAGATCGAGTCCGCTCCGGGCAGGACGGTTGTTGCGATGCGGAAGTATGTGGGGAGTGCGTCATGAGCGAGGATCGGATCACGATTTCAACGGACCGTTTGACCGACGGGGTGGGCCTCATCGCCGCGGCGGGCTACATCAACAACGAAGGCGGCCAGGCCATCGCCGACGCGGCAACCGACCTCATGGACGGGGGGTGCCAAACACTGGTCATCGACCTCGAAGGAACCCGCATCATCAACTCCATCGGCGTCTCCATCCTGCTCGAGATCCTCGAGAAGCTGATGGACGAAAAGGGCCGCCTCGCCTTCTGCAACCTGACGCCGACGATCGCCAAGACCTTCGAGATCATGGGGCTGGTGCAGTACGCTTCGGTCTACCCGGATCTGGAGACTGCGCGCGCCGCGATCGTGGGAGACGACTCTGTCTGACCTCCTGCGCCTGGCGGACCTCGCCCTCAGCGGCCGCGCCGGTCCCGATCTGCCGGAGGAGCTGCTGCGCGCCGTGGTCGAGGAGACCGGATCGCGCGCCGGAATTCTGCGGCGCGGTCGTGAAGCCATCGCCCGCTGGCCGCGATCGGTCTCGCCCCAGGTCGAGGAGGCAACCGAGGGCTGGAGCGAGATCCCATTCGGCTCCGATCCGGACCGGTGGTCCCTGCGCATGCTGCAGCTCGACCGGCTCGACGACGTGGCTCTCGGCGCGACCCGGATCGGGCTCAAGGCCTGGCAGCTCCGCGAGGAGCTGAAGCGGGCCAAGTTCGACGAACGCTTCCATCTCTGGGAGCTCGAGGCCATCCGCTCGATCGCGACCGGGATCGGCGGCATCCTCGACACCACCGAGCTCGCCGACGAGTTCATCAACCATCTCGTCGCCCTGCTCGGAGTGCGCAGCGCCCACCTCTACCTCGGCGCGGACAGCGCGTCGGCCGAGCACGTGGGCGGCTTCGGGCCCGAGCGCCTGGACATCCACGAGCTCGCGGACGCCTGGCAACAGGGCCTCTACAGGGACGACCTGGTGGCGCTGCCGTTGGCCTCGGACGCGGGCGCGGTCGGAGTGCTGGTGGCCGCCGACAAGGAGGCGCGCGCCGGCACCGAGCCCTTCGCGGCCAATGACGTTCGGCTGCTGGAGCTCTTCGCGGTCCAGGTCACGGTCGCCATGGAGTACGTGCGGCTGACCAGGGAGTCCCTGGAACGCGATCGTATGCGGCGGGAGATCGAAACCGCCGCGGTGATCCAGTCTCACCTCCACCCGCAGGAGTTTCCGCACTTCGCGGGCTACCGCCTCGCCGCGCGCTCCTCGCCGAGCCGCCAGGTGGCGGGCGATACCTACGACGTACTGCTCAGCGGCGACACACTGATCGCCACCGTGACCGACGTCTCCGGCAAAGGGGTCGGCGCCGGAATGATCGCTTCCGGCGTTCACGCCGCGGTGCGGCTGCTGGCTGACCGGGTCGAAGACCTTGCCGAGCTCGCCGCGAGGGTCAACCGCTATCTTGCCGGCGCGACGGCGGACAACCGCTTCGCGACCTTCGCCATGGTGCGGGTCGACCGTGGCGGCGAGGTGCGGGCGGTCAACGCCGGCCACCTGCCGCTGCTGATCCGGCGCTGCAGCGGCGCCATCGAACAGATCGACTCGAGCGGCCTGCCGCTCGGCATCCTCGAGGCCGCCTCCTACACCGAGACCGCGGCCGAGCTCCATCCCGGCGACCTTCTGCTGCTCTTCACCGACGGCCTCACCGAGGCCGAGGACTCCGACGAGGAGGAGTTCGGCGTCGAGCGGGTGGCCGAGGTGGCGAGCCGCATGGACGACCCGGACGCGGACAAGCTCAGCGCGGCGATCCTGGAGGCGGTCGACCGCCACACCCGCGGTGAGCCGCTCGGGGACGATGCGACCCTGGTCGTGGTCGAGCGCCTCAAAGGCTGAGCTCAGCCTCTGTACATCGCCTCGATAAGGTCCGAGTACTGCTGCTCCACCACCCGGCGCTTGACCTTGAGGGTCGGCGTCAGGGTCCCGTCGTCGATCGACAGCATCAGAGGCAGCACTCTGTGCTTCTTGATCTGCTCGTAGCTGGCGAGCCCGGCATTGGTGCTCGCGACCACCGCCGCGAAGGCCTCGAGCACCCGCGGGTGTGCGGTCAGCTCCTCGATTGACGCGCCGGAGACGCCCTCGCTCTCAGCCCACTTCTCGAGGCCTTCGGAGTTGGGCGAGAGCAGCACGACGAGGTACGGCCGCCGGTCGCCGATGATGACGGCGTTGTCCACGAGTGACGACCTCTTGAGCTCCGCCTCGATCGGCTGCGGGGCGATGTTCTTGCCGCCGGCGGTGACGATGATGTCCTTCTTGCGGTCGGTGATGCGGATGAACCCGTCGCCGTCGATCTCGGCGATGTCACCGGTGAGGAAGAAGCCGTCGCGGTCGAAGACCTCGGCCGTCTTTTCGGGCAGGTTCCAGTAGCCCTTCATGATCGACGGTCCCTTGACGCAGAGCTCGCCGTCGTCGGCGATCCTGGCCTCGACGTTGGAGATCGCCTTGCCGACGGTCCCGAGCCGGGTCATGCCGGGCGCGATCCCGTTGACCGCGACCACCGGAGAGGTCTCGGTCAGACCGTAACCCTCGAGAATGCGGATGCCGATGGCGTGGAAGAACTCGTTGATGAAGAGCGGCAGGGGCGCGCCGCCCGAAACGCAGAACCGCAACCGTCCGCCAAGGCGCTCGCGGACCTTGGACAGGACGAGCTTGTCGGCCAGCGCGAAGGCGAGGCCGGAGGCGCGGCGCCCCTCGATCACATCCGGTGTGGCCCTGCGCCCGGTTTCCAGGGCCCAGTTGAAGAGGCCACGGCGAAGCCCGGACGAGGTGCTGACGGCGTCCATGACCTTGTCGTAGACCTTCTCGTAGATCCGCGGGACGCTCGCGAAGACAGTCGGGCGGATTGTCGTCAGGAGGTCGCCCACGTGGTAGACCGAGCAGTAGGCCTTGGTCACGCCGCGGTACATGTAGAGGTAGCCCAGCATGCGCTCGAAGACGTGGCACAGGGGCAGGAACTCGAGGCAGAAGTCATCCGGGTCGATCAGCGCCCGCTCGGCCGACGGGAGAACGTTCTGCACCAGGTTCTCGTGGGTCAACGTCACGCCCTTCGGCTGCCCGGTGGTGCCCGAGGTGTAGATCAGGGTCAGGAGGTCCTCGGCAGCGACCTTTTCGGCGCGCTGCCAGAAGAGGTCCTCGCAATCGCCGTTGGTTCCGGAGTCGACGACCTCGGCCAGCGAGAGCACGCCGTCCACGCACGGGCCTTCGATCTGGATCAGGTGCGCGAGGCTCGGGCACTCGCCGCGGATCTCGAGGAACTTGCCCATCTGCTCGGCGTTCTCGGCCACCGCGACGGTCGAGCCGGAGTCCTTGACCTGGTACGCGATCTGCGAGGGAGTCAGGGTGCCGTAGACCGGCACGTCGGCGGCGCCGAGATCGACCGTCGCGAGATCCACCATGTGCCACTCGGGCCGGTTGTCGGTCAGCAGCATCACCCGGTCGCCGCGGCCGACCCCGAGCTTTTCGAGCCCCACGGCCAGCCCGGCGGTGGCTGCGAAGAACTCTGCCGTCCCCTGCACCGTGTGGCCTTCGAGCGTGTAGTGGAAGTAGTGCTCGTCGCGGGGGGATTCGATTTCGCGGCGGTACAGGTCCAGAACAGTGCGAGCGGTCATCAAGATCCTCCGTCGTGGTTCCGACACGGCGCGATACCATCGGTGAGCATATCAAGCAGCGGCTTGTGGTGGCGGACCAGGTCGCCCGGGTTTTCAGCCAGCAGCCAGCTCATCACCAGCTCGTCGACCGCTCCGAAGACCAGGTTGGTTGCCAGCCCGGGACTGATGTCTCGGCGGAACGCGCCCACCTCCTGGCCCTCCTCGATGATGTCGCGCACCCGGTTCAGATACTCGCCGAGTTTACCACGCGTGAAAAGGCTCATGAATCGCCGCGAGTGCCGGGTTTCGATTTGCAGGACCTGAGCCAGGGCGTGGTCGCGGCCGAGGGTTTCGAGGTGGAGCCGGACCATCACGCTGAGCTTCTGCAGGGGGTCGTCGATGCTTGCGATCTCCTCGTCCAGGCGTTCGATGAAGCGGCCGAGGACGCTGTCGAAGATCGACATCAAGAGGTGCTCTTTGCCCTCGAAGTACAGGTACAGGGTCCCGTCCGCCACCGCGGCCGCTTCGGCGACGTCGGTCATGCGCGCGCCGAAGTAGCCCTTGGAGGCGAAGACCTCGATCGCGGCCCGCAGGATGCGGCGGTACTTCTGTTCGCGCGGTGAAAGCTCACGGGAGGTCTCGCTCTCGGGCATGGTTCCCCCAGGCATGAATGAATGCTCATTCATGTTCGACCTCCGCGCCTCCCGTGTCAAGCACAGGCACATCGCGGCGTCATCGAGGGGCGGAGGAATCGTGCCCGTCGGCCGGACGGAGACCGGGCCCATCGCAGGCCGCCTCCCCGGTCCTCTATGATGACCCGGCAGGCGATCGTGGCCTTCGCGGCAGTTTGGGAGTTGCATGACGACACAACCATCGATCTGGCGCCAGTTTCCGCGTTCCTTCTGGACCGCCAACGCCATGGAGATCTTCGAGCGCATGGGGTGGTACGGCTTCTACGCGGTGTCCACCCTGTATCTCACCAACAGCGTTGCGGACGGTGGCCTCGGCTTCAGCTCCGCGGACCGTGGCGTCATCCAGGGCCTGGCGACGTTCTTCCTCTACCTGTTCCCGGCGGTCTTCGGCGCCCTGGCCGACCGCTACGGCTACAAGCGCATCTTCCTCGCTTCGGCGGTGGTCATGGCTCCCGCCTACATCCTGCTCGCCGCACCCCGGACCTTCTGGGGTTTTCTCGGAGTCTACTTTCTGGTCGCCGTCGGCCACGGCATGTTCAAGCCGGTCGTGATCTCGACGGTGGCCAAGACCACCACCGCCGAAACCGGCTCGATGGGGTTCGGGATCTTCTACATGATGGTGAACATCGGCGGCTTCCTGGGCCCGATCGTCGCCGGAGTGGTCCGCGGCTGGGACTGGAAGTACGTCTTCTGGGCGTCGGCGGCATGGATCGCCGTGATGGGCCTGACCTGCCTCGTCCTCTACCGCGAGCCGCCGCGGGATGTGGAATCCGAAGGCCGCCGCAGCCTCCGCGAGGTCTTCGCCGGAATGGTCGCGGTCGTCGGCAACATGCGTTTCTTCCTGCTCGTCGCGGGGCTCCTGGTGATGTTGGTGATGGGCTCCAAGTGGTGGAGCTTCCCGCGGGTCGCGCTGGTGTCCGGGGCGTGGCTCGTCGCCAACCTGCTCTACGACCAGGTGCTGCGCGCGGCGTCCACGGGCCCGTCGAAGACGTGGGTGACGCAGCCCATGCGGATCGGCGAGGGTCGATACCTGGTCTTTCTGCTCCTGATGGCCGGCTTCTGGACCTCCTTCAACCAGATCTTCATGACCCTCCCCGAGTACATCCGGGACTACGTGGACACCTCCGATCTGATCGCGGCCCTGTCCGCGTTTGCCGGTGTGGTCGGGGCCGATCTCGAGGGCTGGAGCCGGGCGCTGCTCGAGAACGGACAGCTCAAGCCCGAGTACCTCATCAACTTGAACGCGTTCGGCATCATCTGTTTCCAGGTGCTGGTCTCCTTCATCGTCCGTCGGATATCGCCCCTGGCCAGCATCATCCTCGGCGTGGCGGTGACGGTGGCGAGCTTCCTGATCTACCTCGCGGGCGCCAGCGGCTGGGTGGTGGTCGCGGCAATTCTCGTCTTTTCGGTGGGCGAGATGCTGGC
Organism: uncultured Thermoanaerobaculia bacterium; assembly: GCA_964565045.1. Classification (GTDB taxonomy): domain Bacteria; phylum Acidobacteriota; class Thermoanaerobaculia; order Thermoanaerobaculales; family Sulfomarinibacteraceae; genus Sulfomarinibacter. Next base: position 28,024 of record CAZMED010000004.1, read on the forward strand.
GAGCCCGCGCTCGAAGGAGTACGCCGGACGCATCGCGCCGCCGGACAAGGTCGGCATGTACATGGGCTACTTCTACTGGTGTGTCGCACTCGGAAACCTCTTCGGAGGGCTGCTCTCCGGCGTCGCCTACCAGCACTTCGGGCCGCAGGGGATCGACCGCCCGGACGCCATGTGGGTCGTGTTCGCCGCCCTCGCGGTGACGACCGCGGTCGGGCTGGTGGTCTACAATCGGATCGTCTCCCCCACTGCGAAGGAGAGCTCATGAAGACCTTCCTGAAGAGGCTCGTCCTGCTGCTCGCCCTGGTCGTGGTTGCCAAGCTGGCCTGGGAGCAGCGGGACCGCATCGCTCTGCTCTCGAACAACAACTTCAGGATCCAGGGCGACTGGTACCAGGTCGAGCTCAACTCCAAGGGCGAGGACCTCTACAACTTCTCGAGCCAGCTCATCACCAGAAACGGCATCGAGTGGGGGTCCTACGAGCTACGGAAGAACACCAGGCTCGAGATCACGGCGGCCGACCAGTTCAGCGTGTACCATCTCGACTTTCCCGACGACGACACCATGGTGTGGTCGCTCGAGGTGGACGGCCGCCTCGCCCCCGTCCTGACCTGGCGCAGGTAGCGCCCGGGTCAGCCCGATCCGTTCCCGAAGCCGGACCGTCCGACCATCCCACGCTACCATTGTTCTGTGAGGGGCGCCGGCAGGATCACGGTGGCGAGCGGCGCGGTGCCGGTGCTGGCCGCGTGGCTGGTCGCGACCTACGGCCTCCCCGAAGCCTACCGGCCGGTGACCGACGTCCTCGCAGAGTTCCTCGGCCTGCTCCTCGTGGTCCTCGCCTGGCGCTTCCGCCGCGGCCGCCTCGCGGCCGCGGCCCTCCTCCTCGGGCTCACCAACCTCCTGATCCGGGGACCGCTCGAGGCCTTTCCCGACGGTGCCGGCCGGCCCCTGCTCGCGATCCTGGTGCCCGCGACCCTCGCTCTGCTCGCCCTCCTCCCCGAGCGCCCGATCACCCGCCTGCAGTCGCTCGTCATGATGGGCGTGGTGCTGGTCGAGGCCTGGCTCGCGGTGGTCCTCGGGAGCGGTCCGGGAGGCGGCGGTGACGGGGGCGCGGCGGCCCATCTGCTGGCCGCCCCCGAGTTCGGCCGCATGGTGTTTCTCGTCGCCACCGCCTTTGTCGCGCTGGCCTTCGCCGCCCGGCGCGGGGCCTTCGAGGGATCGCTGCTGTGGGTGCAGGCGGCGGCCGCGCTCGCGCTGCTCGGCGGCTCGGGCCCGCACGCCGCCGCCCTCGCCCTCACCGCGGCCCAGCTGGTGCTGCTGCTCGGGCTCTTCGAGGACTCGTACCGTCTCGCCTACCACGACGAGCTCACCGGCCTGCCGGGACGGCGGGCCCTGGAGGAGGCCCTGCGGGCTCTCGACGGAATTTACGCCGTCGCCATGGTCGACGTCGACCGCTTCAAGCGATTCAACGACCGCCACGGCCACGCCGCCGGCGACCAGGCACTGCGCATGGTCGCCGGCGAGCTTCAGAAGGTGAAGGGCGGCGGCCGCGCCTACCGCTACGGTGGCGAGGAGTTCGCGGTGCTCTTCCCCGCGGCCGCGCTGCCCGCCGCGCGGGAGGCGCTCGAGGACGTCCGCGCTGCCATCGCGGCCCGCAGGTTCGCGCTGCGGGCCCCCGACCGGCCGCGCAAGAAGCCCGACCCGCCGCGGGCTCCGAAGCGGCCCACCCCGCAGATCACGGTCTCCGTCAGCATCGGCCTCGCCGCCTCGACCGGCGAGCGGCGGGATCCGGAGGCCGTCCTGCGGGCGGCCGACCGCGCCCTCTACCGGGCCAAGAGCGACGGCCGCAACCGCCTGGTCGCGTTCGGCGACCGTCTGCGAAAGGCCGCGGGCTAGCGGACGAGGATCGCCACGACGAAGCCGACCGCGACCAGGGTGTTGGTCGCCAGGTTCCAGGTCACGTTGGCCCCGAGGGCGGGCAGCGGCACCGGCGCCGAAGGATCGGTCGCCACCCAGCGGAGGGGCCGGACCAGGAGCAGCGACGGCAGCACGCCGAGCAGCACCGGCGTGGGCAGGGCTCCCACGACGACGCCGACGACGATCACCAGGGGCGTCGCGAGCGCGGCGGCGGCGTAGATCCAGGCTGCGGTCTTTCGTCCGAAGATCAGGACCAGGTTGCGCCTCCCGCCACCCCGGTCCGCCGCCTCGTCGGGAAACTCGTTCAGGAACAACAGATTGAAGGTCATGAAGAACGCGGGTGCGGCGACCCAGAAGGACGCCGGGCTCCAGGTCCCGTTCTGAACCGCGGCCGCGCCCAAGACTGGTCCGGCCCCGAGCCCGAAGCCCGCCGCGAGCTCACCGATGCCGAGCCGGGCGAGCACGTCCGTGTAGGCGATGACGGATATCGCGCCGGCGACGAAGAGCGGCAGCAGCACCCAGCCGACGCGGCTGATGAACCACGCGCCGACCACGAGCCCGACCGTCGAGCAGCCGACGCCGAACCAGAAGGCCGTGCGGAGGCTCATCCCTCCGGCCGGCAGGGTTCCGCTGCCGCCGGAGAACGGCGTGCGCTCGGTGTGCAGGTCGATGCCCGTCCGCAGATCGCTCCACTCGTTGAAGATGTTGACCGCCATGTGGAGCGCCACCAGCCCGACCACGGCGAGCAGGGTCCGCGGCCACGAGAAGGCCCCGTCCCACGCGGCGGCCGCCGCGCCGCTCGCCACCAGGGTCGGCGGCAGCAACAAAAAAGGGGCTCGGGCGACACCGGCGTATGCCTTGATTCCGCTCATGGCGGGAGTATAGCCGTGGTCGGCGGTCCCCGGATCTGTCGCCGGTCGCAGCACACCCGCCGGACCGGTTGAAGGCGTCCGGTCTGGAGCCGCGGCGTCGGCGCCTGCTGGCTACCTTCGGAGGGGTTCGATCTGAACGACGGCGTCGGCGACGTCGGGGCCTTCCTCGACGAGCTTGCGGCGCACCGCCATGGCAATGCCGTGGCCCTCGGTCACAGAGAGGCTGCCGTCTACCTCGACGTGGAGATCGACCGACAGCTCGGCGCCCACGTAACGGGTGCGGACGGCGTGCGCCGACTCGACACCGTCGATCTCGAGGGCGAGCTTCTCGATCCGCCGGCGATCGGCAGCAGGTGCGCCTCGGTCGATGAGCTGCTCCACGGCCGGCAGCAGGATGCGCCACGAGGCCTGGAGGATCAGCAGGCAGACCACCACGGCGCCCACGCGGTCGACAACCGCCCACTCCGGGTCGATCAGCGCGACCCCGACGGCCGCAGCGGCGGGGATCGACGAGAACGCGTCCGACCGGTGGTGCCAGGCGTTGGCCACGGTCGCCGACGACCGCACGCGGCGGCCGACGCCGGCCGTCCAGCGGTAGAGGGCCTCCTTGACGACGATCGAGAGCACGGCGGCGGCGAACGCAATGCCGGTCGGGGGGGTTTCGACGCCCCGCTGCAGGCCTGTGATCGCGCGGACTCCCATGCCGACCGCCACCGCCGCCAGCGCGAGCCCGATGGCGACCGTGACCAGGGTCTCGATGCGGCCGTGCCCGTGGGGGTGGTTCTCGTCGGCGGGCGCGCTCCAGAACTTCACTCCGAGGATGATGGCGATGTCGGTCGCGAGATCGCTGAGGCTGTGGACCGCGTCCGCGAGCACGGCGTGACTGTGGCCCAGCACCCCGGCCACCGCCTTGGCGGCCGCGAGCGCCAGATTGCTGGCCAGGCCGACCCAACCGGCCCGGCGCACCTGCGCGATCCTCAATGACGACGCAGTCTTTTCTTCCACGCGATCATTCTAACAGTCGTCTCAGCTCCACTCCGACACTTGGCGGGATCCGAGCACGATGACCGGATCGCCGACCGAGATCGTGCCCGTCCCGCCGTGGATGAGGTTCTGGCCGAACATCACCTTGCCGTCGCGAAGGCGGTAGGTGGCGAGGGTGCGCAGCGGCTCGGGGCCGCGCTCGGCGGTCTCCTGGTCGGTGGTGGTGATCACGCAGCGGGCGCACGCCTTGGCCACCCGGAAGTCGACGTCGCCCATCCGCAGCTGCCGCCAACCGTCCTCGGCGTGCGGTCCGCACCCGACGACCACGATGTTGGGCCGGAAGCGGTCCATCGGCACCGGCAGCGCCAGGCGTCGGTTGAGCCCTTCGAGCGAGGCCTCGGACAGCAGCAGGAAAGGGTACGCATCAGCGAACGACACGCGGTCGCCCGGCTGGGCCGACGGCGTCCCGAGCGGGCGCGCGTCGTCGCCGGCCAGCCGCACGAGCCGCGTTGCCACCCCGAGAAGGTCGCTGAACCATTCCGCCGGCGCCCTTCCCTCGTCGAGGGCTTCGCACTCGTCGCCCCACACTCTCACCCGGGTGGTGACGCCGGCATCGCGGTCGAGCGCGACCGGGATCTCGGCCCGGCGGGGGGCGGACAGCACCAGGCTCCCCTCCTCGAGCCGCACCCGGACCAGCGCCAGCCGCGGGTGCTCGCGCTGGCTGAGAAAGGCCCCGTCCCCGCCGACGATCATCCAGCGCCGGTCCCAGGCGAACCCCGTCGCCGTGACCTGCGCCGTGGTCATCTCGATTCCGGCGCAGGACTTCACCGGGTACGAGAACAGCCGGCCGACGCGGATCACGCGGACTCCCCGTGCGAGCGGTCGACGGCGCCGGCGGCGGTGGTGCGGGCGGGATAGCTCCCCAGCACCCGCAGGTACGGGCACTCGCGCCGCAGCTCGGCGATGGCGAGGGCCGCCGACTCGCCGGCGAGCGAGCCTTCGATGTCGACGTAGAAGAGGTACTCCCACGGCCGGCTCGGCACCGGACGCGACTCGAGCTTGGTCAGGTTGAGCCCATGCTCGGCGAGCAGATTGAGGCAGTGTGCGAGGGCGCCCTCCCGGTGCGGGGTCGTCAGCACGAGCGAGGTCTTGGCCGGAATACGCGGGTCGAGCGGGATGTCGAGGCCCGAGATGACCACGAAGCGCGTCCAGTTCTCGTCCTGGTCGGCAATGCCCCCCTCGAGGACCGCGAGACCGTAGATCGCCGCCGCCTCCGAGCTCGCGATGGCGGCCTGCGTCGGATCCGAGGCCCGCGCGACCTCGCGCGCCGCGGCAGCGGTGTCTTCGAAGGCCACCAGCTCGACCCCCTCGAGCGCGGCGAGAAAGCGCGAGCACTGGGTGAGGGCCTGGGGGTGCGAGAGCACCCGCCGCAGACCGGCGACGCTCGCTTCCGCGAGGCCGAGGAGGCAGTGCCGCACGTGCAGGATCTCCTCGCCGACGATCTCGAGGTCGGTGTGGCGCAGGAGATCGTAGGTCTGGTTGATGGAGCCCGCGGTGGTGTTCTCGATCGGCAGGAAGGCGTAGCCCGCGTCACCGCTCTCGGCCATCAACAGCGCCTCGGCGAAGCTCCGCACGCCCACGAACTCCATGGCTGCCGAACGCACCGCGAAATACTTTCGGGCCGCGAGCTGGCTGTAGGAGCCCTCGACACCCTGGTAGGCGACCCGCCGCGCGCCGCGGGTCGAGCGCTCGGCCCGGTCCCGGCGCAGCAGGGCCTCCTCCTGGGCCTTGAGCGACATGGCGATGATCTCGCGGAAGATCTCGTGGGTGCGGAAACCGTCCAACCCGAGCTCTCGGGCCCATCCCTCGACCCGCGCGAGGAGCTCGGTCTCGCGCTCGTGATCGCGCAGGAAGGGCAGACCTTCCGCCTTGACCCGTGCGATCTCGGCCACCGTCTCCAGCCGCTCGCGCAGCACCTCGAGGAGCGCGCGGTCGACCGTGTCCAATCTGCTGCGGAGGGCTTCCAACGTGTCCATAACGGCGCATTGTAGCCGTCGCCAAGAGCGCCGGTACACCGGTGGCCGCTGAGCCGCGATCTCCTGGTGGCCGCCGCGTCCGGCTGTCCGCCGCGGCTCGCGCCCTGAGACCGGAGCCCCGGAGCCGTCCGTTTCTAGCCCGGCTGCGGTGGTGTTCGGGCGGGTTCCGGCGTCGCGTCCGGGACCCCTCCGCGGCGGGTACCGGCGGCTCTTTCCGGATCGCCGGGAACCGCCATAACTGCTTGCACGGAGCCACATTCCGTGTATATTGGGGCGCCTGTGTGGCGGCCACCGTGGCGGCCAGCAAAAGGGGTGGATCGCACGATCCGCCGGAATCGCGAAACAGGGGACCCCGGGAGGGGAGAGCACCCCGGAAGGAATACGGGAGCGATGAGCAAGAAACTGTTCGTAGGGAGCTTGAGTTGGGACACGACTGACGAGGGGCTGCACGAGGCATTCGCGCAGTTCGGCGAGATCACCGAGGCGAAGGTGATCAGCGACCGGGATTCGGGCCGCTCCCGCGGCTTCGGGTTCGTGACCTTCGCCGACGACGAGGCTGCCGACAAGGCCATCGCAGCCATGAACGGCTTCCAGCTCGACGGGCGTGCGATCCGGGTCGACGTTGCGCAGGACCGCCGTTCGGGCGGCGGTGGCGGCGGCGGCGGTTACAACCGCGATCGCGGCGGTTGGTAACCAGCGCTCAGATCATCATCAACTTCATCGCCCACGACGGGCGACCCTTCAGAACCCCCTCGCGCACCGAGGGGGTTTTTCAGTGGTTGGGGCCCCGGGCCCCAGGGTCGCCGACCCAGGCGTGAGTGCGCGCGATCGGCACGCACGGCCAGTCTCAGCTTGTGCTCTTTGAACGTCGCGAGCCCGAGCCCGTTACCGTTGCCGTTACCGACACTGCACGCCTCCTGAGAAGGAGAGTGAAGTGTTCTTCGACGTCGAGGAGATCGCCGTGTCCCTGGTTTCGCTCGTTTTCGTCGTCGGCGAGGTCGACCTCTGAGAAGGACCCGGATCCTCGGCAACGGTCACGGTAAGGGGCTCGGGGTCGGGCATGAGCAGCCGGCTCTCAGGTCTTGCTGGCGCCAATACCCGAGCCCCCTCAGGAAGCCGGCGCCAATCGGTCGAGCGCGGGATCGTCCCGGACGGCCTCCAGGAGGGGATCGATGAGCAGGAAGTACGGGTCGTTGTAGCCGGCCGCGATCGCTCCTTCGAGCGCGTCGAGGGCGCCCACCGTGTCGCCCATCAGAGAGGATGTCTCGGCCGCGACGACCAGCCCCTGCCCGCCGGTGTCGGACTCCGGCGCGGCGGTGCCGAGGAGGGCCCGGGCCTCATCGTGCCGCCCCGCAGCCGCCAGCAGGCAGGAATAGCGCAGGGGCGGGGCGCCGGCGGCGACCGACTCCCGGTGCGCGTCGATCTCGGCCACGAGCACCTGCCTCGCCTCACTGAAGCGCCCGGCGCCGCGCAGCGCGAGCGCGAGGCACACGCTGTCGTGGATGTCGCTCGCGATCTCCTCGCCGGCGTGCGACCGCTCATACAGTCTGCGGTAAACCTCGACGGCTTCGTCCCAGGCGCCGCGCCGGTACAGCAGGTGGGCCAGATTGCCCGAGGCCAGGCCGTTGCCCGGATCGATCTCGAGGACCGCCCGCATCGCCTCCTCGGCCTCGTCGAAGCGGCGCAGCGACACCAGGGTCCAGCCGAGGGCGTGGCGGGCCCACGGCGAGTCGGGCTGCAGGGCCGCGAGCTCCCGGGCGACGCTTTCCGCTTCCGCCGGACGCAGGAGCCGGAGATTGAGGACGGTCCACATGTTGTAGAGCGGAAACGGGCTGCGGGGGTCGACGGCCCGCGCCCGGCGGTACATCTCGAGCGCTTCCTCCCAGCGGCCCAGCTGCTCCATGATCCGGCCGCTGTTGTTGTAGGGGGCGATGGCATCCGGGTAGAGCGAGCTCATGAGGGCGTAGTCCGCGAGAGCCGCCTCGAAGTCGTTCTCGACGAACTGGCGGTGGATGGCCCGCAGGTGCAGGTACTCCCGCCGCGAGGCCTCACTCGCGTCCTCGAGTGCCTGCTCGATCTGCGCGCGGCCCTCTTCGTGCCGGCCGAGAAACTGGATCTCGACCAGCCCGAGCGAGCCGCGCGCGAAGGCGAAGTCCGGGTCCAGCTCGAGGGCGGCCTCGAAGCAGCGAGCCGCCTCCGCCATGCGGCTCGCCGCCCACTCCTGCATCCCCAGGGCGTGCAGCTGCAGGGCCTCCCACGACGAGGTCGTGCACTGGGAGATGGGCGGGTCGCTGTCGGCGATCGACTGCAGCGACTCGCCGAGCCGCCGCCGCACCGTGCGGGTCAGCTCGTCGATCGTGTCGAGGAGCACTTCGTCGCGGTCCCGCGCGGTCAGGCGGATCCGATCGACGGTCCGCCCGGTGGTGGGGTCGACCAGCATCGCCTGGAGGATGAAGATCTCTCCGGCGGCGTCGATCTGCGGCACGAGCAGGGCTCGGACGCCGGCGAAGCGGCACACCTCGGAGCCGAGCTCGGCGTCGACAGGGCCCGACGGCTCCCGGCGCATCAGCTTGAGCGTGTTGCGGAGCTGGCTCTGGTCGAAGACGTTCACGTACCTCGACTGGCGCAGGTCGGTCTCGAGCGCGCTCTTCAGCGCCAGGGTGAAGCCCTCCTCCGCGGTCTCGTTGACCACGTCGGCGACCAGCAGCCAGTCCCGGTTCTCGAACGAGATCGCCGAGCCGGAGATCCGCGTGGCGAAAAAGAACGCGAGCCCGATGGCGGCAGCCGCTGCACCGGCCAGTCCGAGCCGGGACAGGACCCCGGCTCGTCTGCCCTCCGGCGTGCCGCGGCCGGCCGCGGCGCCGGTCGACGCCCGCAGGGCGGCACCGAGCTCGGCCGCCGACTGATACCGCTCGGAGGGGTCCTTGGCGAGCGCCTTCTCGACCACCCCGGCGAGGGCCCGCGGTACCCCCGAGCGCAACGTGCGCAGCGGTTTCGGCGGCGTGACAACGACCCGCCGCATGACCTCGCTCGGCGATCCCGAGCCGAAGGGGGCGTTGCCGGTGAGCATCTGGTAGAGCACGCAGCCGGCGCCGTGGATGTCGGTGCGCGCGTCGGCGGCGCCGCCCGCGACCTGCTCCGGCGCCATGTAGGCCGGCGTGCCGACGATCGCGCCGTGTGCCGTGCGGGTGAGGGTCTGCGCGTCATCGTCGGGCCTTCCGCCCCAGGCGACACGCTTGGCAATGCCGAAGTCGAGCACCTTGAGCCGGTCGTCGGCCGCCACCATGAGGTTTGAAGGCTTGATGTCGCGGTGGACGATGCCGAGCTCGTGCGCGGCGGCCAGCGCGTCGGCGAGCTGGACGCCGAACTCGACGGCACGCACGACATCGAGCGGCCCGTCGCCGAGCACCCGCTCGAGGCTGCGCCCCGTCACCAACTCCGACGCCAGGTAGAGCTGGGGCTCGGACTCGCCCTCCGGGACCGCCTCGCCGGCCTCGAACAGGGTCGCCACGCCGGGGTGGTTGATGGCTGCGGCGAGCCGGGCCTCGCGCAGAAAACGGCGGCGCACCTCGGCGTCGCCCGCCGCCTCGGCCCGGATCAGCTTGAGGGCGACCTCGCGCTCGAGCACCTCGTCGCGCGCCCGGTACACCACCCCCATCCCACCCGCCCCGAGCCGGCCCAGGATCTCGAAGTGGGCGACGCGGCGCCCCCCGGCGCCGCCGGCATGGTCTCTCGGCCCAGACACCTTGAGCCAATGTACGTCCCCCGGGCACGTCGCGTCCACCGGCAGGTCCGACCGGTCCGGGGCCGCGGCGAGCCTGGACGGGGTACACTGGCGCACGAATCGAGACACCAACTTGGAGGTCCTTCATGCCCGACCGACCGTTGTGCAATCTCTTGTCTCCAGCTCTGATCGCCGCGGCGGCGACCGCCCTGGCCCTCTTCAGCGGTCCTGCCGCCGGTACGGCCCAGGCCGCCGAGAGCAAGGACATCACGCTCAAGCTCACCGTGGACGACGCCGGCGCCGCCACCATCACGGTCGACCCGGAGGATGCCCAGATCTGGCGCAACAAGCCGAACAAGCCCAAGAAGGTCAACTGGAAGACGGTCAACTCGAGCTCGCACGCCGAGCTCTTCTGGGAGCTCCGCTACGACCCCGACAAAGGCGGCGGCTCGGCCGACTACTTCGGCGAGGTCGACGTCGCCTGCGGTGAGACCGGCACGAAGGTCCAGCCCGACAAGAAGCCCGACTTCCCCTACGCCCAGTGGCCCTACTCGGTCACCGTGTACGCCTGCGCCGACGGCGCCAAGGGGCAGCAGCTCGCCACCGTCGATCCGCGCATCGTCTGGAAGGACTGAGCCGCGCGCTAGCGGGCGACCAGGGCCTGGAAGTCCGCCCGCTCGCGGAGCGACCGGAACTCGTCCTCCTGGCGGATCAGCTCCACCGACTCGCCGTGCGCGACCGCCCGCGCGAGCGCTTCGACGGCAGCGTCGCTCTCCCCGCACAGCGCGTAGACGTACGCCAGCTGGTGGGCGTTGGGTCCGGTGTCCGGGAGCAGACCCTCGAGCTGCCGGGCGAGGCCCAGCGCCCGGTCACACTCGGTCGCCTTGGCCGAGGTGAAGGCCAGCTCGGCCATCAGCACCGGGTTGTCGGGGTCGTCGGCGAGGCGCGACTCGTAAAGCTCGCACGCCAGCCGGTACCTCTGCTGCGCCTCATCGAGCCGCTCGAGGCGCTTGTAGAGATCGCCGAGGTTGGCCTGGTACATCGGGTCCTGCGGGCTCAAGCGCACCGCGAGCAGGTAGTTCTCCTCCGCCCGCTGCCACCGGTCGGGGCGCTCGGAGAAGAAGTACGCGGTGGCCAGGTTGGAGGCCAGGCGCGGGCTGCGGATCGGCTTCGGGAGGCTCTCGTAGATGTCGATCGCGGCCTCGATCTCGCCCACCTGGAGGCTGTAGGTGGCGAGCTTCTCGCGCGGCATGTCGACGTCGGGGGGGGCCACCTCCGCGGCCTCGAGGTAGGCGTCCCGCGCCTCCTCGTACTTGCCGGCGCGGGCGCAGAAGTTGCCGAGCGCGTTCCAGTTGTTCCAGTCGTCCGGGCGCAGCGAGGCGGCGGCGCGGAAGGACCGCTCGGCGCCCTCGAGGTCCCCGGCCCGCTCGAGGTTTCTCGCCAGCTCCCGTTGCACGTCGTCGGCCCGCGGGTGGCTGGCGAGCGCCCGCTCGACCTCGGCGAGGGCCTCGTCTCGGCGGCCCGTGCTGCGGTAGACGCGCGCCAGTGCGAGCCGCGCCTCGGCGAGCTCGGGATCGAGCTCACAGGCCTTCCGGGCGTGCTCTTCGGCGGCCGCGAGCGCGTCGCCGTCGAGGTCCCGCTCGGAGATCTCCCACAGCGCCTCGCTCAGACCCACGTGGGCGAGGCTGAAGTCGGGGTCGAGCCGGAGGGCCTGGCGGAAATTCTCCGCGGCGGCGTCCGGCCCGCGCAGGTCATCGACGCGGTCCAGAAAACGCCGCCCGGTGACGTAGTAGTCGAAGGCCTTGTCGGCGCCCTGCGGATCGCGCGCGAGGCGCCGGCGGTCGCGCTCGGAGAGCGGGATCGACAGGAAGGTCGCGAGGTCGCCGGCCATGGTCCGTTGCAGGGCGTAGATCTCGGCGCCCGGCGCCGTGTAGGTGGACGACCACAGCACCAGCCCGGTGGCGGTGTCGGTCAGGCTGAGCGTGGTCTCGAGCCGGTTGCCCTGCTCGAGGATCTCTCCGTCGACCACCGAACCGATCCCGAGCCGTGCGGCCACTGCTTCCGGGCTTTCGTCGCGCACGGCCCACGCCTCCGACCTGCCGGCGACCCGCAGGCCCTCCTCCTCCCGCAGCCGGCTCATGAGGCCAGCCGACAGGCCCTCGGCCAGCTGGTCGAGCCCGGCCTGGCCGGTGAGGTTGGCGAAGGGCCTCACGGCCAGGGTCGTGAGCGGCAGGGCGGGCTTCGAGCCGACCGTCCCGCGGATCAGCACCGCAGCCAGAACCACGGCCGACGCCGCTGCGAACGCCGCGACGCCCCGCCAGGGCACGCGTGCTCGCGGGCGGGAGCGGCTCGCCGGTCCGGAGAGGGCGAGGGTCGGCGGGGCCTCCCCGCTCCGCAAACGTTCGCGCAGGATCTCGAGATCGTTCTCGAGATCCCGCACCGACTGGTAGCGGTCTTCGGGGGCCTTTTCGAGGCAGCGCCTGATGACGCCGCTCAGATACTCCGGCAGCCCGCCCCGGATCTCGCTCACGTCGGGAGGGTGGTGGCTGAGAATCGACGAGATGACCTCGGCCGAGCTGTCGGCGAGAAATGGGTGCTTGCCGGTCGCCATCGCGTACAGGATGGTGCCGAGCGAGAAGATGTCGGAGCGCTGGTCGACCGCCCGCCCCTTGAGCTGCTCGGGCGACATGTAGGGCGTGGTGCCGAGGACCTGTCCGTCCGAGGTCAGGAAATCGGTCTCGAGATGGGAGTCGGAGGGGATGTCCCGCGCCGCCCCGGGGACAACCTTGGCGAGCCCGAAATCGAGGACCTTGAGCTGGCCGCGGTCCGAGACCATGATGTTGCCCGGCTTGAGGTCGCGGTGGGTGATGCCGCTCTCGTGGGCGGCGCCGACCGCATCGGCGATCCGGATCGCGAGGTCGAGAAAGCGGTCGGGCTCGAGGCCCCCGTCCGGGATGACCCGGGAGAGCGTCGCGCCCTCGACGTACTCCATGGTGAAAAACGGGACGCCGTCCGCCTCTTCGACCGAGAAGATGGTGACGATGTTGGGGTGGTTGAGGGCCGCCACCGCCCGCGCTTCGCGGCGGAAGCGCTCGAGCCGCTCGGGATCGGCGGCCACCTCGGACGACAGCACCTTGATCGCGACCTCGCGGCCGAGCCGGGTGTCGCGGGCGAGCCACACCTCCCCCATCCCGCCTTCGCCGAGCTTGCGGAGGATCTCGTAGTGCAGCAGCGTCTCACCGACCATCAACCAATCCTGAATCCGGGATGAGAATACAGATTCCGCAGCACGGCTCCAAGGAGCCCGAAAGACCCCCTTCCCCGGGTGAACCGAGGCCGGTCGTCCCATCTACAATCTCCACATGATTTCGGATTCCGAAATCGCCGTCGTCGGGGTGCCGCTCGACGTCAACTCGTCGTTTCTGCGCGGCGCGGCCGCCGGGCCCGCCGCCGTCCGCGCGGCGCTGGGCTGCCCGTCGGCAAACCTGTGCGCTGAAAGCGGTCTCGACCTCGGCGCGGACTCCCGGTGGCGGGACGCCGGCGACATCGGCTCGGCCGCAAGCCAGCCGTCGGCGGCGGTGATCGAGGAGCGCGTCCGCGAGCTGCTGGGGCAGGGCGCCAGGGTGGTCGCGCTCGGCGGCGACCACTCCATCTCCCACCCGCTGGTCCGCGCCCACGCCGGAGTTCACGGCGAGCTCACCGTCCTCCATCTGGACGCCCACCCCGACCTCTACGACGAGCTCGACGGCCGCCGCGACTCGCACGCCTGCCCCTTCGCGCGGATCATGGAAGAGGGGCTGGCGGCGCGCCTGGTGTCGGTCGGCATCCGGGCGGGAACGCCCCACCAGCGCGAGCAGGCGGCGCGCTTCGGGGTCGAGACCGTCGCCGCCGGAGAGGACTGGCGCGCCGCGGTCGCCTCCCTGCGGCCGCCGCTCTACCTTTCGCTCGACCTCGACGTGCTCGACCCGGCCTTCGCGCCCGGGCTCTCGCACCACGCCCCGGGCGGTCTGGCGACGCGCGAGGTCCTGGACATCCTGCACCGCCTGCCGTGCTCTCCGCTCGGCGCCGACCTCGTCGAGCTCAACCCGGACCGCGACCTCAACGGCATGACGGCCATGGTGGCCGCCAAGCTCCTCAAGGAAATCCTCGCCCTGATGCTTGGCTGAGCAGCCCTCCGGGCGCGCCTTTCGGGGGGTCCCGGAGGGCGTTGAGACGCCGTCCGGAAGCCGTCCGGATTTCGACTTGAGCGCCCCGGAAGGCTCGGGTACACTGACGCCGCCGTGGCCGAGAGCTTCTGTCGTCATGCCGGTTCGGGGACCCCGCCTGCGCGCCGTTGTGGCCGCTCCGCGGGATGCTCCACACACGCTTTACACGGCGCTTCACACAAGCTTTACATCGGGCGAACCGGGTGCCGATCCGGAGCGCCCGCATCGATGGTATGTTCCGCAAATGGTGGTGATTTTCGTTCCATGTCTAAGGGAGGACGTATGAAGAGAATCTTGTGTTTCGTGATGTGCGCCGTGCTCTGGGCGGGCCTCGCCCAGGCCCAGGGCGTGACCACCGGCTCGCTGTCCGGCGTGGTCAGGGACCCGAGCGGCGCGTTGGTCCCGGGCGTGACCGTGGTCGCGACCCTGGAGGCCACCCAGACCCGCTACGCCACCGTGACTGACGCTGAGGGCCGGTTCCGCATCCTCAACGTCAGGGTCGGCGGGCCGTACACGGTGGAGGCGGCACTGCCCGGCTTCCAGAATGCGGTCGCCAGCAACGCCTTCGTCCGCCTCGGCGAGGACACCAACCTGCTGTTCAACCTCCAGCTCGAGGCGGCGACCGGCGAGATCCTGGTGGTCTCGGAGTCGAGCCCGCTGATCGGCCCCCTGAAGATGGGGTCCGCGAGCTCCGTCTCGGAGGCGACCCTCGACGCGCTGCCCTCGGCCGACCGCAATCTCTACGACTTCGCCCGCACCAACCCGGTGATGTCGACCTTCTCGCCCGGTGAGGACGCGACCATCCTCACCGTCGCCGGGCGCAACAACCGCTTCAACAACATCTCCATCGACGGCGCGGTCAACAACGACGTCTTCGGCCTCGCCGGCTCCGGCACCCCCGGCGGCCAGACCCAGGCGCAGCCGATCTCGCTCGACGCGGTGCAGGAGCTGCAGCTGGTGACCTCCTCCTTCGACGTCCGTCAGGGCGGCTTCACCGGCGGCAGCGTCAACGTCATCACCAAGTCGGGAACCAACAACTGGTCGGGCTCGGTCTACGGCTACTACGCCGACGACAACTTCGTCAACGACATCGACGAGCTCGGCAGCCTCGGCACCTTCGAAGACCAGGAGTACGGCTTCACCCTCGGCGGCAAGCTGATCCGGGACAGGGCCTTCTTCTTCGTCAGCTACGAGACCCGCGACCTCAGCCGGCCGACCGGTTACTCGTTGGATGGGTCGGGCGGCTCCTGTTACCAGGACTGCCAGTTCACCCAGGAGGCCGCCCAGTTCCGCCAGTACCTGATCGACAACTACGGCTACGACCCGGGCGGCCTCGGTCAGGTGACGAGCGAGACCCCCAACGACAAGATCTTCGTGCGCTTCGACTTCAACCTCAACCCCTCGAACAACCTGGTGCTGCGCCACAACTACATCGACGCTTCCAACTTCATCATCCGGCCGTCCAACAGCTCCTTCCAGTTCCCCAACAACGGCTACGATTTCCTCAACGAGACCAACTCCACGGTCGCACAGTGGAACGCGGTCTTCGGCGACGGCTACTTCAACGAGATGCGCTTCACCTATCAGACCATCCGCGACAAGCGCCGCAGTCCGACCGATCCTTTCCCGACGATCTCCATTCGCGACCCTGACGGCAACGGCAACGACTGGGAGGCCGGCTTCGAGGCCTTCTCGACCGCCAACGCCCTCGACCAGGACATCATCGAGTTCACCAACGACTTCACCTTCTTCGCCGGCGACCACGAGATCGTCATCGGCACCCACAACCAGTGGTACTCGTTCTACAACCTCTTCATCCAGCAGAGCTACGGCGACTACACCTTCAACACCCTCGACGACTTCTACTCCGGGTTCGCCAACCAGTTCGACTACACCTTCCCCAACGACCCGGCGAACCCCGCCGACACCTTCGACCACTGGCAGTTCTCGCTGTATGCCGGCGACACCTGGCGCGTGAAGCCGAACCTGACCCTGGTCGGCGGCCTGCGCCTCGACATCCCGTACTTCCCCGACACCCCGGACTACAACCCGCTGGTGGACGAGACCTTCGGCACCCGCACCGACCAGGTCCCCGACGGCAACCTTCTGTGGTCGCCGCGCGTGGGCTTCAACTGGGACATCTCGGGCAACAGCACCAAGCAGCTGCGCGGCGGCGTCGGCCTCTTCACCGGCCGCACCCCCTTCGTCTGGATCTCCAACAACTACGGCCGCACCGGGACCCGCCAGACCACCATCCGCGCCTTCGGCAGCATCGAGTTCAACCCCGACCCCTTCGACCAGCCGACCGACGTCGCCGGCGCCTCGCGCCAGGACGTCAACACCGTTGATCCCGACTTCGAGTTCCCGCAGACCTGGCGCGCGAACCTCGCCTACGACCACAAGCTGCCGTGGTGGGACATGGTGGCCTCGGCCGAGGTGATGTACTCCTCGAGCGTCAACGAGGTCACCTGGAAGGACCTCAACCTGGTGCAGACCGGCGAGACGATTCCGTTTGACGGCCGCCCGGTCTACGAGCGCCTGAGCTCCACATTCTCCGGCAACTACTACCTCACCAACACCAACGAGGGCGACGCCACCAACCTCATCTTCAAGCTCGAAAAGCCCTACGGGGCCTCCTCGCCGCTGTGGGGCTCGGTGGCCTACGCCTGGGGCGAGTCCAACGTCATCAACGACGCCACCTCGTCGCGTGCGGTTTCGAACTTCCAGTACAACGAAGCGGCAGACCCCAACAACCCGGAGCTGTCACCGTCTGACTTCGAGGTGCGGCACCGCGCCACCGTCAACCTCAACTACGAGTTCAACCGTGCCAGCCGCTGGTCGACCGTGCTGTCGGTGTTCTGGAACCACCAGGCCGGCCGCCCCTACATGAACATCTTCTACGGCAATTTCCCGACCATCAACGGCGACCAGTACTTCTCGAACGACCTCTTCTACGTGCCCTCCGGTGCGGACGACGTGGTCATCACCAACGGCACCTGGGACCAGCTCAACAACTACATCGAGCTCTACGGGCTCGACAAGTTCCGCGGCCAGATCGCACCGCGCAACTCGCTGAACCAGCCCTACGTGACCCAGACCGACCTGTCGATCCGGCAGAACATCCCGGTGCCGGGCTCGAGCTCGCTCCAGGTCCTGTTCGACATCTACAACTTCTGGAACATGATCAACGAGGACTCGGGCTGGGTGCGCTACGTGCCCTTCGGCACCGTGCAGCCGGTCACCTACGTGGGGGCCACCGACGACGGCAAGCCGATCTACACCCTGCGCAGCGTCGTCCTCGACCCCGACGCGAACTCGATCTACTCGGTCGACAACCTGCGTTCGCGCTGGCGGATGCGCCTCGGCGTGCGCTGGAGCTTCTAGAGCTCAGGCTCTCTGCCGATCGAGCTCAAGGCCCGGGCACCCGCCCGGGCCTTTTTTGTCCCCTGCCCGTGCCCGTTTCCGTCTCCGTGCCCGAAAGCCGTTCACGCATTCCACGTTTGAGCGTTGACACATTTCCACCCACCCAACCGAACACGGCCCCGATATCAGCGCCGGCAAGCAGTCTCAGGAACAAGCGTCGGAGAGCAGCGTCGGTCGACATCAAACAGAGGCAAGACCAGCAGCCCGCCCGAGTTGCAGCGGCCGCCTACGTGCGCCGCTGAGCCGCGCTACACTGACGCACTTGGTGGCACGATGCGATCGAGACGGCTCGCCGGTGGTGTGTATCTGACGCTGCTCGCGGTAGTGTTCACGATCGGACTCACGTATGCCTCGATCGAGCTTCCGGCGCTGATGCACCAGCTCCTGGAGACGCACCTTCCCACCCCCGGCGGCGACTCGCACGCCGACGACACCGCGCGACTCCAGACCGATCTCTTCCTCCGCCACTACCACCTGCGGACGGTCGGCGCGCTGTGCTTCGGGTTGATGGTGGTGCTCATTGCGGCCGGGTTCGCACTCGGCCGAAGCCGCATGGCGACCGCCGGCGCGGTGATGCTGTTCCTGCCGGTCTTCGCCCAGTTCGCCACGGTCATGTTCTTTCTCGCCGGCCTCGGGCTCCTCAACCTCGTCTGGTTGCCGGTATTGGAGGCCGGCTTCGACACCGGGCAGCTCGGCGACATCGTCTACCTGCCCTACCGGGCCCTGAGATGGGCCTTCGCGCCCTTCGGCATCGACGTCCACGGGCCCGTGGTCGTGCTGCTCATCGGCGCCGGCCTGCTCCTGTTCGCCCTCGGCACCCTGAGCTGGTTCGCGGCCCGCTTCCGAGGCCGCGACGTGGCCGAGCTGTGGGTCTACCGCTTCTCGCGGCACCCGCAATACCTGGGGTGGATCGTGTGGAGCTACGGAATGCTGCTGGCTCTCGAGCACGTGCGGTACCCGCGGCGCTCGTGGGGCATCCCGGCCTCGCTGCCCTTCATGCTGTCGGCAATTGTGATCGTCGGCGTCGCCCTGTTGGAGGAGCATCACATGCGGCGGGCGGTCGGCGAAGCCTACGAGCGCTTCCGGGCACGCACGCCCTTTCTGCTGCCGCTGCCGAGATGGCTGGCGCGCGCGTTCACCGCGCCGAGCCGCCTCCTCTTCGGCACCGATTTGCCTGAGAGCCCCCGTCAGATTGTGGTGGTGCTCGTCCTCGCCACCGCTGCGCTGATGGGCCTGTCCCATGTTTCGCTCGAGGTGCGCGCCGGCCTGCGCCTTCCGGCGCCAGCGCGCGGCGCAGCCACGCCTGAGGAAAGGGCGGCGGTGCTGGTGCGCACCATCCGGCGGGCCGACACCTGGCACGCCCGCGCGCCCCTGGTCGAGGCTGTCATCGCGGAAGGCGAGACCGCAACCGGCCCGCTGCTCGACCTGCTCACGGACCCCGACCCCGCGCTGCGTCAGATCGCCGCCAGGGGCCTCGGCCGGATCGGCACGGAGCGTGCCGTGGAAGCGCTGCTGCGCAGTCTGGCCGACCCCGACGAGAACGTACGCCACTGGTCGATCTCGGCTCTCGGCGAGATCGGCGACCCGCGGGCGCTGGAGCCACTGACGGCATTTCTCGACGGCGACGCGCCGACCCACCGCGGCGCCGCCGCGGAGGCGCTCGGCCGGATCGGGTCTCCGACCGTCGTTGATCCGCTCGTCGCCGCCCTCGACGACCCGCGGCCATGGGTCCGAGCGGCCGTGGTCGGAGGACTCGGCCGGATCGGGTCGTCGCGGGCGGTCAGGCCGTTGGCCGCATTGCTCGAGAGCGAGGCCGAGGACGTCCAGGTCCGTCGCGCCGTCGCAGTCGCCTTCGCCCGCATCGGCTCCTCCGACGCCGAGCCCGCGCTGCGGGCGGCGATCACCGACCCCGACCGCGAGGTTCGGATCTACGCCGCCGAGGCGCTGCGTCGACTCGGGCACGCGCCTCGGTGACCCGCCGGGCCGGAGCCGGGCCCAGCGGCGGTCGACAGCGGCAGCACCTGTTGTCAGCGACGTTTGTCAGCCGCTGTTGACAGCTTCAGTCGGCCGCGCCGATAGGGACTCGCACTCGGCGAGAGGCTGCCGCCCATGACCGGCGCCGCGGGGCGGATGGTCGGAGGCGGCGTCCGGTCATCGGCAGGCTCCGCCGAGACGCGGCGCCGTGGGCGACGCAACGCGCTCACCGGGCCGCAGGATTCAAGCTGGTGTGGCGATGAAGAAGGTAGCGCGCCGAAATGGACTCGACCACGGAGGGGCAAGGGTGGGTGGTGCAGTGACGAGGACCTTTTCCATGCTTGACCGCAAGGGAAAGGTGGCGCGCCGAAAGGGACTCGAACCCCTAACCTTCTGGTCCGTAGCCAGATGCTCTATCCAATTGAGCTATCGGCGCAGCCCAAGGACGCGCATTGTGCCACAGGGTGCTCCTGGATTCAAGGCCTTTCTCCTTTTTCGTCCTCCGCGTCGGCGCAACGACGCGGAGGACGAAAAAGGACTCGGAAGATGTCGGCGGCTCGCGCGTACAATGACCTGACTTCGATGATCGGAGGTTCCGTGGACTCGATACTCGAGCTGCAGCACCTGAGCAAGCGCTACGGCGAGCACGTGGCGGTCGACGACCTCAGCTTCGCGGTCCCGCGGGGCTCGGTCTTCGGGCTGCTGGGTCCCAACGGCGCCGGCAAGACGACCACCATCCGCATGATCATGCGCATCATCTCGGCCGACTCGGGCTCCGTCGTGCTCGACGGCCTGCCCGTCGACGACAACCGGCGGCGGATCATCGGGTACCTGCCGGAGGAGCGCGGTCTGTACAAGAAGATGAAGGTGCTCGAGCACCTCGTCTACCTCGGCACCATCCGCGGCCTGCGCCCCGGCGAGGCGAAGAAGCGGGCCGGGGCCTGGCTCGAGAAGTTCGGCCTCGCCGAGTGGGCGACCCACAAGGTCGAGGACCTCTCCAAGGGCATGCAGCAGAAGATCCAGGTCATCGGCACCATCCTCCACCGGCCGCCGCTGCTGATCCTCGACGAGCCGTTCTC
>CAZMED010000005.1:0-3109 GCA_964565045.1 uncultured Thermoanaerobaculia bacterium
GAGAATTCCCGAGGAGGTGGCGGCGATGCGACCTCGTTCAGGCGAGAAGCTGGGTTGGCTCGCCGGGTTCGCGGGAGGGTTCCTGTGGATACCGGCGCTGGCCGTCCTGTTCCTGACGCGCGGTGACATGGCTGCCGGGCTTGCCGGGTTCGCGCTTGCCGCCGCCGGATACGGTGCCGTGGTCTTTCTGCGCCCCTGGCGTTTTCCGGACACCCGCTACTGGCGGCTGTTCATCCTGCCGTACATTGCGCTGTTCGCCGCGGTGCCCTGGGCGATCTGGGGCTTCGGCCCGGAGACGGCCGGCGCCCTGGAGTGGTGGCTGCTGCTGCCGCTGCTCGCCCTGCTGTCGCCGTTCGTGACCATCGGCTGGCGACGTTGGCGCGACGGCGAGCCGGGCCTCGGACAGATGGGCTGACGCAACCGTTCGTTTTATGCAACCGCCGCCAGTCCTCGAGCTTCGAGCCGGTCTGCAGCGACATCTCCGCACCTTGATCGAGACGAACATTCAGAGCGGCGGGTTGTGGCACGGTTACGATCCGTCAGTCGACGCCGGTCGACCACCACCGCAGCGATCCGGACTCGAGGCCGTCGCCGAACAGGAGGCCCGCCTCGAGGACGCCGAGGTCGCGAGCGCCGTCGTCGGGCCGGGTCGAGGCGCAGCGGTGGCGCAGGTACTGGTTGACCGGCAGGTGGTCCTGCGCCGCCGCGGCGGCGAGCGCGCCGCGGGATTCGTTCCAGTAGCTCAGCGCCTGCCGGGTGACGGCGTCGCGGGTTTCTTCTGTCATGGTTGTGTCGAAGCTCGGCACCCCCGTGCTCATCCGGAAATTTTCCGGCGGTGGTGTGCATTCTGTTCGGAAAGCCGGGGGCGGTCGGGCGTTTCGCGGCACTCTCAGCAGATTGTCGCTGGCGGTGGACGATGAAACGGCAGGGCGCGCTGCACCCCCCGGATAACGCGACATTGGAGGTTTGACGATGAAACAGGCAGTCTTGTTCGGGTTCGTGATCGCGAGTCTCGGTTTGGGCGCCGGCTGTTCTCGGGAGCAGGCCGTCGCGCCGGCGGCCGAGCCGGCGCCGGCGCCGGTGAGCGCGGTGCTCACCGCCGAGGCGCAGCAGGCGATGACGCCCGAGGCGGTCCTCGAGGCGCTCAAGGAGGGCAACCGCCGCTTTGTCGAGGGCCGGCTCATCAACCGGGACTTCATCGCCCAGGCTGAAGCCACGGCATCGGGGCAGTTCCCGATGGCCGCGATCCTCAGCTGCGTCGACTCGCGGGTGCCGCCGGAGATCCTCTTCGACCAGGGCATCGGTGACGTCTTCGTGGGCCGCGTCGCCGGCAACGTCGAGGATGTGAACATGATCGGCAGCATGGAGTTCGCGACGAAAGCTGCGGGCTCGAAGCTGATCGTCGTCCTCGGCCACTCCTCCTGCGGCGCGATCAAGGGCGCGGCCGACGGCGTCGACTTCGGCAACCTCACCGATTTGCTGGAGGAGTTCGAGCCGGCCCTCGAGCGGGCGAAGGCGGCCGCCGGAGAGGGCGCCACCGACTCCAAGAACGCGGCCTACATCGAGGCGGCGGTGGAGGAGAACGTCCGCCAGACGATGCAGGACATCGTCGAGCGCAGCCCGGTCATCGCCGAGCAGCTGGCAAACGGCGAGATCGGCCTCGTCGGCGGCGTGTACGACCTGGCGAGCGGCCGGGTCACCTGGCTCGACTCGTAGAGGTGCGGGGATCGAGCGTCATGAAGTCCGAGCTCGTCGTCGCGGCGTCCGTCCTCGCGGTGCTCGCCACCGCAGGCGGCGCCGCGTCGCACGAGCCGGCCGCGCCCGGCGGACCCATCGAGGCGATCGAGCAGGGGAGGCTGCGTCTCGACCTGCGCTACCGCCTCGAGTCCGTCGACGACGATGCCTTCGCGAAGGACGCCCTCGCCTCCACCCTGCGGTCGGCCCTGTCCTTCGAGAGCGCCGGCTGGCGCGGCCTCTTCGCGGGCTTCACGATCGAGAACGTGTCGGCCATCGGCAATGACCTGCTGTACAACAATGCCGGTGCGGGCAGTCGCGGCAACGGCGTCACCGACCGGCCGGTGGTGGCGGACCCCGAGATCACCGAGTTCGACCAGATCTATCTCGGCTACCGCGGCCCGGGCGGACTCGAGCTGAAGGTGGGACGGTTCGCCTACACGCTCGACAACCAGCGCTTCATCGGTATCGCGCCCTGGCGGCAGAACCACCGCTCGTACACGGGCGCCTCGCTGGCACTGGCCCTGCCGGCGGGCTTCGACGCCAGCTACGCCTTCCTCGACCGCGCCTTCTACAACAACGGCGCGAGCTTCGGCCTGTCCGCCCACCTCCTGCACCTGTCGCGGGACGTCGGCTTCGCCGACGCCTCCGCCTACGGCTACCTCATCGACTGGGACGACGAGCCCCGCGAGGGGCTGTCGTCGGCGACCGTGGGCGCGCGGCTCGACGGAAGCACCGCCCTCCGGGGCTTCGATGTGCTGTACCTGGCGGAGTACGCCCGCCAGTCGGACTACGGCGAGAACCCTCGGGACTTCGGCCTCGACTACGTCCACCTCGTGCTCGGGGCGAGGAAGGGCGCGTGGTCGCTGCGGGCCGGCTGGGAGCTCAAGGACGGGAACGGAACGACCGCGGTGCAGACCCCGCTCGGCACCAACCACGGGCTCAACGGCTTTGCCGACAAGCTGGTGGTGACGCCGCCGGACGGCAGCCACGACCGTTTCCTGCGGCTCAGCTTCGACCGCGAGCGCTGGGCCTGGCTGCTCGCCTACCACGACTTCGAGGCGGCCGCCGGGTCGGCGCCGCTCGGCACCGAGATCGACTTCCAGGGACGCTTCTCCCCTGCGCCGTCCCTGTCGTTCTTCCTCAAGGTCGCCCATTACCGGGCCGAGACCCTGTCGACGGACACCACCAAGATCATGGCCTGGACCACCTGGAGCTTCGACCTGCGCGGACGCTGAGGCTTCGGTCAACGCCCCCGCCGACGGATGGGATGGCCCTCACCCCGCGGCGACGGGGGAATATGGACGCGCGGCCGGTTTTTCTCTATTTCAGATACTCGAGAGGGAACCAGTCCTGAAGAGGCCGGCGGCGCCGG
>CAZMED010000005.1:3209-21391 GCA_964565045.1 uncultured Thermoanaerobaculia bacterium
GCGATCGCCGCGAAGGCGGCCCGGCTCAGGTCGAGGTGGGCGGCGTCCCCGGCGCACCACTCCGGATTGGGCCCCGCCGGGCAGCGGTCGGTGATCTCGACGACGACCGTTCCCAGCGGCCCGGTGACCCGGGCGCAGCGGCCGCACGCCGCGCTGCCGTCCCACAGGAGGTCGGCGACGGCGGTGACCATCGCGTGCGGATCGCTCACCGGGATCCCGCAGGCGCCCGTGGTGGCGTCGTAGTAGGTGGCCCGCCCGCCGCCCGGCGACTCGACGCAGGTGCCGCCTGGGCAGCCGAAGCCGTCGCCGGCGTCGAAGACGTAGCACGGGCGGCCGTCGGACGGTCCCCCAGAGCAGGTGGCGCCGGCGGGATACGAGAGCGGGAGCCCACAGTCGGCCTGGGCCAGCGCGAGGCCCGGCAGCGCCGCGAGCAGGCAGCAGGCGAGGACCAGGTGGCGAGCCGCCGCGGATGTCACCTCACAACCATAGCCCGTTTCGCAGTTTCGGAGGTGCGCAGGGTCACACGGCGCCGGCGCCGATCGCGAAGGGCCGGCCCTCGCAGTCTGCTGTAGGTGTTAAGATATTGATCGTGATGGACATTGAAGAGCGGAGCCGCAGGCGCCGGAAGTCGATCGAGACCCACCGTGCGCGCTCGTTCGCCGACGCGGACGCCTGGGACCTCGAGTTCTGGCAGCGGCGGACACCGGAGGAGAGGCTGTCGGCGCTGGTGGCCATCCGCCGCGACGTCGCCCTGGCCGAGGCTGCGCGCCGCGGCGACGCGGCGCCGGGGCGCTGAGCGATGGAAGCCGTCCAGGACTTCGAGGACATCCTCGAGCTCTTCTCCCGCCACCGCGTGCGCTACCTCATCGTCGGCGGGTTGGCCTTCATCTACCACGCCAAGCCGCGCTACACCAAGGACATGGACCTCTGGATCGACCCGGACCGCGAGAACGTCCGGCGCGCCAACCGGGCCCTCGAGGAGTTCGGCAGCCCCTCGCTGCTGACCGAGGACGACGCGGACGAGATCCTGCAGCTCGGGGCGGCTCCCAACCGCATCGACATTCTGCGGAACGTGATCGCGCTCAGCTTCGCCGACGTGTGGCCGCGCCGGATCGACGGCCGCTACGGGAGCGCTCCGGCGCACTGGATCGGGCTCGACGATCTCCTCGCCATCAAGAGCGGCATCGACCACCCGCGCCACCAGGAGGATGCGCGGGTTCTCCGCGCCGTCCGCGAGCAGCAGCGCGCGCGCGACGGCGAGTAGCCGACGCCGGCGTCGTGCCCCTCGCTGGGCGTATATACTCGCCACCGCGACCATGAAATCCGAGATCAGATACGCGAGGAACCGGGACGGCCAGTGGCTGGCGTTCCAGCTGTGCGGCGACGGCCCGCTCGACATCGTCTTCGTCCCCGACTGGGTGAGCAACCTCGAGGTGATGTGGGAGGAGCCGACCCTGGCCGCGTTCCTCGAGCGTCTGGCGCGCTTCGCTCGGGTGATCTGCTTCGACAAACGCGGTACCGGCCTGTCGGACCCGGTGCCGCTCGGCGCCATCCCCACCTGGGAAGAGTGGATGTACGACGTCGGCACCGTGATGAACGCAGCCGGCAGCCCTCGCGCCGCGGTCTTCGGCCATGGCGACGGCAGCGCCATGGCGCTGCTTTTCGCCGCCACCAACCCGGACCGGGCGACGGCGCTGATTCTGGCCGACGCCTACGCGCGGAGGACAGCTGCCGAGGACTACCCGTGGGGGGTTCCCACCGAGGTCGTTCCGCGCCTCATCGAAACGATCCTCGCGCAGTGGGGGACCGGCGAGGCCGCGATCGCCGGTGCTCCGAGCCTGGTGGCCGCCGACGCGGGCTTCGTCGCGTGGCGCGGGCGCTACGAGCGGGTGGCGATGAGCCCGGGTCAGTTCCATCCGGTCTACCCTCTGACCTACCAGATCGACCTGCGCTGGGTCCTGCCGACGATCCGCCTGCCCACGCTCGTGCTCCACCGCGCCGGCAACCGCTACGTCCGTCTCGGCAACGGCCGCTACCTGGCCGAGCACATCCAGGGCGCGAGCTTCGTCGAGCTCGCCGGGGGGGACCACATCTTCCACGCCGGCGACATCGAGGCGATGGTGTCCCCGGTGCAGGAGTTCCTGACCGGCAGCCGCGCGAGCCTCGAACCGGAGCGCGTGCTGGCGACGGTGATGTTCACGGACATCGTCGGTGCGACGGCCCTCGCCGAGCGACTGGGCGATGGCGCGTGGCGCGAGCTGCTGCAGCGCCACCACGCGGTGGTGCGACGCGAGCTGGTGCGCTTCCGAGGGGCGGAGGTCGACAACGCGGGTGACGGATTCTTCGCCTCGTTCGAGGGCCCGGCGCGCGGCGTGCGCTGCGCCATGGCGATCCGCGACGCCCTGCAGCCGCTCGGGCTCGAGATCCGGGCCGGTCTCCACACCGGCGAGTGCGAGCGATCGGGCGGCAAGCTCACCGGGATCGCCGTGCACATCGGGGCGCGGGTGGCGGGGCTCGCCGCCGCCGGCGAGGTGCTGGTCACGCGCACCGTGAAGGACCTCGTCGCAGGGTCCGGACTGGTCTTCGACGACCTGGGAGAGCTCGAGCTGAAGGGCGTCAGCGAGCCCTGGCAGCTGTACCGCGCGGCGGAGGCCGATGCCCAGACGGACGCCGGCGGCGCTCGCTGACCGCGGTCGGTGCACGGTCGATGCCGGGGCCGGTCCGGATCAGGTCTTGTCCTCGAGCTCGGCCCAGCGGCGGTAGAGCTCGGCGACCCGGTCGCGGGCCTGCTCGTGGGCGAGAAAAGCCCGGTGGGCGGCGTCGGCGTCGGAGGCGACCTGCGGGTCCTGGAGCTCCGCGGCGGCGTTCTCGAGCTCGGTCTCGGCCGCCAGAATGGCCGCCTCCATCCCCTCGTACTCGCGCTTCTCGCGGTAGCTCAGCCCGGAGCGGGCAGGCTTGTCGCGACGCCTCTCGGGCCGCGCCGGGCGCGGGGCCGCAGCCGCCGACTCGCGCTCGGCGAGCCACTGCTCGACGTCGGCGAAGGGGGTGGCGCCGCCGGTGCCGTCGAGTGCGAGCAGGACCGTGCTCACCCGGTCGAGCAGGTAGCGGTCGTGCGAGACCAGCACCAGCGCGCCCGGGAAGTCGAGCAGGCTCTCCTCGAGCACCTCGAGGGTGGGAATGTCGAGGTCGTTGGTGGGCTCGTCGAGCAGCAGCAGGTCGGCGGGCCGCAGCATGAGGCGAGCGATGTGCACCCGCGCCTGCTCGCCCCCCGACAGCTCGCCGACCGGCTGCTCGAGCTGGTCGTCGCGAAACTGGAAGCGGCGGGCCCAGCTGACCACGTGCACCTCGCGCCCGCGGTAGATCACGGCGTCGCCCTCGGGGGCGAGCGCCCGGCGCAGGGACGCGGTCTGGTCGAGCTGTGCCCGCTGCTGGTCGAAGTGCACGATCTGGAGGTGCTCGGCGCGGCGGATGACGCCGTCGTCGGGCTCGAGCTCGCCGGCGAGCAGCTTGAGCAGGGTGCTCTTGCCGCTGCCGTTCGAGCCCACCACTCCGAGGCGGCGCCCGGGCAGCAGCACGAGGTCGAGGCCGCGCAGCAGAAGGCGGCCGCCGATGGCCTTGTCGACACCGGAGGCGACCAGCAGACGTTTGGTGCGGCGGCCCGAGGCGGTCATCTCGATGCCCGCCCGCGAGGTCGCCAGCTCGGCACGGACCTGGGCGAGGTCGGCGGCGAGCCTTTCGGCCTCGTCGATCCTCGCC
Organism: uncultured Thermoanaerobaculia bacterium; assembly: GCA_964565045.1. GTDB lineage: Bacteria > Acidobacteriota > Thermoanaerobaculia > Thermoanaerobaculales > Sulfomarinibacteraceae > Sulfomarinibacter. The sequence goes on from CAZMED010000005.1 coordinate 6,966, forward strand.
TGGGACTTGGTGGTGCGCGCCTTGGGCCCGCGCGCCAGCCACTCCAGCTCGCGCCGCACCCGGTTCGCGAGGCTGTCGCGGTACTGCGCGCGCGCCTCGAGGTGCTGCGCGCGCCGCTCGAGGAAGTCGGTGTAGCTGCCGTCGGCGGCGAAGCTGCCGCCGGGGTACTGCGGCGCCACCTCGATGACCCGGTTGACGACCCGGTCGAGAAAGGCGCGGTCGTGGCTGATGACCACGTAGGCGAGCAGGCGGCTCGAGCCGAGCATCTTCTCGAGCCACAGAATTCCGTCGAGGTCGAGGTGGTTGGTGGGCTCGTCGAGGAGCAGCACCTCCGGGGCGGCGGCGAGGGCGGCGGCGATGGCCAGCCGCTTGCGCCAGCCGCCCGAGAGCTCGTTCGTCGTCTGCTCCCGCGAGCGGAAGCCGAGCTGGTCGAGGGCGATGGCGACCCGGACGGCGCGCTCGGTCTCGTCCTCGGTGGGCTCGGGGTCGGAGGCCGCGGCGGCGGCCACCACCTCGGCCACCGTGGCCGCGGGGTCGAAGACGTCGTCCTGGGGAACCATCGCGACCCGCAGCCGGCGGCGGCGGTGGAGCTCGCCCGAGTCGGGCGCCTCGGCGCCGGCGAGCATCCGCAGCATGGTCGTCTTGCCGGCGCCGTTGGGGCCGATCACGCCGACCCGGTCGCCCTCGGAGATCGTGAGGTTGAGCCCCGCGAACAGGGTCCGGGGTCCGTACGAGTGCGTGAGATCGCGGGCGGTGATCAGCGGCGCCATGCCGCCGAGGGTACACGTCTCGGCAGCGAGCGGGAATCTCCGGGCACCCGAGAGTGCGATCCCGCCCCCGTGCCGGTCGTCCCCGAGGACGCGGTCAGGAGGGAGACGGCGCGCCCGGGGCGGCGACCCGCCCGCCGGAGCTGCGCGGCGACGGCGGGCTGTGCGGTAAGGCGAAGCCGACGAGGCGGGCGTCGCCGGAGAGCAGCCCGAGGTCGGCGCCCTCCGGGTCCTCGGCGACCAGGGTGCGATCACCGGTTGCCGGGTCGACGGCGACGACGGCGCGCAGCGCGAGGTCGAGCGCGTAGACGGAGCCGTCCGGGCCGACCACGAAGTCGACGAGGCCCGCGAGCTCCGGCCCCGCACCGCGGCCCGGGCCCGAGAGCTCCGAGAAGGAGCGCAGCGAAAGGTCGAAGACCGAGATGCTGCGCCCGTCGCCCGCGCCGAAGGCGTGCAGGACGCGGCCGTCGGGGAGCCTCTCGAGGCGGTGCGGCCCCTCGAGCAGGTCCTCGAACTCGAAGGCCGTCGTCCGCCTCCCACTGCCGGGTGCGACCCGCACGAGGTTGCCGAAGCGGTCGGCCACCAGGAGCGTGCCGCGCGGCTCGACGACGAGATCGAGAGGGTCGCGCAGCTCGACGCCGCCGCCGACCCGCGGTGTGGCCGACTGCGAGATCACAAGGCGGTCGCCGGATGCGACGTCGACCGACATCGGGCCCCCGAACCGCCGGAGACAGTAGAGCCGCGCCCACGGCCCGACGACGATCCCGCGCAGCCCGGGCTGGAAGTCGGGCCCGGACCCGCGCGGCTCGAAGCTGGTTTCGTCGACGAAGCCGCTGATGCCGACCACCGAGCGGGCGTCGGGGTCGAAGCGGATGATGGTGACTCCCTGGGCGGCGTTGACCGCCCCCAGGAAGAGCGTCCCGTCGTCCGCCTGCACGCCGCCGCTGACGGTGAGGACGTTGGGGTAGTCCTCGAGGTCGACCAGCGAGCGCTCGCCCGTGGCGACGTCGATCTCGAGCAGCGCCGAGCCGAGGCGCGCGGCGTCCGCAACCCACAGGGCGGCCGGCGGCTCCGACGCCGAAACGGCGGCGACACCGGCGGCGAGAAGGCCGAAGAGCATGGTTCGGAACGAGGACGCGCGGCAATGCGGGGCATTTCGCATGCAGCCTCAAACACCGCCCGAGGCGCGGCCTATTCCGCCGGTGACCCACGGCCGCACTGAGGCCGATGACGCGGTAGGATGCGGTCGTGCGATACGAGGGCACGGTGTACCGTCCGCCGTCCGAGGCCGGGTCCCTGATCATTCAGGCGACCATCGGCTGCCCCCACAACCGCTGCGCCTTCTGTGCGATGTACAGCGGCGTGAAGTTCCGGAGGCGGCCGCACATGGAGATCGTCGAGGACCTCGATCTCGCCCTGGCGACCTTCGGCCCCGGCGTGCGCACGATCTTCCTCGCCGACGGGAACTCGGCGGCGCTCGCGACCGACGCGCTGGTGGCGATCGGCGAGGCCGCCCGGGAGCGGTTTCCCGGCCTCGAGCGGATCACCATGTACGGCTCGGCGAAGTTCCTGGTCACCAAGGACGGCGACGAGTGGCGACGGATCGCCGCCGCCGGGATCACCCGCGTCCACTCGGGTCTCGAGTCGGGCGACGCCGTGACCCTCGAGCGGATCCGCAAGGGGGTCGACCCGGAGGCCGCGGCCGCGGCCTTCAACCACGTGATGTCGGCCGGCATCGAGCTCTCGGTCTATCTCATGGTCGGAGTGGCCGGGCTCGAGCGCTCGCGCGAGCACGCCGAGGGCAGCGCGGCGGTCCTCAACCGCGCGAGCCCGGACTTCGTGCGGCTGCGCACCTTCGTGCCGGCCCTCGGCACCGAGTGGTGCGAGCGCTGGCGGCGCGGCGAGTTGACGTTGCTCGACGCCTACCAGGCCCTTCAGGAGACCCGGCTGCTGATCGGGAAGCTCGAGGGCCCCACGGTGCTGCTCTCGGACCACATCAGCAACTTCCTCGACGTCCACGGGCGGATCCCCGAAGACCGGGAGGCCATGCTCGAGGGGATCGATGAAGCGTTGGGGTGGCCGGCGGAGAGATTCCGGCCTCCCACCGAAAGGCTCGTCGGGCTCGGTTTGTAGGTGCGGCCGGCCGTCGCGTAGAATGTTCTCGAACATGACGTCATCGTCTCAATTCATCCTCGGGATCCGCCGGCTCGCCGCGGCCGCCGCCGGCGTCGCGCTGGGCCTCGGCTGCGGGGCGGAGCCGGTGGACCGCGGATCGCCCGCCGAGCTCGAGGTGGTCCGCGGGACCTTCGCGCCGAGGGCCCTCCTCACCGGGGTCATCGAGGCCGTCGACAGCGCTCAGATCAAGGTGCCGCGAACCCGCGAGAACCGGCTGCAGATCCAGTGGCTCGCCGCCGACGGCTCGCGGGTTGCAGCGGGTGAGCGCGTCCTCGAGTTCGACAACTCGTCCTTCACGGCGAACCTGGACCAGCAGCGCAGCGCGGTGCAGCGCAGCCGGCGCAGCCTGCTCCAGGTGACGGCGCAGGGCGACGCCCGGCTGCGCGAGGCCGAGGCCGCCGTCGCGCGGGCCCGCATCGCGCTCGCCAAGGCCGAGCTCGATGCCGCGGTCTCCGCCGCGGTGCGGAGCCGCTTCGAGCAGCGCAGCGCCGAGCTCGCGCTCGCGAAGGCGAAGGCCGACCACGAGAAGTCCCTGACGGACCTGAACTCCACCCGGACCTCGGTGCAGGCCGACATCCGGATCGCCGAGGAGGAGCACCTCAGGAACCGGCGCGAGCTCGCGATCGCGGAGGAAGCGGTGAACGCGCTCGTTTTGACCGCGCCCCGCGCCGGGATCGTCGTGGTCGAGGAGAACCCGTGGGAGGATCGCAAGTTCCAGGTCGGCGACACGGTCTTCGCGGGCTGGACGGTGGTCGGCATCCCGGACCTGGACGACCTGCGGGTGCGGGCCTCGCTGAGCGACGTCGACGACGGCCGCCTGGCACACGGAATGGCGGCGCGCTGCACGCCGGACATCGAGCCCGAGCTCCACCTCCCGGGGCGCATCACCGAGATCACGCCGATCGCCCGCGAGCAGCGGGTCTACTCCGAGCGGCGCGGGTTCGACGTCGCGATCGCGCTCGAGCCCGCCTGGGGCGACACCCTGCTGCTGCCCGGGATGTCGGTACGGGTCGAGGTCGAGGTGGGCGAGGGTGAGCAGTTGCTCGTCCCGCGCGCCGCCCTCGACCTCTCGGGGTCGCCGGCGCGGGCCCTGCGTCAGGACGGCTCCTGGGCCGAGGTCGAGGTCGGCACGTGCTCGGCGCTGGCGTGTGTGCTGGTCAGCGGGCTGGCCGAGGGCGACCGGGTCGCGCCCATCTGGGACGGTGCTTCGTGAGACCGCCGGCGCGCATCGCCGTTGCTGCCGCGGCCCTGGCGGTCGTGCTGCTGCTCGGGCGGGCGGCGGCCGGTTGGTTCGCCCCGCCGGCCGGCAGCGCGCGCGTGGAACGCGGCAGCCTCGTGGTCGGCGTCGAGGTGACGGGGACGCTGCGCGCGGTGGAATCGTCCTCCCTCGGGCCGCCGCAGGTTCCGGACCTGTGGCAGTTCAAGATCGCGATGATGGCGGACGAGGGCGAAGAGGTGAAGGAGGGGCAGCCGATCCTCGCCTTCGACGCGTCCGAGCTGCAGCAGCGCCTGCAGTCCAAGCAGGCCGACCTCGATGCGGCGACCACCGAGCTGGAGAAGAAGCGGGTCGACATCGAGGCCGCCGTGGCCGACGACACTCTCGCCCTGGCCGAGGTCGAGGCGAGGCTGCGCAGGGCCCGGCTGCTGGCCGAGCGGCCCTCGGATCTGTACTCGAACCTCGATCTGGAGAAGGCGAAGCTCGACCTCGAGCTCGCCGAGCTCGAGGTCGAGCTCGTGCGGAGCCGCATCGAGGCGACCCGCCGCGCGGGGGCCGAGGAGCTCGGCGTGATCGAGACCAACCTCGCCCAGGTGGTGTCGCAGGCGCGGCAGATCGAGGACGCCATCGGCCGCATGACCCGGACCGCGCCGCGCGACGGCATCGTCATCCACGCGACCAACTGGCGCAACGAGAAGAAGAAGGTCGGCGACACGTGCTGGGTGGCGGAGCAGGTCCTCGAGATCCCGGACCTGCGGCGGATGGAGGCCGACGGCGAGGTCGAGGAGGCCCGCGCCGGGCGCGTCCGGGAGGGCCAGAAGGTGGCGCTGCGGCTCGATGCGCACCCGGACCGCGAGTACCGGGGGACCGTGCAGTCCATCTCTCGTGCGGTCCAGGAGAAGAGCTGGCGCAACCCGCTCAAGGTCGTCCATCTCCGGCTGTCGCTCGACGAGACCGACCCGGAGCGCATGCGGCCCGGGATGCGGTTCCGCGGCGAGATCGAGATCGAGCGGCGGGAGGGCGTCACCCTGCTGCCCATCGAAGCCGTCTTCCACGACCGGGACGCGGTCATCGCCTACCGCCGCGGCGCGACAGGATGGCGGAAGGTGCCGCTCGTACTGGGCGCCCGCAGCGCGGACCGGGTCGAGGTCCTCGAGGGGGTGGAGCCGGGGGACCTGGTGGCCCTGGAGCGGCCGCGGTGAGGCGGCGCGCCGCGCTGGCGGTCCTCGGTGCGGCGGCGGTCGCGGCGGTGCTGGCCGCGGCCTGGATGGTTGCCGGCCGCGGCGGCGCAGCGGTCCCGACGACGAAGGTCCGGAGCGCCCCTTTCCGGGTCCGGGTGACCGCCGAGGGCAACCTCGGCGCGGTGCGCAGCACGCCGCTGACCGCTCCCATGAAACCGCAGATCCCGTTCACCGTGGCGTGGCTCGTGGAGGACGGCGCCCTGGTCGACGAGGGCGACGTGGTGGCCCGCTTCGACCCCAGCCGGCTCGAGCAGGACCGCGAGAACGGTTTCTCCGACCAGCGCATCAGCAGCCACCGGATCGACAGTGCCCAGGTCAGCCTCGACGCCAGCGTCGACAAGCTCGACCGCGACGTCGAGGTGGCGGGCGAGGAGCTCGAGGTGGCGCGGGAGTTCCAGTCGACCGACAACCGGATCTACTCGAGGATGGAGATCATCGAGTCGCGGATCGACACCGAGCTCGCCGAGAAGCGCGCGCAGCACGCCCGGGAGTCGCAGGACATCCAGGCCCACCTGTCCGAGGCCGAGATCGAGCTCCTGGCCATCGAGCGCCGGCGGGCCGATCTCAAGGTCCAGCAGGCGGAGGAGGGGCTCGACGCCCTGGATGTGCGGGCGCCCTACGCGGGGATCGTGATGCTGGAGCGGGACTGGCGCGGCAATCCGGTGCGGGTCGGCGACAGCGTCTGGCCGGGGCGGCCGCTGGCGAGGATCCCCGACCTCGCCGAGATGCAGGCCGAGGTCTACGTCCTCGAGGCCGACGCCGGCGGCATCGAGGTCGGGCAGGGCGCGCGGGTGTGGCTCGAGGCGAGCCCCGGCGTCGAGCACGCCGCCCGCGTCAAGGCCATCGACCCCATGGCCGGGCGCCGCAACCGGCAGGTCCCGGTGCAGTACTTCCGGGCCGTGCTCGAGCTCGAGCGGACCGATCCCGCGTCCATGAAGCCCGGCGCGCGGGTGCGCTCCGAGATCCTGGTCGCCGACCTCGAGAACGCGATCACCGTGCCGCGCCAGGCGGTGTGCAGCCTGGACGGTGGGCCCGTGGTGTACCGCCGGTCGCGCGGCGGTTTCGAGGCGGTGCCGGTCGAGCTCGGGGCCGCCGCGCTGGGCCGCGTGGTGGTTGCGTCGGGGCTCGACGACGGCGATGTGATCGCGCTCCGCGACCCGACCGTGGATGCGGGCGCTGACGAGCAGCCCGGTGGCGGGTCGTCCGCGCCGAGCCTGCCGGGAGGGCCGCAATGAACCTGCGCGACGCGCTGCGCAGCGCCTTCGAAAGCCTGGCCTCGCACAAGCTGCGGTCCGTCCTCACCATGCTGGGGATGATCTTCGGGGTCGGGGCGGTGATCGCCATGCTGTCGATCGGCGAGGGCGCCGAGCGCGAGGCCCTGGCGATGATCGAGCGCCTCGGCGTGCGCAACATCCTGGTGCGCGACGTCGACATGCGCGACGAGGACCTGCAGGAGGTCCGCGAGACCTCGCTGGGGGTGTCCCCGCGCGATGCAGTCGCCATCGCCGATGCGTTTCCGGAGGTCGAGCTGACCTGCGGCCGGGTCGAGGTGGAGCCCTACTCGGTCCTCGCCGACGGCCGGACCGTGAAGGCGACCGCGCACGGGGTCGGCAGCACCTTCGCCGAGCTCACGAACCTCGAGCTGGCCGCGGGCCGCTTCCTCGACGCCCGGGACGAGGCCGAGCACTCCCAGGTCTGCGTCATCGGCGAGGGCGTCCGGCGGGAGCTCTTCGGCTGGGAGGAGGCGATCGGCCGCACGCTCAAGGTCAACGATCTGTGGCTCGAGGTGGTGGGGGTGCTCGCGGGCTCGGGCGGCGCCTCGTCGGTCCAGGGCGTGGCCGTCGGCTCGACCGACCTCGACATCTACCTGCCGGTGAGCACCGCCCTCCGCAAGCTCGACCTGCCGCTGCTCGAGGCTCCGCTCGACGAGATCATCGTGCGCCTCGCCGAGGGCGCCTCGCCGACCGAGGTGGCGAAGCTGATCGAGCAGCTCGTCGACCGGCTCCACGGCGGTGAGTCGGACTTCGAGCTGGTGGTGCCCGAGGCCCTCCTCGAGCAGAGCCGGAGGACGCAGCGGCTCTTCAACATCGTCATGGGCGCCATCGCCGGCATCTCGCTCCTCGTCGGCGGCATCGGCATCGCCAACATCATGCTCGCCACGGTGTTCGAGCGCACCCGCGAGATCGGGATCCGGCGCGCGGTAGGGGCGCGGCGGGTGGACATCCGGACCCTGTTCCTCATGGAGAGCTTCTCCATCAGCGTGCTCGGCGGGCTCATCGGCGTGGCGGCGGGCGTGGCCATCGCCAAGGTGGTGGCCGTCTCGGCGGGCTGGTCGACCGTGGTGACCGCGTGGTCGGTGCTGCTCGCCTTCGGCGTCTCCATGGCGGTGGGCATCGGCTCGGGCCTGTACCCGGCGCTGCGGGCCGCCAATCTGAACCCCATCGACGCACTGCGCTGGGAGTAGCCTCAGCCCGCCGGGTAGACCAGCGGCGCGCCCGGACCGACCGGGAGCCCGAGCGCGAGCCAGATGCCCAGCATCACCATCCAGCCGATCAGGAACACCACGGTGTAGGGGAGCATCGTCGCGATGACCGTGCCGATGCCCGTCTTCGGATCGTAGCGCTCGAAGAACGCCACGATCAGGGCGAAGTAGGACATCATCGGCGAGATGATGTTGGTGGTCGAGTCGCCGATGCGGTAGGCGACCTGGACGAGCTCGGGCGAGGTGCCGAGCAGCATGAACATGGGGATGAAGACCGGCGCCATGATGGCCCACTTGGCCGAGGCCGACCCCATCACCAGGTTGACCAGAGCCGACAGCAGGACGAAGGCCATCATCATGGGAATAACGCCGAGGTCCAGGGCGCCGAGCACCTCGGCGCCTTTGACGGCGGTGATCAGACCGATGTTGGTCCACCCGAAGTAGGCGACGAACTGCGCGGCGAAGAAGACCAGCACGGTGTACACGCCGAGGGTCTCGATGGCGCGGCCCATCCCCTTGACCACGTCGCCGTCGGAGCGGACGGTGCGGGCGCCGATGCCGTAGGCGATGCCGAGCACCACCGCACCGAGGAAGATCAGGGCGACGATGCCGTTGAGGAAGGGCGAGTGCAGCAGCCCGCCGGTCGCCGCGTCGCGGAGGAAACCGTTCGCAGGGACCGTCCCAGCGAGCAGGATGGCGGCGAGCGCGAGCGCGGCCGCCAGGGCGAAGCGCAGCCCGCGCCGCTCATCGGCGCTGAGGCGGCCCATCTCGCCGGGCTGCTCGGGCCCCTCGTAGGCCCCGAGCCGGGGCTCGACCAGCTTCTCGGTGACGAGCGTGCCGGCGACGGTGATCAGCGCCGTCGAGACGAACATGAAGTAGTAGTTGCAGGCCGGATTGACGACGTACACGGGATCGACGATCCGGGCCGCCTCCTGCGACAGCCCGGCCAGCAGCGGGTCGATCGTGCCCAGCAGCAGATTGGCGCTGTAGCCGCCCGACACGCCGGCGAAGGCGGCGGCCACGCCCGCCAGGGGGTGCCGGCGCACCGCGAGGAACAGGGTCCCGGCCAGCGGCACCAGGAGCACGTAGCCGACCTCGGAGGCGGTGTTGGACAGCACGCCCGCGAAGACCACCACGAAGGTCAGGAGCCGCTTCGGGGCCGACAGCACGAGCAGCCGCAGGACGGCGCCGATGAGGCCCGAGGACTCCGCGATGCCGATGCCGAGCATGGCCACGAAAACGGTGCCCAGGGGCGCGAAGCCGGTGAAGTTGACGACCATCTCTTCGAGGATCCGGTGCAGGCCGGCAACCGACAGCAGGCTGACGACCTCGATCGTCTCGCCGGTCCCGGGATGGACGGCCGAGATTCCGAGGCGGGACGCCACACCCGAGATGACGATCACGCCGAGCGCCATCAGAAGGAACAAGGTGGCGGGGTGCGGCAGCGCGTTGCCGGCGCGCTCGACCACCGCCAGAGAGCGCGGGAGGAGGCCGGCGAGCCAGCGGCGCCAGCGGACGGATGAAGGTGAATCAGCCATACGCCCTCCAACCCGCCCGCACGCCAGCGGGATTCCCGTCGCCCCCCGGTTTCAAGGGGCAGCGGCTGCCGGGTTCCACGCGACCCAGTCCACCTCGGCCGAGCGGGGGCGGACGCCGGGCGCTTCGCGGACGCGGGCGAGCTGCAGCACCAGCAGGCCGCGGCCGTCCCGCCACAGCTCCACCGGGACGTCTGCGTCCACGACCTCCAGATCTCGGCTCAGCTCCCGCTCGGCGAGAGCCTGCCCGTTGAACAGGACGCGGACCCACTGGCCATTTTCGATCTCCGGGTGCGAGCGCAGTCGGACGGCGAGGCGGCCGGGCGACGGCTCGGCGAGGCGCAGCTCGAGGCTCGCCTCGGGGCCCACGATCCACGCCAGGGTGGTGCCGTCGGCGCGGGGCCTGGGTGGGTCCCAGCCCGAGTGCAGGTGATGCGAGTCGCGGGCCTCGAACTCGACGCGGGTCAGGCTTTCCCCCGGTGTCCCTGGAGCCCAACCCACGAGCCGGCCCAGACAACCCGGCGGCGGTGCTTCGAGCTCGGCGGGGGCCGATTCCGCCACAGGGTCGGGCCAGGACCGCGTTCCGTTTTCCGCCGGGTCCCGGACTTCGGCGGGTGGCCCGCCGGGGGTGCGGCGCAGCCGGTGGATCTCGGCGGTGCGGTGAATGACCGCGAGCCGGGCGTGGATGTCGGCGTGCCTGGTGTACTTGCGGTCGAGCGGCCGGCCGGCGACGACCAGCAGCGACGGCGACGCGTCGAGCCTGTCGTGCAGTCGCTGCGCCTGCAGGTTGACCGTTGCGACCGGTTCGCCGAGGTAGTGCTCGAGACAGATGCGGTCGAAGTGCTCGAGGGCGATCAACGGCTCGTCGGGCCGCTGCAGCAGCCGCACGGCGGCGGCCGCCCGGTCCCAATGGGGACGCCCGTTGCGGAGGTAGGCGCCCGCATGAACGAGGAGCATCGCCGCGATACCCGTGCCGGCCGCCCACTGCAGGGGTCTGAAGTGCAGCAGGCGCAGGACACGCACGAACCCGAGAGCGATCAGCACGGCCAGGAACGGCCACAACGCCGTGTCGTAGCGGCTCGTGGTCCAGTGGCGGATGGCCACCAGCACGATCTCCCAGGCGACCAGGGTCGCCATGGCCGGCAGCAGGACCGCGCGGCCGATCCTGTTGCCGGCGGCGACCGCCATGCCGACGGCGAAAAGGGCCGCGAGGACGATCCCGAACCACGTGATGCGCTCGTAGTGGCCCTGGGCGATGGTGAGCCCCTGCCAGTGCATGCCGAGAAACTCGAGGTCCCACTCGGAGGTCCGGGGTCGCGCCAGGCGGGTGCTCAGCGTCGGCCAGATGCGCCACACCCAGGGTGCGAAGGCGAGCCCGCCGAGGACGACGCCGGTGGCGTAGTGCCGCCACACCCGCCGGCGCGCCGATTCGTCGGCGAGCCGTGTCCTGGACGTCGTCGCCACCATCAACCCGGTCACAGGCACCAGGACGAGCACGTAGGTGAGGTTGGTGTAACAGCCCGCCGCCACGGTGAGCGCCAGCGCCGCGGTGGACCGCCAGTCGGGCCGCGCCCGGACCCGGTCGGCCGCCAGCAGGGTCAGCGTGCACATCAGCAGCAGGTAGGGGTAGGCGCGCAGCTCCTGGGAGTAGCGGATGTGGAAGGTGGAGAGGGCGCAGAAGGCCGCTGTCGCGAGCGCGGTGCCGCGGTCGAAGTGGCGGCTGGTCCACACGGCGAGCAGGCCGATGGACGCCAACCCGGCGGCGACGGGAAACAGCCTGATCCAGGGCTCGTTCAGACCCATCCTGAGGGCGAGATTGGCGATCACGGCGTACATGGGGACGTTCTCGGCATCCGCCGCACACGCCGCGAGGGTGTCGGCGAGAGGCAGGGAGGCCACCGTCATGGTGAAGACCTCGTCGAGCCACAGCGAGAAGGTGCCCAGATTGCAGACCCGCAGGAAGAGGGCGACGACGCCTAGGACCACGGCGGCGAGCACCGCGGCAAAACGCCCGGCGGGAGCTGTCACGAGCCTCCCCCGTGGGACGCCCATCGTCCACCGAGATCCACGCTGCACCTCCTCTGGTCCGGTCGGCTGCCGGGAGGCCTCGTCGGGGCCCCCGGCCGAGTCCGCATTCTGTCACGGTGGGAAGGCCGGCGCGAGGCCGTCCGCGGGTGGGCGGCATGACGGGAGCGCGGCCGGAATGACCGCGGCATCCGGAACGCTACAAGAGACACCGGAGGTGGAACATGACGCACACCAGCCGATTCGACGCACGGACGACGCTTCAAACCCCGAACGGCACGGTCGGCTGCTACGACCTGGCGGCGGTGGAGCGGGCGGGAGTGGGAGATGTGTCGCGCCTGCCGATCTCCATCAAAGTCCTGCTGGAGTCGGCGCTGCGCAACGTGGACGGCCGGCTGATCACCGACGAGGACGTGGTCCGGATCGCCACCTGGGACCCCGCCGACCCGGAGCCGGCGGAGATCCCGTTCATTCCGGGCAGGGTGGTGCTGCAGGACTTCACCGGGGTGCCGGCGGTGGTGGACCTGGCGGCGCTGCGCGCCGCCGCCACGCGGCTCGGCGGCGACCCGCACGCGATCAACCCTCTGGTGCCGTGCGACCTGGTCATCGACCACTCCGTGCAGGTGGACTACTTCGCGCGCCCCGACGCGCTGCGGCTCAATGCCAAGATGGAGTTCGAGCGCAACCGCGAGCGCTACGAGTTCCTGAAGTGGGGCCAGACCGCCTTCGAGAACTTCTCGGTGGTGCCGCCGGCCACCGGCATCGTCCACCAGGTCAACCTGGAGTACCTGGCCAAGGTGGTGATGGAGCGCGGCGGCGTCGCCTACCCCGACTCGCTGGTGGGAACCGACAGCCACACGACGATGATCAACGGGCTCGGCGTGGTGGGCTGGGGGGTGGGCGGCATCGAGGCCGAGGCGGTGATGCTCGGCCAGCCCATCTTCATGGTCTCGCCGCGGGTGGTCGGCTTCGAGCTCAAGGGCCGTTTGCCCGAGGGCGCCACCGCCACCGATCTCGTGCTCACCGTGACCCAGATCCTGCGGCGTGAAGGCGTGGTGGGCCAGTTCGTGGAGTTCTTCGGCGAGGGGTTGGACGGCCTCAGCCTGCCGGACCGCGCCACCATCGCCAACATGTCGCCCGAGTACGGCGCCACCATGGGCTTCTTCCCGGTGGACGACCTGACGCTCGACTACCTGCGGCTCACCGGGCGCAACGACGCCACCATCGACCTGGTGGAGCGGTACTGCAAGCAGCAGGGAATGTGGCGGCAGCGCAGCGCGGCGCCCGACTTCACGCGCCGCATCGTCCTCGACCTGGCCACGGTGGAGCCGTCCCTCGCCGGCCCCAAGAGGCCGCAGGACCGGATCTCGCTGACGGCCATGAAGAGCCAGTGGCGGCAGGACCTGTCGCTCACCTTCCACAAGGAGGGCCCGTGCGGCAGCTCGACGGTCGAAAGCCTGGTGTCCGAGGGCGGGCCGGCCGGCGAGCCTGCCGCCGCCGCGGCGGCCGTCGATCCCGGCTTCGACGGCGTCGAGATCGAGATCGACGGCACGTCCGCGCTCCTCAAGCACGGGGCCGTGGTGATCGCCGCCATCACCAGCTGCACCAACACCTCGAACCCGGCGGTGATGCTGGGCGCCGGGCTGGTGGCGAGAAAGGCCGTCGCGCGCGGGCTGCGGGTGCCGCCGTGGGTCAAGACCTCGCTCGCCCCCGGCAGCCGGGTGGTGACCGACTACCTGGCGCGGGCCGGGCTCACCGACGACCTCGAGGCCCTCGGCTTCCACCTCGTGGGCTACGGCTGTACGACCTGCATCGGCAACTCGGGGCCGCTGCCGGTGGCGGTGAGCGACGCGGTGCGCGAGCACGACCTGGTGGTCGCCGGCGTGCTCTCGGGCAACCGCAACTTCGAGGGGCGGATCAACCCCGATGTGCGCGCCAATTACCTGGCCAGCCCCCCGCTGGTGGTGGCCTACGCCCTGGCGGGGACCGTGGACATCGACCTGAGGTCGGAGCCGTTGGGCACCGGCGACGACGGCCGCCCCGTGCACCTGGCCGATGTCTGGCCGAGCTCGGAGGAGATCCGCGACCTGGTGGCGTCGTCGGTGAGCGCCGGGCAGTTCCGCGACAGATACGCCGACGTCTTTTCAGGCGCCGAGGAGTGGCAACAGGTCGAGGTGACCGGCGACGAGACCTACGATTGGGTGGAGTCCTCCACCTACATCCGCCACCCGCCCTTCTTCGCCACCATGGAGCTCGAAGTGCCGAAGCCGCCTTCGATCCGCGGCGCGCGGGTCCTCGCCCTCCTCGGCGACTCGGTGACCACCGACCACATCTCACCCGCGGGCGCGATCCCCCTCGACTCGCCGGCCGCCCGCTACCTCGAGGAGCACGGCGTCGAGCGCAAGGACTTCAACAGCTTCGGCTCGCGCCGCGGCAACCACGAGGTCATGGTGCGCGGCACCTTCGGCAACATCAGGCTGCGCAACCACCTGGTGCCGGGGACCGAAGGCGGCTGCACGAGGCACCTGCCGTCGGGCGAGGAGATGTCGATCTACGACGCGGCGATGCGCTACGCCGCCGACGACGTGCCGCTGGTGGTGCTGGCGGGCACCGAGTACGGCACCGGCTCGTCGCGCGACTGGGCCGCCAAGGGGACCTACCTGCTGGGCGTGCGCGCGGTGATCGCGGCCAGCTTCGAGCGCATCCACCGCTCCAACCTGGTGGGCATGGGCGTGCTGCCCCTGCAGTTCGGCGACGGCGACGACGCGCCCTCGCTCGGCCTCGACGGCACCGAGACCTACGACATCGATCTTCCGGACGAGATCCGGCCCGACCAGGAGCTGGAGGTCACGGCAACGGCCGGCGACGGCGGCCGCACGAGCTTTTCGGTCCGTTGCCGTTTGGACACCCCGGTGGAGGTCGAGTACTGGCGCAACGGCGGCATCCTGCACACCGTCCTGCGCAAGCTGGTTCGGGGGCAGTGAT
>CAZMED010000005.1:21491-25132 GCA_964565045.1 uncultured Thermoanaerobaculia bacterium
CGCAACGGCGGCATCCTGCACACCGTCCTGCGCAAGCTGGTTCGGGGGCAGTGATTTCGAGGTTGTGAGCTACCCCGATTGGCGCTCACACAGGCGTGTTGGCGGACGAGCGCCGCGTGCGGCCGGGCTCAGCTGGTGCTCTATGTTCGTCCCGAGCCCGAGCCCGAGCCCGTTGCCGTTACCGTTACCGGAGATCCGGGTTCTTCTCTGAGATCGTCTTTACCAACGATGTCAGCTCAAAGTCGAAGAACATGACACGCTCCCTCTCAGGAGATGCACCGCATCGGTAACGGCAACGGTAACGGGCTCGGGCTCGGGCCTGAGCGGCCTGCCCTCGGGTTATGGCAGTGCCGATGGCGCTACCCCTCGCCGCCGCCGATGGCGCGGCCGGCGAGGCGGCCGTTGAGCACGCAGGAGCCGAGGAAGGTCCCCTCGAGGGAGCCCTTGCCGTGGATGCCGCCCCCGCCGAAGCCGGCGGTCTCGCCGACCGCGTAGAGACCGGGGATCGGCGCGCCGGAGCTCTCGAGCACCCGGCTCGCGAGGTCGGTCTGCAGCCCGCCGAGGCTCTTGCGGCTCAGGATGTGCTCGCGGATCGCGATCAATGGCCGGGCCTTCGGGTCGTCGATCTTCTGAAAAGCACAGGTGCGCAGCCGGTCGCCTTTGTAGCTTCGGAAGTTGGCAATCCGGCGCAGCTGGTCGTCGTTGAAGTAGCGCGGTCCGCGGTCGATCTGGGCGTCGTAGGCCGCGATGTCGGCGGCCATGCCCTCGCGGTCGATGACGGCGCCGGCGAGCGACAGGGCGTCCATTCTGTCCATCAGCTCGGGCAGCGAACCGGCCACCACGAAGTCCTCGCTGTCGTCGATCAGGCGCCGGACCAGGGCCGCGTTGCCGAAGATCAGCTCTTTCACCAGCTGCAGCTTGCGCTTGTAGCGGAAGGCGGTCATGTAGTCGCAGCCCGAGACCGCGAGCTCTTTGATGGCGATCTTCCAGTTGAGGACCTGCCACGAGTACTTCTCCGGCGTACGGCAGATCTGCTCGACCAGGAAGCGCGTGTCGCTGTAGCCCATCAGGGGCACCGGCCCGAAGCGGCGCCCGCGGGCATCGAGCCACAGGGCCGAGCGCGGCGGCACCAGGCTGATACCTTCCAGCGGTGACTCGGGGTTTCGCCGTTGGACGCCGGCGGCGTAGTGCCACTGCTTGTCGAGGTGGGTGAGGGCGGCGCCGTGGGCCGCCGCCTCGTCGTGCAGGAGGCCGTCGGCGTAGCGGTGCGAGCCGTTGAGCAGGGTCGCCGGGGGCTCGCCCCACGGCGCGTACCAGTTGGCCTTCACCTTGCTCAGGTCGCCGCCGCAGATCCCGCCGGAGGCGAGCACGACGTGCTCGGCGCGGGCCTCGAAGTCCTCGCCGTCGCCTTCCGCGGTGCCCGCGCAGCCGACCACACGTCCGGCCTCCACC
This sequence comes from uncultured Thermoanaerobaculia bacterium, assembly GCA_964565045.1. Classification (GTDB taxonomy): domain Bacteria; phylum Acidobacteriota; class Thermoanaerobaculia; order Thermoanaerobaculales; family Sulfomarinibacteraceae; genus Sulfomarinibacter. The sequence goes on from CAZMED010000005.1 coordinate 22,944, forward strand.
AACAGGCGCTCGACGCGCTGTCCGCAGCGGATCTCGAGCCGGTCGCGGTGCGGGTGGCCGTCGAGCGCCGCCACCACCGCCTCCACGATGGCGAAGCCCGTCCCCCAGGCGATGTGCCAGCGCGGGACCGAGTTGCCGGGCCGGAAGAGGCCGCGCTCGGCCCAGTTGACGAGCGGCAGGAAGCGGACGCCACGGCCGTCGAGCCAGTCGAAGACCAGCTCCGTCGAGCGCTCGACGTAGGCCCGGGCCCAGCGGCGGGGCCAGTCGTCGCCGTCGCCGAAGCCGGCGAAGCTCTGCCAGTCCGCCCACGCGAGCTCGGGCGTGTCGCGAATGCCCAGCTTGCGCTGGTGCGGCGTGTCGACGAACATCACGCCGCCGAAGGAGAGCTTGGCGAGCCCGCCCAACCGGTCCTCCGAGTCGCGGTCCAGCAGCAGCACGCGCAGCCCGCGGTCGAGCAGCTCGTGGGCGGTCACGAGGCCCGCCAGCCCGCCCCCCGCGATCACGACGTCGGCACGGTAACGTTCGGTCATGGGCCCCCCCGGTCCGACGATCCTCACCGACGGCGGGGGTCGTGTCAATGGCGGGTCGCGGCCAGCTCCCCGGCGGCTTCGGACGACGAGGGTGTGCCGCCCGTGCTGCGGTCCGGTGCGTCGTCGGTCGCCTCCTCGTACTGCGGCTCCTCCATGATGATGCGCGAGCTGCGCTGGAAGGTCAGATAGGCGAGTGCCCAGTCCAGCAGCACCGCGATGCGGTTCCGGAACCCGATGAGGAAGTAGATGTGGACCACCAGCCACAGCCACCAGGCGGCGAGGCCACCGAACTTGAGCCGGCCGATCTGCGCCACCGCCCGCGAGCGGCCGATGGTGGCCAGCATGCCGCGGTCGGAGTACTCGAAGGGCGCAGTGGGCTTGCCCTCGAGGTGGTGGAGCACGTTGCGGGCGGCGTGGACGCCCATCTGGATCGCGCCCGGCGCCATCCCCGGCACGAATCCGCCACCCCACCTCACGGCGGCCATGTCGCCGGCCACGAAGATCTCGGGGTGCCCGGGGACGCTGAGGTCGTCCTCCACCAGGATGCGCCCGATGCGGTCCTGCTCGGCGTCGAGCGACCCCGCCAGCGGCACGGCCCTGACGCCGGCCCCCCACAGGATCGTGGCGGCGCGGATGGCGTCGCCGCCCTCGAGGGTGACCACCCCGTCGCCGATGTCCTGCACCTTGGCGCCGGTGCGGACCTCCACGCCGAGCTCTTCGAGCTGCCGGCGGGCGCTGGCGGAGATGCTGTCGTCGAACGGCGGCAGCACGCGGTCGGTGGCCTCCAGGAGCAGGACCCGCGCTTCCGCCGGATCGATGCTCCGGAAGTCGCGCAGCATGGTCCGGCGGGCGATCTCACTGAGCGCGCCGGCGAGCTCCACGCCGGTGGGGCCCGCACCGACCACCACGAAGGTCAGGAGCTCGCGCCGCCGCGTCTCGTCGACCTCCCGCTCGGCCGTCTCGAAGGCGAGGAGGATGCGGCGGCGGATGCTGATGGCGTCGCCCACGGTCTTGAGCCCCGGCGCGTGCCGCGCCCAGGCGTCGTTGCCGAAGTAGCTGTCGCGGACGCCGCCGGCCACGATGAGGGCGTCGTAGGAGATCTCGCCGTGATCCAGCACCACCCGTCTGCGCGCCGCATCGATGCCGCGGGCCAGCGCCATGAGCACCCTCGCGTTGCGCTGCTTTCGCAGGACCTTGCGGATCGGTGCCGCGATGTCCGGAGCTGCGAGCGCCGCGGTGGCGACCTGGTAGAGGAGGGGCTGGAACAGGTGGTGGTTGCGGCGGTCGATCACGGTCACATCCACCGGCGCGGACTTCAGGACCTTGGCGGCGTTCAGGCCCGCGAAGCCGGCCCCGATGATCACCACCCTCGGTTTTCCATCTGGCCTCGGCATGTGCCTCCCCCTTCCGGGAAACACGAGTGGGGCCGCGGCCCTTCCGTTGTGGTTCAAAGGCTCCCTGGAACCGGCCAGACCCGCCGACCACGAGGTGGTCACGCCACGGTTGCGGCACCTGACGGCTGCCCCGGTGGCTGATTCTGCCCCGGCCGCTGTCGACTGCCGCCCCCGCTGTGCCTGAATCCGCGCACGGAGACGAAGACGGAGACGGGCACGGGTGGTACCCGATGATTCCGCCCATGCAATTCCGAATGAGCCCCGG
>CAZMED010000005.1:25232-26704 GCA_964565045.1 uncultured Thermoanaerobaculia bacterium
ACGGGCACGGGTGGTACCCGATGATTCCGCCCATGCAATTCCGAATGAGCCCCGGTGTTCGTCCCGACCGGATCCGTCGAGCGGGCGCCGGGTCGTGGTACAACGTCCGGCGATGTGTGAGACCCGCCTCGGAACAGCCGTTTGACAGCCCTGCGAGAAGATCCCTGCTCGCGCGGCGGGGTCGCCGCCGTGCTGGCGCTGCTGGTGCTCGCCGCCGGCGCGGCCTCGGCGGAGGCCCCCGTGGTCCAAGCGGTGAGGATTCCCGGCGCGGAGGCGCCGCGGATCGACGGCGAGCTCGACGATGCAGCGTGGCAGACCGCGACGTGGTTCGGGGAGTTCCGGCAAAGCGTGCCCGACTTCGGCGAGCCCGCCCGGGAGCCCACTCGGGTCGCCTTCCTCTTCGACGAGCACAACATCTACGTCGCGGTGCGCTGCGACGACAGCGCCCCGGAGCTGATCCGCGCCCGCAAGCTGCGGCACCGCGACGAGCCCCGGACCGACGACCACATCCAGCTCGTGTTCGACACCTACCGCGACCAGATCCGGGGCACCGTGTTCGTGGTCAACCCGTTGGGAGCGAAGGAGGAGGGCCTCATCAACGGGTACCAGCGCTACACCTGGAACTGGAACGAGGTGTGGGAGGCCCGTGCGCGGATCACCGACACGGGCTGGCAGGCCGAGCTCCGGATCCCGCTGCGGGTGTTGCACTACGACTCCGGGATCGAGCAGACCTGGGGTGTCAACCTCAAGCGGGTGGTGCGGCGCCTCCAGGAGGAGAGCTACCTCGCGCCGCCGCCGCCGCCGTACGACATCTCGAGCCTCAACTTCGCGGCCCGCCTGCAGGGCCTCGAGCTCGGGACCCGGCAGCGCAACCTGCAGCTGATCCCGTACGGGCTCGCCGGCGCCACGCGCGAGGAGCCGCGCGACGGCGGCGAGGAGCTCGACGAATCGATCACCGAGGCGGGGCTCGACCTCAAGTACTCACTCACCACCGATCTGACGATGAACGCGACGTTCAACACCGACTTCTCCCAGGTCGAGGCTGACGACGTGCAGGTGAACCTGACGCGGTTCTCGCTCTTCTACCCCGAGAAGCGGGAGTTCTTCCTGGAGAACGCCGACCTCTTCAGCTTCGGCCACGGTGGCGGCTTCGGGGACCGCCCTCCCGACGTCACGCCCTTCTTCAGCCGCCGCATCGGCCTCTCTCAGGGCGAGACCGTGCCCATCGACGGCGGCCTGCGGCTGACCGGCAAGATGGGCCGTCAGGACGTGGGAATTCTGAGCGTGCGCACGGGGGGAGTCGACGAGCTCGGCCTCGACCCGGCCTGGTACAACATTGCCCGGGTGCGGCGCGACCTCGGCGGCCGCTCCTACATCGGCGGCATCGTCACCGACGCCCGCATCGACGGGCGGCGGTCGACGACGGTGGGAATCGACGGCACCTGGTACCTGACTCAGGACCTGTCCTTTCT
>CAZMED010000005.1:26804-40051 GCA_964565045.1 uncultured Thermoanaerobaculia bacterium
CGACGACGGTGGGAATCGACGGCACCTGGTACCTGACTCAGGACCTGTCCTTTCTCGCGGACTACATGCGGGTGGAGGACGGCGACGAGGGCGCGGCGACGTCGGCGACGTACGTCGGTCTGGACCTCACCACCGACCCGTGGGGCTTCCTGTTCTCCTACCGCGAGATCGAGCCGGGCTTCGACCCGGCGGTCGGCTTCGTCCGCCGCGACGGCTACCGCAGCGGCACCGGCTCCCTGCGGCGGTCGATCCGGCCCGAGTGGTCGGGCGTCCGCCGGGTGTCGCTCCGCGTCTTCGGCGGCGCCTACGAGTCGCTCGTGTACGGGGTCACCGAGAGCTCGGACATCAGCCTCAACCTCGAGGTCGAGCTGGAGAACGGCGACGGGCTCACCCTCCGGACGGGCCGCAGCTTCGAACGCCTCTTCGAGCCCTTCGAGCTCGACGACGAGCTGGTGTTCGCGCCCGGCGACTACGAGTTCTCCGACACCTCCGTCAGCTACCGCTCGGACGAGTCGCGGCGGTGGGGCGTTGACGCCGAGGCGAGCGCGGGCGAGTTCTACGACGGCGACCGCACCCAGGTCGAAGGCGAGCTGTGGTGGGTCTTCAGCCGTCACCTGCGGAGCTCCGGGTCGTACGCGGTCTACGACATCTCAAGCGACCACGGCAGCCTCGACTGGCAGCTGTGGGCGTTGCGCCTGGACGCGATCTTCAGCTCGACGCTGTCGGCCTCGGCCTTCGTCCAGCACAACTCCTCGATCGACACCACGACCCTGAACCTGCGGCTGCGCTGGATCCTGCACAACGACTCCGACCTCTACCTGGTGTACAACGAGAGCGAGTTCGGCCAGCCGGAGCAGGAGATCCGAAGGGGCCGCGAGCTGGCCCTCAAGGTCAGCTACCGGTTCTTTCTGTAAGCGCGTCGCGGGGCCGCTTGAGGGTCGGCGGCCGCTCGAGGGACGGTGGCCGGCGGCGCTCAGCCTTCCTTCGAGGGCTCGCCGTCCGAAAGCAGCTCGAGCCGTTGCCTGGCCTCGCGCTTGCCGATTCCGCGCACCTCGGCCCAGGCCGCCAGCCGCTGCGCCGAGGGCTTCGACTTGCCGCTCTCCCAGCTGTAGATCGTGACGCTCGAGACCCCGACCAGGCGGCCGTAGTCCTCGGCCGAGAGGCCGAGGCGTTTGCGGTCGGCCTTCAGCCAGTTGGGCGAGAAGCGGACGGCCTTGGTCTCGTCGGGCTGCGGCGGTGCCTCGAGGCGGCGTTTCTCACGGGTCTGGAGAAAACGCATGGTGCGCTGCAGATCGGCGAGCTCGCTTTTGAGCGAGGCGACGGAGCGGCGCAGCTGCGCGTTGGTCTTCTTCAGCGGGTCGACCTGTTGCCGGATTTCTTTGCGGGCGAGGCGGGAGATTTCGTCGCGGAGGGTCGAAGCGAGGTTGGCCATGAAGACTCCTTTTGATTGTTCACTGCGATGCCGCGCCTGCTCAGTAGATTCGCAGCGTCTGGAGGACAGTGTACCGCAGCAGCTTTCCGGTGTCCTGTCAATACGCACCCACGGGATCCACCTTCGGCCCGGCCGAGACCGCTCACAAGTCAACTCGGGGGATTCGCCGGTCCCTGCCGAAGCGCGGGCCCGGCCGAAACCTGTAGGATGCAGGGGATGGGCGAGCGAGGCAGGTCCCGGAGTGTGCCAAGGGCGGCGGCCACCGCTGCCGACGGCGCCGTTCGCCCCTCGGTCGTCACCCTGCCCGCGCAGCGCCCGGACGGCATCCGGACGATGCTCGAGTTCTTCATGCGGCGTTTTCCGCGCATCCCCGAAGAGGTGTGGCGGCGGCGGTTTGCCGATGGCAAGGTGTGGTCGAAGGACGGGCCGGTGCCGGCGGACGGGCCCTACCTTCCGCTGCTCGAGCTCCGCTACCGACGCGAGGTGGAGCGGGAGCCGCCGGTGCGGCGCGACGTTGCCATTCTGTGGTCGGACGACGATCTGCTGGTCGTTGACAAGCCGCCGCACCTGCCGGTCACACCGGGCGGCCCCTGGGTGCGCAACTGCCTGCTCCACATTCTCGGCGAGGCAACCGGGGACCGCGAGCTCGCGCCGCTGCACCGACTCGATCGCCTGACCTCGGGTCTGGTGGTGTTCTCCCGCAGGCGGGCGACGCGGTCCCGGTACGCGGGCCTGTTCCGGCCGGGGGCGCCGGTCGAGAAGATCTACACGGCGGTGTGTGAAGCGGACGGCTGCGAGCCGCCGCCGCATGCCGTCCTCGAGCACCACGTGGCGCGCAGCCCCGACGAGTACTGGCGCCAGATCGTGGTCGGTGATCGCAGCCCGAACGCGCGCTGCCGGATCGAGCTGCTGGCGGCCGCCGACGGTGTGGCCCTGTACCGCATCCGCCCCGAGACCGGCCGCAAGCACCAGATCAGGGTCCAGCTCGCGGCTTCGGGCCTCCCGATCCTCGGCGACCCGCTCTACGGCAGCTCGCCGTTCCACGATCCCGAGGATCTCACGACCCGCCTCTGGCTCGACGCGCACGAGCTGCGAATCACGGAGTTTCCGCGACCGGGAGGCGGGGGACGCTGGTCCGCCGTCTGGACTTCGACGCGGGAGCCGGACGAACTGTGGCTCCGGGCCCGGCAGAGGCGCTGACGCGCCGCTCACCCGAGCCCTCTCGACCCGTGTCCAACCCCTGCGCTGCGTGTCGAGAATGCCCGGACCTGCTAACCTGCGGCCGCAGGGCGCCGCCGGGCGGTCCGCGCGGCGGCGGCAGGGGGGGCGATGAGGCAAGGCTTCATTTCAGGCTGGTCGAGTGTGGGCGCGATGCTGGTCGCCGCGATCCCGGCGCTCGCCCAGGTCGAGCTGCCCGAACCGGTCTACCGGGTCACCATGAGCGCCGCCTACGACGCCGACAGCCAGCAGGTGCGGGGCGTCGAGCGGATCCGCTGGCGCAACACCGCGTCGGTGCCGGTGGACGAGCTGCAGTTCCACCTCTACCTCAATGCGTTCGCCAACAACCGCAGCACCTTCATGACCGGGTCGGGCGGCCAGCTGCGGGGTCTCGGCATGGACGAGAACCGCTGGGGGTGGATCGACGTCGGGGCCATGCGGCTGGCCTACGGGGCGGACCTGGTGGCGGAAGGCCTCCTTCCCGAGGCCGAGGCGGCGGATCCCTTCGCCGCGCCGTTCGCGGCGCAGCTGCGCGGCGAGCCCGCGCCGCTGCGGCTCGAGGGCCGCCCCGATCTCAAGCGGGTGGAGGAGTTCATCAGCCCCGACGACGGCAATCCCGAGGACCGGACGGTGGCGCGCTACCCCCTGCCGCGGCCGCTTGCGCCCGGCGAGTGGCTGGAGCTCGAGATCGAGTTCACCTCCCAGATGCCCGAGATCTTCGCCCGCACCGGCACCCACGGCGACTTCGTGCTCGGCGGGCAGTGGTTCCCGAAGATCGGGGTCTTCGAGGACGCCGGCCAGCGCGGGCGCGCCGAGGCCGGCTGGAACACCCACCAGTTCCACGCCAACAGCGAGTTCTACGCCGACTTCGGGGACTGGGACGTCGAGCTCGAGCTGCCGGCGCGCTACGTCGGCCGCATCGGCGCCACCGGAAGCCTGATCGAGGAGGTGGTGGTCGGCGACACCGTGACCGCCCGCTTCGTGCAGGCCGGGGTGCACGACTTCGCGTGGACCGGCGACCCCCGTTTCGTCGTCGTCGAGGACCGTTTCGATCCCGACCGCGACGTGCCGGCGGCCCAGGCGGAGGCCATCGCCGCGACGCTCGGGCTGGACGCCTCGGAGCTGCGCCTGCAGCCGGTGGCGATCCGCCTCCTGCTGCAGCCGGCCCATCGCTCGCAGGCCGCGCGCTACATGGAGGCCGCCAAGGCGGCGATCCGCGGCTACGGGTTGCGCCTCGGGGCCTACCCCTACGAGACCCTGACCATGGTCGACCCGCCACGCGGCGGCCTCGGCGCCGGCGGCATGGAGTACCCGACCTTCATCACGCTCGGAACGCACCCACTGATGCAGGTGCCGGGCTTCACGCGGCTGCGGATGCCGGAAAGCGTCACCGTGCACGAGTTCGGCCACAACTTCTTCCAGGGCATGATCGCGTCGAACGAGTTCGAGGAGGCGTGGATCGACGAGGGCATGAACTCGTACTACGAGGCGGTGGTCATGGAGGAGCACTACGGCACCATGCTCGAGCTTTTCGGCCTCCGCGCGACCCCCTTCGAGCTCGACCGCCTGCAGCTCGGCGACGGCAGCTTCTCGGACGCCATCGTCCAGCCGTCCTGGAGCTACCGGACCGGCGGCAGCTACGGCCTCAACAGCTATGCCCGTCCAGCCGTCACCCTGCATCACCTGCGCAACCTGCTCGGAGCCGAGACCTTCGACCGCGCCATGCGCCGCTTCTTCCAGACCTGGCGATTCCGCCACCCCTCGACCGCCGACTTCGAGCGCATCATTCTCGAGGCGTCGTCCGGTGAGCTCGGGTGGTTTCTCGAGCAGGCGCTGCACAGCGACCGCGCCCTCGACTACCGCGTGCGCAGCGCGAGCTCGAGCAGGGACCGGGGCTCTCGTGGCTGGTTCCGGGACGACGAGGGCGCGGTGACCCTGCTCGGCGAGATCGATCGCCCGCACGCCGACGAGCACGCCGACGGGCCCGGGCACGACGAGGCCCCCGGCGACGACGAGAACGCGAAGGACGGGGACGACCCCGACGCGGACCGCACTCTCTACCGCAGCGTCGTGGTGGTCGAACGGGTCGGGGAGTTCGCCCACCCGGTGACGGTCGAGCTCGTGTTCGCCGACGGCGAAACGCTGCGACGCGAGTGGGACGGCCGCGACCGCTGGCTGCGCATCGTCGAGGAGCGGCCGTCGAAGCTCGTGTCGGCCGAGGTCGATCCGGAGCGGCTGATGGTTCTCGACGTCGACCCGCTCAACAACTCGCGGCGCCTCGAGCCCGACCGGAGGCCGGCCGCCAAGCTGCTCGCGCACCTGGTCTTCTGGTTGCAGAACCTGTTCGCCGTGACGGCGGTCGTGGGGTGAGATGATGCAATTTCTGAGCTGCCTCCGTGAAGGTTTCGGGATCGCCGCCCGCCACAAGCGGCTGGTCCTCGTGCTGTGGCTCGCACCGCTGCTCCCGGCCCTCGTGCTGGCGGCGATGGTCGCCGCCAATCTCGGCCCCGCCCTCGGGCCGTCGCTGTTCGCCGACGGCGTCCTCGACGGCGGCTGGTTCGTGGTGTGGTCCGAGTTCCGGTCCTCCCCGCTCGATGCGCTCGAGCCCATTCTGGGCGCCGGCGTCGTGGTCATGGTGCTGCTCGGCCTCGCGCTGCAGGTGGTGCTGTCGGCGGGGGTGGTGGAGGTCGTGCTCGAGCGGCGGGCGCGGCACCCCTTCGTGATGGGCGTGCGGTCGAATGTGCTTCGCTTCGCGCGCACGACCCTCCTGCTGGCCTTCGGAACAGCGCTCGCCGCCGCGGCGGCGGCGGCCGTCGCCCGGGGCTTCTTCAAGCTCGCGGAGGCGCAGGCGGACGGGCGCCTCGACCTGGTCGGGGTCGGCGCAGCCGGGCTGGTCTTCCTCGCCCTGTGGCTGCCGCAGCGGGCCGCGGCCGACCTGTCGCGCGTTGCCGCCGTGCGCCACGAGCAGCGTTCGATGACCCGCGGCTACCTGCGGGCGCTGGGGGCGGTGCTGCGGCGGCCCGGGCTCTTCGGGCCCTTGACGGCGAGCTTCGTCGTGCTGCCCGTCGCGCTGCACCTCGGGTACTTCCTGCTGCGCTCGCCGTGGACGCCCGCGACCGCCGCTGCGCTCGCCCTGCTGCTGGTGGCGCAGCAGGTGGTCATGGTGCTGCGGGCATTGTTCAGGCTCGGTTTCTGGGGCGCCGAGGTGGCCGCCTTCCGGCGCCTGGGGGAGCCGCAGCTGTGCCGTCCGCGACAGGCGCGCCGCACGGCGCAGCCGGCGGCGTTCGTCGAGCCGGCGGCGGCGGAAAGCTATACGATCTAGGGCGGTCTCCTGTCGTCGATGCGGGGCACGTCCGTGTGATATGGTGGCGCGGCCGAAGATGGCGCGAGTGGACGCAATCCTCCGTCCCCAGCCTTGATCCCGCCCGCTTTCCTCGTTTTCGGCCTGTCCAGATTTGATGGGGGTGCTGTATGCGTGCTGATGTCGTTTGTGCCGCGGTCGTGATGATGGTCCTGGGAGGCGCCGCGGTCTCGGCCGCCCAGCAGGCAACCGGGGACACGGTCGCGGTGGTGAACGGCCAACCCGTTTTCATGTGGGAGGTCCGCCTCCTGGCGCCGCAGGTGCAGGCGGAGATGGCGCGCCAGGGCATGCGCCCCGAGCGCGAGGCCATCATCCAGGCGACCACTCAGAGGCTTGTCGACATGCGGCTGCTCGGCCAGGAGGCGCAGCGTCTCGAGCTGAAGGCAGCTCCGGAACGGGTCGATGAGGTCATGGCCGAGATCGTGCAGCAGGCGGGCGGCCGCGAGGCCCTCGACACGACCCTGGCCGGGATGGGCGTCACCTACGACCAGCTGCGCGCGAGCGTCGCCGAGTCGGACCTGGTCCAGGTCTTCATCGCCTCCCAGATCGATCCGCAGGTCACGATCAGCGCCGAGGAGGTCGATCAGTTCTACGCCGACAACCCGGCGATGTTCGCGCAGCCCGAGCAGGTCCACGCGCGCCACATCCTGATGAAGGCAACGCCGGAGGACACGCAGGAGGTTCGGGATGCGGCCCGAGCCCGTGCCGCCGCCGCGCGTGAGCGGGCGGTGGCCGGCGAGGACTTCGCGGCCCTCGCAGAGGAGCTTTCCGAGGGGCCGAGCGCGCCGCAGGGCGGCGACCTGGGCTTCTTCGCCCGCGAGCAGATGGTGGGGCCGTTCGCCGATGCCGCCTTCGCGCTCGAGACCGGGGCGATCTCCGAGGTCGTGGAGACCCGGTTCGGCTACCACGTCATCAAGGTCGAGGAGAAACGGCCGCCGTCGACGATGTCGCTCGACGAGGCCCGCGAGCCCCTGGAGCGGATGCTCCACGACCAGAAGGCCGGCGAGAAGCTGGCGTCGGTCCTCGAGAACCTGGCCGCGGCCGCGACGGTGACCGGGCCCGGCGCGCCGGAGTCGGCGCCCGGTGCGGCGGGGCCGGACGCGGTGGAAGGCGAAGGAGACGATGATGGCAGTTGATCGCATCGACAGTGACGTCGTGGTGGGGATCGAGTACCGACTGACGATCGCCGACGGCACCGAGGTCGACAGCACCGCGGAGCGCGGCCCGCTGCACTACCTCCACGGGCACGGCAACATCATTCCCGGGCTCGAGAAAGCCCTCCAGGGCCTCGCGGTGGGGGACGACCTCGACATCGAGTTCGCCGCCGAGGACGGCTACGGCGAGCGCGATCCGGGCCGGGTGGTGACGATCGAGAAGGAGCGCCTCGGTTTCGAGCCGGAGGTCGGGAGCGTCGTCGCGGCGCAGCTGCCCGACGGCCGCAGCCAGCACCTGCTGATCGCCGAGGTGTCGGACGACATGGTGACCCTCGACGGAAACCATCCCCTGGCTGGGGAGAGCCTGCACTTCGAGGTCACGGTGGCGTCGCTGCGCGAGGCCACCGCCGAAGAGATCGCCGCCGGGCAGGTCGACTGAGCCGGGATTGCGCCCGCCCGACGGGTGGCTGACAATGGCGGGGCATGAGCGCCCTGCTGATCCGGAACCTGGACGTGTTGCAGTGCGAGGGCGGCCGTTGTGAGCTGCGGCGCCGCCACGACATCGTGGTGCGCGGGAACCGCATCGCAGCGGTGGAGCCTTCGTCGGAGCCTGGTGGGGCGTTTGACGGCGAGGTGATCGAGGGCGCCGGAATGCTGGCCGTGCCCGGATTGATCAACACCCACGCCCACGTCGCGATGGGGATCTTTCGCGGACTTGCCGAGGATGTCGACCTCGCGGCCTGGTTCAACGAGTACATGTGGCCGCTGGAGTCCAACCTGACCGCGGACGACGTGTACTGGGGGATGCAGCTCGGCCTCGCCGAGATGATCGAGGCCGGCGTGACCTCGGTCGCGGACCACTACTTCCACATGGACCGGGCGGCGGAGGCGGTGGAGAAGGCCGGCACGAGGGCGGCGCTGGGGTGGGCGGTGTTCGGAGACCACGGCCGGGAGGGCGTCGCGCGGACGGCGGCGTTCGCCCGGGATTTCGGCGGCGCCGCGGGTGGGCGCATCACCACCTGGCTCGCGCCGCACGCACCCTACACCTGCGACGACGAGTTCCTGCGGGCGGTCGTAGCCGAAGCGGAGCGGCTCGACCTCGGCATCCACATCCACGCCGCGGAGACCGTGGGGCAGACCGAGGCGAGCCTCGCAGCCCACGGGCGGACGCCCATCGAGGTGCTGGCCGGGACCGGGGTCCTCGATCGGCCCTGCATCCTGGCTCACTGCTGCGGGGTCACCGCGGCCGACATCGGGATCATGGCGCAACGCCCGTGCGGCGTGGCGCACGCACCCAAGACCTACCTCAAGCTCGCGATGGGTGCAGCACCCGTGCTCGCGTTGCGGGAGGCGGGGGTGCCGGTGGGCCTCGCCACCGACGGTCCCGTGTCCAACAACACCCTCGATGTCCTCGAGTCGTTGCGGCTGATGGCGATGGTGGCGAAGCACGCCGCCGAGGACTCGCGCGCGATGCCGGTCGCCGACGCCCTGACGGTGGCGACGCGCGACAGCGCCCGGGTGTACGGCCTGCCCGACGACCTCGGCCACCTCGCGCCGGGGTACCTGGCCGACGTGGTGCTGATCGACCTCGGCGCGCCGCACAACCAGCCGCCGCACGACCCGGCGGCGAACCTCGTGTACTCGGTGCGCGCTTCGGACGTGCGCACCGTCATCTGCGACGGTCGCGTCGTGATGCGCGACCGGGTACTGCTGACCCTCGACAAGGACGAGATCGTGGCCAGGGTGGGAGAAAGCATGGAGCGCCTCTCGCGGAGAGTGCCGGAGTCGAGGATCCAGCTCTACCGCCCCTGAGTCCGCGCGGGAGGTGTGGCGTGAAGGCGATCGTGTTCGGCGGCAGCGGGATGATCGGGCAAGGGGTGACGCTGGAGTGTCTCGATGACGGAACCGTTTCGGCGGTGACGGTGGTGGGCCGCTCACCGTGCGGACTCGAGCACGCGAAGGTGCGCGAGGTGCTGCACCGCGACTTCTTCGACTACTCGGCAATCCGCGACGAGCTGGCGGGCCACGATGCCTGCTTCTTCTGCCTTGGAGTTTCGGCCGCCGGGAAGTCCGAGGCGGAGTACACGCAGCTGACCTTCGATCTCACGACAGCCGCGGCAGAGGCCGTGCTGCAGGCGAGCCCGAGCGTCGTCTTCTGCTACGTGTCCGGGGCCGGCACCGACAGCACCGAGCGCGGCCGGACCATGTGGGCCCGGGTCAAGGGGAGGACCGAGAATCGCCTCCTCGGGATGCCCTTCCGCGCCGCGTACATGTTCCGCCCAGGTTACATCCAGCCCCTTCGGGGCGTGCGCTCGAAGACTCCTCTCTACCAGGCGCTCTACACCGTCGCCGCGCCCCTCTACCCGGTCTGGAAGCGGTTGTTCCCCGACGCCGTGACGACCACGGTGAACGTGGGGAAGGCCATGATCAGGGTGGTGCGCGACGAGTATCCACGACGCATCGTCGAGACACGGGACATCAACATGCTTGCCGGAGAGCGGAAGGGCTGAGCGGCCCGCGAAGCAGGAGGCGTGATGAGTGGCAGAGACAACGTTCGGATGAACCGCCGCGACCTCCTGAGGATCGCCGCCGCCGGGGCGGGCGGGGCCGTGGCCCACTCCCTGGCAGCGCCCGTGGCACACGCGATCGCCGGCGAGGCGACGATGATGGAGGCCGCCGCTCCGCCCATGGAGGTGGTTCGAATCGGCTTCGTCGGGGTCGGGCTGATGGGGACCTCGCACGTCGAGAACCTGCTCAGGATCGAGGGCGTCGAGCTGCGGGCGGTGTGCGACGTGGTCGAGTCGAAGGTGGCGCGCGCCCAGCAGATGGCGGTCGATGCGGGGCAGGCCCGGCCGGCGGGCTACAGCGGCGGACCGCGCGACTTCGAGCGCCTGTGCGCGCGCGACGATCTCGACCTCGTGTTCACGGCGACGCCGTGGGAGTGGCACGTGCCGGTGTGCGTGGCGGCGATGGAGGCGGGCAAGCACGCGGCGACCGAGGTGCCGGCGGCGCTCACGGTCGACGACTGCTGGCGCCTGGTGGAGACCTCGGAGCGCACCCGCCGCCACTGCGTCATGATGGAGAACTGCAACTACGACCGCTTCGAGATGATGGCGCTGAACATGGTCCACCGCGGCGTGCTCGGCGAGCTGCTGCACGCCGAGTGCGGCTACCTCCACGACCTGCGGGCGGTCAAGCACGACCTGGAGGGTGAGGGGGTGTGGCGGCGCGCCCACTCGATGACGACCAACGGCGACCTCTACCCGACCCACGGCCTCGGCCCGGTGGCGCAGTGCCTCGGCATCAATCGCGGCAACGCGTTCGAAACCCTGGTGTCGATGGGCTCGAAGAGCCGCGGGCTGCACCTCTACGCCGGGCAGCGCTTCGGCGCGGACAGCCCACAGGCGGCCGAGCGCTTCCTGCTCTCGGACGTGGTGACGACCCTGCTGCGCACGGCGGGAGGCGAGACCGTGGTCGTGACCCACGACACGAGCTCGCCGCGGCCCTACAGCCGCCGCGTGGTCATCCAGGGGACGCGGGGCCTGGTCCGCAAGTACCCCGAACCGCTGGTGCACATCGAGGGACGCAGCGAGCCGCACCGTTGGGAGCCGGCCGCGGCGTACGCGGAGGAGTTCGACCACCCGCTGTGGCGGCGCCTCGAGAGCGAGAGCCACGGCGCCGGGCACGGCGGCATGGACTTCATCGAGGACTACCGCCTCATCGACGCCCTCCGCTCGGGCCGCGCGCCCGACTCGGACGTCTACGACGCGGCGGTGCTGAGCGCGGTCATCGAGCTCAGCGGCCGCTCCATCGCCCGCGGCTCGGAGCCGCTGCGCTTCCCCGACTTCACGCGCGGCGGGTGGCATCGGCCGCGTTCGCTGCACGTCATGCAGCTCGAGCCGGCATGACGGCACGCGGCGGCTGGCTGACGGCGCTGCCGCTGCGGCTCGCCGAGCTCTTCGGAAGCGGCCGCGACAGCTGCGTCGCCGCGGCGCCGGGGCGGGTGAACCTGATCGGCGAGCACACCGACTACAACGACGGTTGGGTGCTGCCGATGGCCATCGACCGCCGGGTCGGGGTGGCCGCGGCGCCGCGACCCGACCGGGTGCTGCGCGCCCACTCGGAGGTCTTCGGCGAGACGCGGGAGGTGGATCTCGACGAGCTCTCGGCCCCGGGGGGCGCCGCCTGGATCGATTACGTGGCGGGCACGGCCTGGGCCTTGACGGCGGCCGGGCACCGCGTCGTCGGCGCCGACCTGGTGGTCGACGGCGACGTGCCGCTCGGCTCCGGCCTGTCGTCCTCGGCCGCCCTCGAGATGGCGACCGCGCGCGCCCTGTGCGAGCTGTCGGGGATTCCGTGGCAGCCGCTGGCGATGGCGCTCCTCGGGCAGAGGACCGAGGGCGAGTACATCGGCGTCAAGGGCGGGGTCATGGACCAGTTCACCGCGGTGATGGGCGAGGCAGGCTGCGCCCTGCTGCTCGACTGCCGGTCGCTCGAGGCCACGCGGGTCGACCTTCCCGTCGAGGCCGCGGTCGTGGTCATGGACACCGGCGCACCGCGGACCCTGGCCGGCAGCGCCTACAACGACCGCAGCGCCGCGTGCCGGGGCGCGGTGGCGGCGCTCCGCGAGGCCGATCCGTCGATCCGCGCCCTGCGCGACGTCGACCTCGAGCTGCTCGAAGCCGAGCGCGACCGCCTGGACGAGGTCGTGTACCGGCGGGCGCGGCACGTGGTGGAGGAGAACCTCCGCCCGGCGGCGCTGGCGGCGGCGTTGGCGCACGGCGACCTGGAGGCGGCGGGAAACCTGATGGACGCCTCGCACGCCAGCCTGCGCGACCTCTACGAGGTCTCGAGCGCCGAGCTCGACCTCGTCACCGGGCTCGCGCGCCGGCATCCCGCGTGCTTCGGCGCCCGCCTCACCGGTGCCGGCTTCGGCGGCTGCGCCATTGCCCTGGTGTCGGCTGCAGGCTGCGACGGCTTTGTTGCCGACGTAGGCGCCCGCTACCGGGAGCACGTCGACCTGCCGGGCGCCGTGTTCGCGGTCCGGGCCGAGTCGGGAGCGGGGCTCGTCTAGCCCGCGTCGGCGGGGGCCTGGGCCGGCGGGCGCCGGTGCTCGATCTTCGGCCACCAGCCGTCCCAGTCGAAGTTTTCGGGGCGTCGGTGGCAGCTGCGGCAGGTCGCCTCGTCGGGGAGGCGGCCGCCGTGTGCCAGGAACGCCTCGCGGTCGGCCA
The DNA here is from genome assembly GCA_964565045.1 of uncultured Thermoanaerobaculia bacterium. Lineage (GTDB taxonomy): Bacteria > Acidobacteriota > Thermoanaerobaculia > Thermoanaerobaculales > Sulfomarinibacteraceae > Sulfomarinibacter. The sequence goes on from CAZMED010000005.1 coordinate 39,201, forward strand.
TGATCTCGGGGCTCGTGTAGTCGGAGCCCGGACCGTGGCAGCTCTCGCAGCCCACCCCCTCCTCGGCGCGGAAGGAGTCGGCGAACCGGGCGCCCTCGTCGCGGGCGCCTGTGACGTGGCAGAGCCTGCAGCGGTCGTCCGCGGCCGGGTCCACGAGGTCCTGGTACTTGGGACGAAGGCGACCGAGGTACAGCGCCCAGTCGGCGGCGAGCCTCCAGTAGGCGTGGCCGTGACGGCTGCGCAGCCAGATGACGTACTGGTTGCCGTGCTCGGCGCCGTCGTGGCAGTCCCTGCAGGCGGCCGAGCCGACGTAGAGCGGCCGAGCTGCTGCCTCCGGCTCGGCCGCGGCCGCCGCGGTCGACGGGGTCTCGGCGAGCGCGCTGAGGCTCAGGGCCACAGCGAGCGCGCACGCGATCGGGATCTGCTTCATGGTACCTCCGCCGGCCGCGTCGTCCGGGACCCGGGGGTTCCGGTGGGCGGGTTTCCGATCGCCGTCCGGTTTTGCGACCGGCGCCGCCCGCCGGTGAGATACGAGCGAAAGGCCGTCGGGTTTGCGAAGCGCGGGAGGTCCCACCGGGAGGCGGGGGCACTTGCGCTGACTTCGACGCGTTAGCAAGCGGTCGGTTGGTGCGGCCAGGCTCAGCCGGTGCTTCGTGTCCGTCCCGAGCCCGAGCCCGTTCCCGTTGTCGTTGCCGATCCTCTGGACATCCTGGGAGGGAGCGGGTCACGTTCTTTGACTTCGAGCTGACACCGTTGGCGAGATCGATCTCTGAGAAGAACCCGGATCATCGGTAATGGTAACGGCAACGGGCTCGGGCTCGGGCTTGAACGGCCTGCTCTCAGGTTATGTG
>CAZMED010000005.1:40151-43260 GCA_964565045.1 uncultured Thermoanaerobaculia bacterium
GGTAACGGCAACGGGCTCGGGCTCGGGCTTGAACGGCCTGCTCTCAGGTTATGTGAGCGCCAATGGGGGCGAAGGCGGAATGGGCGGCGGGCTGTGGTGCTTGCAAGAGCGGGCCGGTCGAGCTAGCTTCGTGCGAGGTTCTGGGACGAACTCATCGGAGATGCAGACGCAACGCGGTTTCATTGTCGCAGAGGACGGGCGCAGGCAGCGGCGGGTGCCCGTGGGGCCGGTGCTGACGGTCGGCCGCGGGGAGCACTGCTCGCTGGTGATCCGGGACTCGGCGGCGTCGCGGCAGCACCTGGAGATCCGCGACACCGGCGGGGGTTTCCTGTGCCGCGACCTGGGCAGTCGCAACGGGACCCTGGTCAACGGGGTCCGTGCCGACAGCGTCGAGCTCCGCGACGGCGACCGCATCCGGGTCGGGGAGACCGAGCTCAGGTTCGAGCTCGGCGATGACCACGAGGCGCCGGTCCCCGGCAAGACGGTGTTCCTGCGGACCGTGCTCGACGACGAGGGCGAGGTCCGGAGCCTCGCGCCGTCGACGCTGTCGAAGAACTTCCTCGAGGCCGCGTACACGATCATGAATGCCATGGCCTCCAACTTCAACCCGTGCCAGCTGGTCGACAACGTGCTGCGCACGACGGTGCATGCGATCCACGCGCAGCGCGGCGCGGTGCTCTTCGCCGGGCCCGACGAGGAGCTGCTGCCGTGCGAGGTGTGCGGCCGGGTGCACACGATCTGCGACGGCGAGCCCCGGCCGGCCAGGGTCGGCGAAATCGAGATCAGCGAGTCGGTCGCGCGCCGGGTGCTGCGCGACGGCGAGAACGTGCTCTTCCAGTCGGCGCGGGCGGCGCCGGACGTCAACCCGAGCGTCAGCATGGCGGCGCTCAACCTGACCTCGATCCTGTGCGTGCCGATCCGGACGCAGAACGACATCTCCGGCATCCTGTACATCGACACCGATATCGCCGACCACGAGTACACCGAGGACGACCTGCTGCTCGCCGCCGCCGCCGGCAACAGCGCCGGGCTGGCGCTGCAGAACGCGCGCAACCACCGGGCACTGCTCGACAAGCAGCGCATGGACCACGACATCGAGGCCGCCTGGACCATCCAGGAGGGCTTCCTGGTCAGCGACTGGGCCACCGGCGACCGCCGCTACGAGGTCTACGGCCGCACCCGCCCGGCGAGGGTCGTGGGCGGCGACTTCTACGACTTCGTGCGCATCGACGACGACCGGGTCGGCATCCTGATCGGCGACGTCAGCGGCAAGGGCGTGCCCGCGGCGCTGACGATGGCGCAGCTCCTGGCGGAGTTCCGGCTCAGCGCGCCGGGAGCGTCCTCCCCCGCGGAGGTTCTGCGCCGGCTCAACGAACGGCTCGTGGGACGCAGCCGGCGCGGCCTCTTCTGCACCATGGCCGCGGTCGCGATCGATCTTGAGACGGGCAGGCTCCTCGGCGCCAACGCCGGGCACCACCCGATGCTGCGCATCTCGCGAGACGGCGCCGCGACCGTGCTCGAGGCCTCGGGGCCGCCCATCGGAGTGCTGGCGGACGCGGGTTGGGAGGACGAGGCGGCGGCCGTTCAGCTTGGCGACACGCTGCTGCTGTACACCGACGGCATCGTCGAGGCCAGGGCCGGGGTCACGGGTACGGCCGACGGCGGCGAGCCCGAGGAGTACGGCATCGAGAACCTGTTGGCGGTGGCGCGGCGGGCGGCCGACGGCGGTCCGCAGGCGCTGATCGAGGCGGTGATCGGCGACGTCGACCGCTTCTGTGCGCCCCTGGCCGCGCACGACGACTGCACGCTGATCGCCCTGAGGTACCTCGGCGATGGATGACGACCTGCGGCTCGAGGTCCGCTCCGACCCGCGCCTTCTGGGCTGCGTTCGGAGCCTGGTGCGTTCGTGGCTCGAGGCGCGGGGGGTGGGGGCCGAGAAGGCGGAGGAGCTGGTGCTCGCGATCGACGAGGGCTGTGCCAACGCCATCCGCCACTCGTACCGCGGCGATTGCCACCGCAGCCTGGAGCTGGTCATGAGGACCGTCCCCGGCGTTCTCGAGGTGTGCCTTTCGGACCACGGCGTGCCGTGCCCGCCGTCGGTCTTCGAGCAGCGGCCGCTCGAGGCGCCCGATCCCGGCGAGCTGCGGCCCGGCGGGCTGGGGGTGCAGTTGATGCACCGCACCTTCGACGAGGTGGTCTTGTGCCCGGAGGGCGAGACCGGAAACCGCGTGATCCTGCGCACGAGGATCGGGGAGTGAGGACCGGCGCATGAGCCTTGAAATCGACAGCCGCGGCAACGGCGGCAGCACCCGCATCACGGTGCGCGGCGAGGTGGACCTCTACACCTCGCCCGACCTCCGCAGCGCCATCATGGACGCCGTTCCGGAGGCCCCGGTCGGCGTCGAGCTCGACCTCGGGGGGGTCGAGTACATGGACTCGTCGGGTGTCGCGACGCTGGTCGAGGGCTTCAAGCGGGCGCGCGAGCTCGACAAGGCCTTCGTCCTGGTGGGGCCGTCGCGGGCGGTGACCAAGGTGCTCGAGCTGACGCGCCTCGACAGCGTGTTCGAGATCCGCGAGGCCTCATGACGAACCTGGTCGGCGCGGTGGGGCGGTGGACCCTGAGTCAGGTCGCGGCGGCGACCCGGGTGTCGGTCCTGATCGTCGACACCTTGCGCTGGCTGGTGGTCGCGCCGGTGCGCGGCAGGGGGCTGCGCGTGCGCAGCGCGGTCGAGCACTTCGTCGAGTACGGCGTGCGCTCGCTGCCGATCGTCGGCCTGATCTGCTTCCTGATCGGCGTGATCATCGCCCTGCAGTCCTCGTACACCCTCGAGCGCTGGGGCGCCAACCGCTTCATCGCGACCCTGGTCGCGGTGTCGGCCATCCGCGAGCTCGCGCCGTTGATGACCGCCGTGCTCATGACCGGGCGCAGCGGCTCGGCCATCACCGCCGAGATCGGGACCATGAAGGTCGGTGAGGAGATCGACGCCCTCGAGGTGATGGGGCTCAAGCCGATCAAGTTCCTCGTCGTCCCGAAGTTCCTGGCCATGATCCTGGCGGTGCCGTGCGTGACCGTGATCGCCATGTTCATCATGATCTTCGGCGGCTGGGT
>CAZMED010000006.1:0-39705 GCA_964565045.1 uncultured Thermoanaerobaculia bacterium
CGGGCCCCGGGCCCGGCTTGCCCTTGACTCCGGCTGCCCCACCGGCTATCCCCCGTCCTGAACGACCCGGAGGTGGCCATGCCGCGGTCGCGCCGCCGGCTCGCTGCCACGGTCGCTGCCACGGACGCTGCCCCCTGTCACTGCCACTGCCACTGCCACTGCCACTGCAGACCGATCCTGGCTACTGTCGCTGTCATTCGGACGCGGACTCGGACGCGGGTCGTATCCGATGCCTCCATCCCATGCGATTCCGGATGAACCAAACGTTCCAACGACTTCGCCGCCGGGCCCGTGCTACCATCCCAGGGTCCGTGCGCCGAAGCCGGCGCAGGCGCCGATTCACATGAGCGATATCGAATCCACCGACACGCCCAGGGGCCGAGCCCCGCGCCCGCAGCGGACCGTCTCGCGGCGGCGCCGGCTGGTGCTCGCCGTGGTGACGCCGGTCCTGGTGCTGTTCCTGAAGCTGCTGTGGATGCTGTTCCGCACCGAGGTCAGGGGCGATGCGAGCTTCCGGGAGACCATCGACAGGGGCCAGCCCGTGGTGCTGGCGTTCTGGCACGAGGGCCTGACGGCGATCTCGTGGTACATCGCGCGCCTCCTCGGGGAGGGGCAGAAGATCACCTTCCTCATCAGCCCGTCGGTCGACGGGGAGATCGGGGTGCAGATCCTCGCGAGCTTCGGCAGCAAGGCGGTGCGCGGATCGTCGAGGCGGAGCGGTGCGGCGGCGCTGCGCGGTCTGGTGGCGACGATCCGCCGCGACCGGCAGTCGCCGTGCATCGCCGTCGACGGATCGAAGGGGCCGCGGCGTTACTGCAAGCCGGGCGCCATCATGGTCGCACGCATGGCGGGGGCCCCGATCGTGCCGATCGGATTCGCCGCCAGCCGGGCCTGGCGCCTGCCGTCCTGGGACCGCCACGTGCTGCCGAAGCCGTTCGCCAGGGTTCTGGTGGCGGTCGGCGAGCCCATCGAGGTCTCTGGCGAGAACGGCGACGAGGTCATGGAGCAGCAGCGCCGCGAGCTCGAGGCGCGCGTCAACGAGCTCATGCAATTCGCAGAAGAAACCGTCGGTGCCGCGCCGGGCCGACCCGCCGCGGCCGCCGATCAACCCGAGGAGGCACGATGAACGAACAGAACCTGCAATCGCTGTCCGAGATCAAGCTGGAGAAACAGAACCTCTATCGCGAAGAGGTCTTCACCGACCTGCGGGTGGGATCGATCAAGCAGCTGACGCCGGTGACGGCCGACGGCAGCCGCGACCTGACCCGCCCGATGGTGTTCCTCGGCGAGACCCAGCTCATGTCGCAGATGGGACCGCTGCCCGTCCAGGCTCGGATCGAGGCCGACACCCTGGAGGCCGCGATCGCCGGCTTCCCGGAAGCGGTTCAGGCCGCGGTCGAGGCCATGATCGAGGAGGTGAAAGAGCTGCAGCGGCGCGAGATGTCGCGGATCGTCGTGCCCGGCGCCGAAACCTCTTCCAAGATCCTCGGGCCGAAGTAGTTCTCAATTCTTAATTCTTAATTTTTAATTCTTGATTTCCACCCGCCCTCCCATTTGAACGGGAGGGTGGAGGGGAATTAAAAATTGAGAATTAAAAATTGAGAATGCTCTCTTCGATCGCCTCGAGCGTCGGCGCGACGGGTTCCAGGGCCGGCACGGCCTCGGCTGCAGCGGCGATGTCCTTGAGCCCGGTGCCGGTGATCAGGAGCACGACGCGCTCCTCGGCGCCGACCAGGCCCTCGGCGAGCGCGGCCTCGAGGCCCGCCAGGGCGGCGGCGGCCGCCGGCTCGGCGAACACCCCGGTCAGGCCGGCGAGCCGTGGGATCGCGGCGCGGATGGCGTCGTCTGAGACGCTGACGCCGCCGCCGTGCGAGGACCTGATCTCGGCCAGGCAGCCGATCGCGTTGCGCGGCGCCTCGACCGTGAGGCTGTCGGCGATGCTCGCCGCGCCCGGCTGCGGTGCCGCCTCGGAGCTTCCGGTCGACAGGGCCTGGACGATCGCCGAGGAGCCGGTCGGCTGGACCGCGATCAGGCGCGGGCGGTGGTCGATCAGGCCCGCGGTTTCGAGATCTCGGAAACCCTTGCCGAGCCCTGCCAGGATCACTCCGTCGCCGGTGGGAACGACGACCGCGTCCGGCCCTTCGAGGGAGAGCGCGATGGCGATCTCCAGGGCGGCGGTCTTCTTGCCCTCGACGGTGAAGGGGTTGAGCGCGGTGCTGCGGTTGTACCAACCGAAGTGCTCGCAGGCCGCCCGGCAGAGCTCGAACGCCTGGTCGTAGGATCCTGCCACGGGCACCACCGTGGCCCCGTAGCTCTGCATCTGGGCGAGCTTGGCCGGCGGCGCCGCGGCCGGCACCAGGACCACGGCGCGCACGCCCGCTGCCGCCGCCACCGCCGCCAGGGCGGTCGCGGCGTTGCCTGTGGATGCCGTGGCAACGGTGTCGCAGCCGTACTCGACGGCCTTGGCCACCACCAGCAGCGAGGCGCGGTCCTTGGTCGAGCCCGACGGGTTGCGGGTGTCGTCCTTGAGCCACAGGCTCGGCATGCCCAGCTCGTGCCGCAGCCGCGGCGCCTCGAGCAGCGGGGTGTCGCCGACCGGCAGCGGGGGCAGGAAGGCCACGTCGCCGATCGGCAGGAAGGCGTGCAGGAACTCGGCATCCGAGGCGCGGAAGTGGGGCCAGCTCGAAGGCAGCGACTTGAGGACCACCTCGAGCGCGCCCCGGATGCTTCCGCCCGGCTCCTGGCGGCCGTGGCACACCGGACACACCATGAGCGTGGGGTCCTCCCGGTAGACCTCGCCGCACTCGATGCACCTGAAGTGAAACCTCGCCACGCAGGAGATTGTACGCGACAGCGGCAGAACGCAGTGGTAGAGGCAGTTTCGGAGGGCAGCGACCGAGGCAGCGACCGACCCAGCGAGCAGGTGGCGAGACCGCGGCGCCGCCACCAACTCGATGTCGAAGACACAGGCGGCGTTGCCGAGGATCGGCTGCGTTTCGAGCGCGGAGTCGACCTCTGATTTCGAGACGCTGTGCCAGATTCAGGTGGTACTATAGAATCCGAGGCACACGAAATTCTCAAGAGCCCACCTTCGCCAGTCACCATCTGTGTGCGGCATGCGCCGCTCCCGGGGGAGGAGTCGTACGGATGAGGTTTCCGCGATCTGCCGGCCTGTGGTTCTCGATCATCATCCTCGTCGCGACCGCGGGCCTCGCAGCTCCGGACACCCCCGACCTCGCCGACGCGAGTGACTCCGGCGCGTCGAACAGCGACAACCTCACGAATGACCTCACGCCGACCTTCAGTGGAGGCGGTGCAGTTGCCGATGACACGGTGGAGTTGTTTGCCGACGGCACAATTCCGACCTCGCTGGGAACGACGACCGCCGACGGCTCGGGCAACTGGTCGTTGACGACCGCCGACATCACCGGGCTCGGGCTGACCGACGGATCGTATGACATTTTCGCGCGCGACTCCTCCGGCGACAGCTCGAGCTTGACCGTCGATTTCGATACCGCCGCTCCGTCGGCCCCGTCGGTGCCGGACTTGGATGCCGCGTCGGACACGGGCTCCTCCAATACCGACAACATCACCAGCGATACGACGCCGAATTTCACCGGTACCGCCGAGGCCGGCAGCTCCGTCGCCATCATCAGCAGCGTCGACGGACAGGTTGGTACTGGAGCTGCCTCCGGAGGGACGTACGACGTCGGTACCGGCCTCACCACCGCGGGCGACCACTCGATCACCGCCACCGCCACCGATGCGGCCGGCAACACCTCGCCGCCGTCAGCCGGCCTGTCGGTCACCCTCGACACCTCGGTACCGGCAGCGCCCTCGGCGCCGGATCTCGCCGCGGCCGACGACTCCGGCTCGTCCGATACCGACAACATCACCAACGTCACGACGCCGACCTTCTCCGGGACGGGAGCGGTCGCCGGCGAGCTCGTCAGGCTCTACGCTGCTGGGACCACGCTTCTGGGCTCGACCACCGCCGACGGTACGGGCGGCTTTTCGATCACCAGCATCGCCCTGACCGACGCCACGTACTCGATCACGGCAGTCGCGGTCAACGGCGTGGGCACTGAGAGCCCGCCGTCCCCTGCACTCTCGGTCACCATCGACACCACGGCCCCGACGCCGTCGGTGCCCGACCTCGCCGCGGCGAGCGACACCGGCAGCTCCACCACCGACAACCTGACGACCGACGACACGCCGCAGTTCACCGGCACCGGCGCCGAGAACGGCTCGGCGGTCGAACTCGTGGTCGACTCCGTCAGCCTCGAGACCGGCACCGCCGGCGGCAGCGGCAACTACGATTTCACGGTGTCGGCTGGAAATGCGCTGTCGCTGGGGCCCCACCAGGTCAGCGTCACCTCGACCGACCTCGCAGGAAACACGGGCACGTCCGGGGAGCTCACGATCACCATCGGCATCGACCTCTCGGTGGTTCTGGTCGGCTTCCCGGCGGCCGCCGTTCCGGGCACCGCGATCGAGTACCAGGTGGAGGTCTCCAAGAGCGGACCGGGCACGGTCACCGAGATCGAGCTTGCCGGGGCCGTCGCCGACGGATTGCTCGGCCCCGTCGTGACGACCGACGCGGGCTTCCTGCTTCCCGGAGCCCCGTCGCCGCAGTGGCGCGACCTCGCGCTCACCGACGGGTCGACGGTGACCGCCACCGTGCGCGGCCTCGTCGACCCCGGCCTGACCGGGACCCTGGACCTGAGCGTCAGCACGGACGCCGCAGCGACCGTCGATGTCAACACCGGCAACGACACGGCGTCCGACAGCGCGACGTTGACTCCGGTGGCCGACCTCGCGATCACGAAGAGCAACGGTGTCACCGCGGTGTCTCCAGGCGACGCCTTCACCTGGTCCATCGAGGTCACCAACCTCGGCCCCAGCGACGTCACCGGCGCCGCGCTCACCGACAACCTGCCCGAGGCCTTCCTCTTTCCGCTCCGGACGGAGGGAGCCTGCGGTCCGGCCCCGGTCCTCGACTACCTCGAGCTCGACGGCGACACCAACCTCAACAGCTCGGCCGCGCTCGCCATGAGCCCCGACGGGGCCCACGTCTACGCCGTCGGCTCGGGCATCAACTCGGTGGTGGCGTTCAACCGCGAGGCCGACGGGGGCCTGGCACTGCTGCAGTCGCAGTCCGGTCTCTCCGGCCTCACGGGCGGCAGCGATGCGGTGGTGAGTCCGGACGGGCGCCACGTGTACGTGACCGGGTCGACCGATGACGACGTCGTGGTGTTTACCCGCGACGCCGCCTTCATGAGCGGGACCTACGGCGAGCTGTCGGCGCCGGTCTCGAGCATCGGCGGCATCGACGGCGCGCTCGGCCTCGCCGTCAGCCCGGACGGGCGCAACCTTTATGTCGCTGCCTCGGCGGCAAACAGCGTCGTCGTGCTCGATCGCAACCCGGCAACCGGCGCGCTGACGCTGGTGCAGACCCTCACCGACGGCGCCGTCGGCAACCTCGACGGCGTCCGCGCCGCAGCCGTCAGCCCCGACGGCCTGCGGGTCTTCGTGGTCTCGGAAATCGACAACTCGATCCTGGCGTTCGACCGGGACCCGGCCGACGGCACCTTGACGTATGTCGCGTACACCGCCGGGATGTCCTCTCCGCGGTCGCTGGCGGTTTCGCCGGACGGCAGCCACGTGTACGTGGCATCGAGCGGCGATGATCTCGTGTATGGCTTCGTGGCGTCCGATCTGACGCCGATCGCCTTCGACACCGCGGCGACCGTGCTGGTTGCCGACACCGTCCGAGTGAGCTCCGACGGCAGTCGCGTGCTGGCGACCGGCAGGAGTGCGGCCGGCTCCGTGACGACGTTTTCCCGCGACGCCACGACCGGAACGCTCGAGACGGTGGCCGTGTTCAGCAGCCAGGACGAGGGCGGTACCGACACCTTTGACGGCCTTCGCCTGGCCTCCGGTCTCGTGCTCGCGCCCGACGGCAGGGCCGCCCACGTCGGCGGAGTCTCGTTCGCCGCGGCTTCGGCGGTCACGTCGCTGGTGGTGCGGCCGGATGCGGGCTGCACCGGCGACACGCCGACGATCGTCGAGCTCGGCCCCGACGTCGACGTCGATGAGACGATCGACGTCGAGGCGGGCGGCCGGGTGGTCGTCAGCATCTCCGCGCGCGTGATCGAGGCGCCGCCTGCGGACGAGCTCTCCAACACCGCGTACGTGGTCGCACCCGCGGGCGTGACCGATCCGTTGCCTGCGAGCCAGCCGACGCCGCCGTATGTCTGTGCCAACAACCCGGCAACCGACAACAACTGCGCCCTCGACCTCGACGCCGTGGATCTGATCGCCGACATCAGCGTCACCAAGACGGCGAGCCCGACCATCGTGCCCGGCGACCAGACGGTCCCGCTGGTCTACGAGATCGTGGTCCGCAACATCGGTCCCCAGCCGACCACCCCGACCCCGCTCCTCGACATCGCCCTCACCGACACCCTGCCGACGCAGTTCTTCTCGTCCTACGAGTGGTACTGCCAGGCGGCCGGCGGCGCGGTCTGCCCCGCGGGCACCGGGAGCTCCTCGAGCCCGGTGGTCAACACCGACATCGGCACCCGGACCTTCGATCTCTCCGCCGCCCCGACCGCCAGGCTGACCTTCAGGGTCACGGCCCGGGTCCGCGCCGACGCCGCGTCCCTGACCGGCGACCTGGTCGACTGCCCGGACGGAGGCCCGGCCGCGAGCTGTATCGCCAACACGGCTTCGGTCACGCTCGATGCCGCCGGAAGGTACGGCGACCCCACGATCGGCAACGACGCCGCCGAGGCCTTCACGCGCATCGTGCCGACCGCCGATCTGGCGGTGGTCAAGGACGGCCGCTTCCTGCCGGTGGACCCGCTCTCGCTGCGCGAGCTGGCCTTCACGCCGTACTATGGAACCCCGAAAATCGGCGCTGCGCTCTACAACTTCGACCGACCGGGATTCGGCACGATCGCGGAGGTCCGGCCGGGCCTGCTCGTGCTGTCGAACGTCACGGGGACCTTCGAGACCGGCGACTTCATCTACTCGCCGGTTTCTGCGGACCCGCTCGCATTCTACTTCCTGGGCTTTGCCGACGGTCCCGACCAGCCCTCGACCGGCGGCACGGCCCGCGTTCTCTACACCATCGTCGTCACCAACAACGGACCCAGCGACGTCGTCGACGCGGTTGTCCAGGACACCTTCCCGGCGGGCATCGTCAAGGACCCGGGGCCGCCGTCGACCCTGACGTGGAGCTGCGACCCTCTCAGTGCGTGCACGCCGCCCGGTTCAGGCGACGGCGACATCCTCGGCCTGCAGGTCGACCTGGCGGCGGGCGAGAGCGTGACCATCAGCGCCGAGGGCGAGCTCGATGCCGACCCGCCGCCGGTGCTGACCAACGAGGTGTCGGTGGAGCCGCCGATCGGAACCGTCGACCCCAACGCGTCCAACGATCGGTTCACCAACCAGCTGGTGCTGGTGGCCGAGGGCGATCTCGCCGTTACCAAGAGCGACGGCACGCTCGTCGCGGTGCCCGGTGAGGAGATCACGTACGCGATCACGGTCTCCAACAACGGTCCCGAGGACCTCTTCGGCGTCACCGTGCTCGACCCGGTGCCGCCCCAGATCCTCGACGCGAGCTGGACCTGCTCGGCGGAGCCGCCGATCTCGGGCGCGCTGCGTTTCCTCGACGCCGTCGGCCAGAGCGGGATCATCGGCGCCGGCGAGGTGGCCTTGAGCCCGGACGACGTCCACCTCTACGCCGCGATGGGCGACGGAGACGCGCTCGTCGTCTTGACCCGGGTCCTCACCGAAGGCGTGGATTTCGGCAACCTCGATCCGACGCCGATCCAGGTGCTCGAGGATGGGGTGAGCGGTCTCAACGGGCTCTCGGGCGCGACCTCGGTGGTCGTCAGTCCGGACGGCAAGCACGTCTACGTGGCGGGCCACGGCGACGGCGCGGTGCTGGTCTTCGCCCGCGACCGCAACGCCGCCAGCGCCGACTTCGGCACGCTGTCGCTGATCCAGGCCCTGCAGGGTCCGGCGGCCAACGCGGCGAACGCCATTGCCGGTGCCACCACGGTCGCCGGTCTCGACGGCGTGCGGGCGCTCGCCATCGACCCGCAGGGGGAGAGCGTCTACGCCGCAGGCAGCACCGGGGACAAGACCCTGGTGGTGTTCTCGCGCAACGACGTCAGCGGCCAGCTGGTGGCCGTGGAGTCCTTTGCCAACGATGACCCGGCCGGCGCCGGCGGTCCGACGGATGTCCTCGACGGGATGGCCGATCTCGAGGTGAGCCCGGACGGCGGGCACCTCTACGTTGCCGCCGCGACCGACGGAGCGGTGGCGGTCTTCAGCCGCGACGCCATCGGTCGCCTGACTCCGGAGTCTTTCATCCAGGACGGCGTGACCCCGGGCGTCGAGAAGCTCGCCGGCGTGAGCTCGATCGCGGTCAGCCCGGACGGCGCCCACGCCTACACGGCGTCGGCGGACGACGATGCCGTGAGCTTCTTCTCCCGCGATTCCGCGACCGGTGCTCTCGGGCACCAGGCCGACCTCGACGAGGTCTCGCTGGGCTCCAACCTGCTCGACGGCGTGCGCTCGGTGGTGGTGGCGCCGGCCGGCCCGCCGCTGGCGCCCGACGGCCAGCACGTCTACGCGGCGGTGGAGAACGGGAACGCGATCGCGGTCTTCCGGCGCAGCACGGTCACCGGCGGGCTCACCTTCGACGGGACCGTCGCCAACGGCGACCCGGTGCCGGGCAGCGAGGTCGCCGTGGTCAACGGGCTCGGCGGCGTGCGTGGTGTGGCCATCAGCAAGGACGGCCAGACCGTGTATGGGTTCGGCGCCCAGTTCGGTACGATCGCGGCCTTCGCCCGACAGGGCTCGCCGCCTTCCTTCAGCTTCGTCGACGCAGTCTTCGACGGCGACATCCAGGGCTCGGAGACCGTGCGCGGCCTCGGCAGCGCGACCTCGGTCGTCACCTCGCCGATCGTCGGCACCCATGTCTACGCCACCGGCCTCGCCGACGACTCGGTGGCGATCTTCGAGCGCAACGTCGATCCGGCCGACCCCGACTTCGGCAGGCTGACCTTTCTCGAGGTCCTGCAGGACGACGACTCGTCCAACGCCCTTCCCGGCGCGACGCTGGTCGACGGCCTGCTCGGGGCCTCCAAGGTCGCGGTCAGCCCCGACGGGCTCTTCGTCTACGTCACCAGTCGCGACGAGAGCGCGCTGGTCGTGTTCCGGAGGGGGAACGACCCGTTCGATCAGACGAACTTCGGCCGCTTGACGCGGTTGGCGGTCTTCCAGGACGACGATGCGTTCGCGTCTGATCCGGTGCTCGGTGCGGTCGAGGTCGACGGCCTCTTCGGCGCCCTCGGCCTCGCGGTCAGCAACCAGTACATCTATGCAGCCGGGCCCTTCGACGCCGGGATCGCGATCTTCGCGCGTCGCTCCGGAGGCGTGCACGAGTTCGTCGGCGCGAAGCTCAACGGGCCCGCCGACGCGGGCGCCGGCACCGAGGCGGTGGAGGGACTGCAGGGGGTCGCGGACCTCGCGATCACCCCGAACAACCTCTACGCGGTGGGCTCTTTCGAGGACTCGCTGGTCGCGTTCGCACGCGACCCGTCCACCGGTGCGCTGACCTTCCTCGACGTGTGGCGCGACGGCCAGAACGGTGTCGAGGGCCTCGACCGGCCGCTCGGCATCGCGATCAGCGGCGACCGCGAGCACGTCTATGTGGCGAGCAGCTTCGACAATGCGATCGCCGTCTTCGGGCGCGACACCTTCCAGGGCGCGCCGCCGGCGGACCCGAACCCGAACTTCGGCAGCCTCGACTTCCTGCAGGTGCTGCGCGACGGCGACCCGATTTTCGCCGGCGGCGAGATCGTCGGCACCGTGGACGGCCTCGGGGGCGCGCGCGGCGTGGCGGTGAGCGGTGACGGGTCGCGTGTGTACGTCGCCGCCGAGTTCGAAGGCGCGCTGGCGGTCTTCTCGCGCAACGAGGACCCGACCAACCTGAACTTCGGCACGCTGAGCTTCATCGAGGCCCGCAAGGACGGGATCGAGGGCGTCAACGGGCTCGACCAGGCCTATGCGGTGGCGGTGAGCCCCGGCGACCGCCACATCTATCTCGCCGGCCTCGGCGACAGCGCGATCGCCTTCTTCTTCCGCAACCGGAGCTCGAGCTGCTCGGCCTCGGGAACCGGCTCGATCCGGGACGCGATCGACATCGCGGCCGGCGGGACCGTCACCTACACCGTGTCCGGCGTGATCGATCCATCGGCCACGGGCACGTTGACCAACGCCGCGTTCGTGCTGCCCTGCAGCCTCGACCCGGCGACCGGTCTCTGTGTCACGACCAATGCGAGTGACCCGATCGGCGGCACCGACCCCGACACCGGGTCCCCGGCCACCGGCCCCTACGAGTGCCCGGAGGACGGTTCCGACAACAACTGCAGCGTCGACTCCGACACCCTCGACCCGAGCGGCGACCTCCGGCTCGCCAAGACCAACTCCAGGACCACGGTGGTCCCCGGCGAGGAGATCACCTACACGGTGGTGGTCGACAACGACGGGCCGAGCAACGCGACCGGCGTGCGGGTGCTCGACGACCTGAGCGGGCTCTTCGAGCTCGACGGCGACGGCCAGCCGATCGCGGACTGGACCTGCCGTGCGGTCCCGACCGGCCGCCTCGACTTCACCGAGGTGGTGGCCGACGGCGCGCTCGGACTGGCCTCCCTGGCCAGCCCTTCGGGTGTGGCTGTCTCGAGAGACGGACGCCACCTGTACGCGACGAGCCTGACCGACGACGCCGTCACGGTGTTCGAGCGCGACCTTCTGGACGGATCGCTGACCCCGTTGCAGAGGTTCACAGGCGCCGACGTCGCCGCACTCGACGGACCGAGCGCAGTCGCGGTCAGCCCCGATGACCGTTGGGTCTACGTCACCGGCCAGGTGGCGGATGCCCTGATCGTCTTCGAGCGGGTCACCGACGCCGGCGACCCCGCCTACGGCACCCTGACTGAAGCCGATGTCGCGACCGCGGGTCTCGACCAGCCGGTCGCCGTGGCCGTCAACCCGGTCGAGCCCTACCTCTATGTCGCCTCGGCCAACGGGGACGCCCTGGTGGTCTTCGAGCAGCTTCCCGGCGGCGACCTGGTGTTCGTCGAAATCGAGGCCAACGGCGAGGACGACGACCCCGAGACGCCCGGCAAGACGATCTCGGGCCTCGGCGGGGCGCGAGGCGTCGCGGTCAGCCCTGACGGGCGGAATGTGTACGTGACCGGCGCCAGTGACGGCGCCGTGGCCTGGTTCACGAGCCTCGCCGGCGGCGTCCTCAGCTGGGAGGACGAGCGCAACGCGGCGCTGATCCCGGAGCTCGCCGGCGCCAGCGCGGTGGTCGTGGCGCCCGACCCGGACGGCCCCGGCGGCGTCGACGGCGGCGACCACGTGTACGTGGTCAGCGAAACCGAGAGCTCGGTGGTCGTCTTCACCCGCAACCCGGCGACCGGCGATCTCGCCCTGCGCCAGACCCTGGTCGATGACGAGGACGGGGTGGCGGGGCTCGGCGGCGCCCGAGCGATCGCGCTGAGTGCCGACGGCGTCAATGTCTACGTCACCGGGCGGGTCGACTCTTCGCTGGCGGTGTTCGCCCGCGACTATGACCCGGCCAGCTCCGCCTTCGGTCGCCTCGGGTTCGTCGAGCTCAAGCGGGACGGCTTCGGGGGCGTCGACGGTCTCCGCGGCGCCGTGGATGTCGCCGTGGCCGGTGACGGCCGCGGCGTCTACGTTGCGGGTCAGGGCGACGCCGAGATCGCGGTGTTCCGGCGCGCCGCCGACACCCAGTGCGGCAACACCTCGGGGACCGGCAGTCTCGACGTCTACGTCGACGTCGCGGCGGGCGCCCGGATCATCTTCGAGATCACCGGTACGGTCCGGCCGGGTCTGGCCGGAGAGCTGGCCGGCGGGCGGCTGACCAACACGGCGTCGGTCGAGGCGCCGCCGGGCGTGGACCCGGATCCCGACGACAACTCCGATTCCGACAGCGACGACCTGCGGCCTCGAGCCGATGTGGAGATCACCAAGACCGACAGCCTGATCACCGTCGACGGTCTTGACGGGGTGGCGGCGGTGGCTGCGAGCGCCGACGGCCGGTCGATCTATGCGGTGGGCCGCGAGGACAGCGCGCTGGCCGCGTTCGCGCACGACGGCAGCGGCGGACTCGCGTTCCTGGAGTCGTTCAAGGACAACCTCGACGGCGTCGACGGCCTCAACGGAGCGGCCGACGTCATCGTCAGCGGTGATGGCCTCAACGTGTATGCGGCCGGCGGCGAGGACAACGCGATCGTGATCTTCCAGCGGGACGACGCCACCGGCCGTTTGTCGCTGCTGGCCACCGCCATCAACAATCAGGGCGGCGTGATCGGGATCCTCGGAGTCTCGGGCCTCGCCCTGAGCCCCGACGGCTCGCAGCTGTTCGCGGTCGGTACCAGCGAGAACTCGCTGGCGGTGTTCAATCGTGAGGACGACCCGGAGAGCGCGTCGGTCGGGGCCCTGGTGCTCAACCAGGTGGTCGCGAACGGCGACACCCAGGACTCCGAGACCGTTGAGGGCCTCGGAGGCGCCCGGGCGGTGGCGGTGGCCGCGGACGGCGAGACGGTGTACGTGGCGGGGACCGCCGAGTCGGCGATCGCGGTCTTCGAGCTCGACTCCGTCAGCGAGCTGCTGTCCTTCAAGCAGGTGGTACGCCAGGGCGACACGCTCGGCGGCGCCGCGGTCGACGGGCTGAGCAGGGTCCGCGACCTCGTCGTGGTGGGGAACCGGCTGTACGCGGTCGGCGAGACCAGCGGCACCGTGGTCGTGCTCGAGCGCGACGCCGGCACCGGCCTGCTGACCGGGATCGCCCAGGTGGTTCGCGACGGCGACGAGCACGCGTCGGCGACCGTTCGCGGGCTGGCGGGTGCGTCGGCGATCGTCGCCAGCGGCGACGGGGATCGTCTCTACGTCGCCGGGTCGGGCGACAGCGCGGTCGCGGTCTTCGAGCGCCTCACGGACGGCTCGCTCGAGTTCCTGACCGCGGTCGGCAACGACGACCCGCCCGAGGTCGAGGGCCTGGGCGGCGTCGGCTCGCTGGCGCTGAGCGACGGACACCTGTTCGCGGGCGGAAGGCTCGACGACAGCCTCGTGTCCTTCGAAAGGACGCTCGCCCTGCCCGAGTTGGCCTTCGTCGAGGCGGTGACCGACGGCGGCGGCGGCGCGGCGCCCGGCGACCCGATCACCTACGTGATCACCGTCACCAACCACGGGCCGAGCCAGGTCGACGACGACTTCGGCGCCGGCGGCGGGGCCCGGGTGGTGGACTCACTGCCGGTCGAGATCACCGGCATCTCCTGGACCTGCACCAATCTCAATCCGGGGCTCACCCCGCCGAGCTTCTCGGTGTGCGGTTCGCCCTCGGGCACCGGCGACATCGACCTCCGGCTGGGACTGCCACCGGGCGTCACCGTCGAGATCGAGGCGACCGGGACGATCCGTCCCGACGCCGCCGGCGTGCTCGTCAACACCGCCACGGTGGCGGTGCCGACCGGTGTGCTCGACCCCGACCAGACCAACAACAGCGCGACCGACGGCGACACCGGTCTCGGTGCGGCCGCCGACCTCGGAGTGACGAAGATCAGCTGTGTCCGCGGGGACGGCCAGTTGATGGGTCAGGACGATCGCGCGGTCTGCGAAGCGGCCGATACCGGTGAGCTGATCCCGGGAGCCGAGGCCGCCTATTGGATCAGGGTCGCGAACGCGGGGCCGAGCGACGTCGCGCGCGTCGCGGTCTCCGATCCGTTCCCGGACGCCGTGACCGACGTCGAGTGGAGCTGCTTCGCGGACCCGATTCCAGGCCTCCTCGGGGTGGTGGAGATCGAGCGCGACGGCGAGGATGGCGTCGAGGCGCTGTCCGGGGCCTCCTTCGTGGTGGTGTCGCCCGACGGCCGCCACGTCTACGCCGCCGGTACGGGCGACGACGCGATCGCGGTGTTCCGCCGCTCGGCGGGGCCGGGTCAGCTCGATCTGATCAACGAGATCTTTGACGGTGATGATCAGGGCTCGGCCGAGGAGCCCCTCGTGGTCGACGGCCTGCAGGGCGTGCGCGCGATGGCGCTGAGCCCGGCCGGCGGCCACCTGTACGCCTCGAGCCCGGTCTCCGACTCGATCGCGATCTTCGAACGCGACGCGACCTCGGGCGAGCTGTCCTACGCCGGTCTCGTCCAGGACGGCGTCGGCGGCGTCGACGGTCTCGGCGGGGTGCGCGACCTGGTGGTCAGCGGCAACGGGGCCCACCTCTACGCGATCGGCGGTCTCGACGACGCGGTGGCGGTGTTCGACCGCAGCGGCGCGTCCGGCGAGCTGACGTTCGTGGAGGTCGTGCGTCAGGGCGACGTCCACGGTACGGCGACGGTGGACGGGCTTTCAGCCCCGGCGGACCTGGTGCTCAGCGCCGACGGACGCCACCTCTACGTCGCCGGCAGCGGATCCGACGGGATCGCCGTTTTCGAGTGCGACGCCGCGACCGGCACGCTCGACTACCTGGGTTCCGTCGCCGAGGGTGATGCGTCGGCGGAGGGCCCGGTCACCGGATTGGTCGGCGTGCGCGCGATCGCACTGACGTTCTCGGGCCGCGACCTGTACGCGGCGGCCGACGGCTCCGCGGCCGTCACCCACCTGCGGCGCGATACGACCACCGGTGAGCTCGAGTTCATGGGCTCGCAGCCGGTGCTCGGGGGCGCCGGAACGCCGACCGCCGTCGAGGTGGCGGCGGGGGACCTCGAGGTCTACGTCGCGGTCAACGGCGTCAGCGACGGCATCGTGGTGATGTCGCGGGACACGACCAGCGGCGACCTCAGAGAGGTCGGCGCGGCGCTCGACGGTGAGATGGGGGTCGACGGCCTCGCGGGAGCGTCCTCGATCGCCCTGAGCCCGGAGGCCAAGCACCTGTATGCTGCCGGGCCGGTCGACGATGCGGTGGCGGTTTTCGACCGTCTCACCGGTTCGAGGTGCACGGTTGAGGGAAGCGGCGACATCCGCGATCTCGCCTCGATCATCGACGGCGGCAGCGTCACCTACCTGGCGGTCGGCCGCATCGACAGCGGGGCGCTCGGAACACTCGTCAACACGGCGCGCGCGGACGGCGCTTCGTCGGCCAGGGACCCGAACCCGGACGACAACCTCGACACCGCCGAGGACGAGCTCGTGCCCTTTGCCGATCTCGCGGTCGAGAAGGTGCGGCTGGTGCCGGACGTGGTGCCGGGACTCGGGGTCGATTACAGGGTCACGGTGCGCAACGACGGTCCGAGCGACGTGGCCGGGGTCACCGTAACCGACAACCCGCCGTTGTTCGGCGTCGGGACGACTGCCGGATTCGTGGCGGACAGCCTGCAGTGGCTGTGCCGTGCCGACACCTCGCTGCAGTTCCTGCAGGCGCTGCGCCAGGGCGACACGGTGGGTGAGGCGATCGACGGGCTCGACGAGGTCGTCGCCGTGGCGCTCAGTCACGATGGTCGCCACATCTACGCGGCGAGCCGGAACCCCGGCGCGGTCGCGTTCTTCGAGAGGCAGCACCAGAGCGGCGGGGCGGACTTCGGGCAGCTGACATTCCTCGGCTCCCTCGCCAACGGCGATCCGAGCGACGGCACGGTGGTCGCGGGGCTGGCCGGTGCGAGCTCGGTGGTGGTGAGCCCCGACGACGCGCACGTCTACGTCAGCGGCCGCATCGACGACTCGGTGGTCGTGTTCCGCCGCATCCTCGATCCCGAGGATCCGGACTTCGGGACCCTGGTCTACGAGGGCGCGGTCAGAAACGGCGAGGGCGGAGTTTTCGGCCTCGACGGGGCGTCGTCGCTGGCGCTCGCACCCGACGGAAGCACCCTCTACGTCACGGGCGAGGAGGCCGACGCGGTGGCGGTGTTCAGCCGCGTGACCAACGCCGACGCTGATGAATTCGGTGGTCTGACGTGGATCGAGCGTCAGAAGGACGGCTTCGGCGAGCTGCCGCTCGGCGTCCTCAACGGCGCGTCGAAGGTGGCCGTGAGCCCGGACGGCGCGCATGTTCTCGTGGCGAGCTCCCTGGCCGACTCGATCGCGGTCTTCGAACGCGGGTTCGACGGGCGGCTCGCGAAGCTCCAGATCCTCAAGGACGACGGCGCCTCGACTCCGGTGCCGGGCGCCACGATCAGCAACGGGCTCGACCACCCGAGTGGGCTGGCCTTCGGCCCGGGCGGCCAGCACCTCTACGTCACCGGCCTGGCGGACGACTCGCTCACGGTCTTCGAGCGCGATGCGGACGCCGACAGCGAGAGCTTCGGCAGGCTGGCGGCGGTCCAGATCTTCGCCGACGGCCTCGCGGGCGCGACGACCCTGGACGGCGCCAGCTCGGTGACCGTGAGCCCCGACGGTGCCGTGGTCGTGGTGGCGTCGCGCAACGACGACGCGTTGAAGGTCTTCCGGCGCGACACCGTCAACGGCGGCCCGGGCTTCGGGCGCCTGACGCAACTCCAGACGATCGCCGACGGCGACGAGACCGTCCAAAGCGGTTCGCCCGCGGTTGTCGACGGCCTCGACGGCACGATCTTCGCGGTGTTCTCCGACGACGGCGAGCACCTGTACGCCGCCAGCGCCATCGGCAGCGCGATCGCGGTTCTCGGGCGCAGCCCGATCTCCGGGTGTACGTCCTCGGGTGAGGGCGCGATCGTCGACACCGTCGTGCTCACGGCAGGCTCCTCCGTGACCTACACCATTTCGGGTCTGCTGCACCCGAGCGCGCGCGGCGATCTGATCAACGTCGCGTCGGTCGTCGGTCCGCCGGACGTCCCGGAACCCGACGGCGGGGACCCCGACAACAATCAGGACAGCGACGACGGCGAGCCGTCGATTCTGACCCCGGTATCGCAGCTGTCCATCGTCAAGACCAACAACCAGCTGACCTCGGTCAAGGGCCTCGAGACCACCTACACCATCACGGTCGCCAACGCGGGCCCGAGCGATTCGATCGGCGCCGCGGTGACCGACATCTTCACACTGGGAACCGGAGGCTACGTCGACGGGTCGATCGAGTGGACCTGCGCCGCGACCGGCGGCGCGTGCACCGCGGCGGGGAGCGGCGACATCGCCGATGTGATCGCACTCGCGGCGGGTGGATCGCTGAAGTACACCGTGACCGCGACCGTCCACCCCAGGGCCAGCGGGGACATCAGCAACACCGCGTCGGTGACCTCCGAGCCGCCGCCGGCGAGCGATCCCAACCTCGCGGACAACTCGAGCACCGACGTCGACGGTGTGGTGACCATCACCGACCTCGCGGTGACCAAGAGCGACGGCACCGACGTGGCGGCGCGGGGCGGGACGCTGACCTACGTGGTCACGGTCACCAACCTCGGCCCGAGCTTCGCGTCGCAGGTCGACGTGACGGACGTGTTCCCCGCGGAGCTGGTGGACACCTCCTGGTCGTGCGCCGCCGGATCGGGGGCGGTGTGCGGTGGGGGAGGGGTGGCCGTGGGAATCGACGACCGGGCCGATCTGCCGCCTGGAACCAGCGTCGTCTACACAGTGGTCGGCACCCTCGACCAGACGGCGAGCGGAGTGTTGAGCAACACCGCCGCCGTCGCCCCGTCGGTTGCCGACACCGATCCCAACCTGAGCAACAACCAGGCAACCGACGTGGATCAGGTGGTGACGCTCAGCGATCTCGCAATCACCAAGACCAACAACGTCGACCAGGTGTTCACCGGTTCGGAGGTGACCTGGATCATCACCGCGACCAACTACGGACCGAGCGACACCACCGGGGTTCGAGTGACCGACACGTTCCCGGCGGCGATCCTCGATCCCGAGTGGTCATGCGAGGCCGAGGCCCCGGGCAGCTGCGGCCTTGGCGGCGCGCTGGCGGCGATCGACGACTCCGCCGACCTGCCGGCCGGCACCAGCGTGGTCTACACCGTCAGCGGCACCGTGGACCCGGCGGCAACGGGAGATCTCGTCAACACCGCTGCGGTCGCCCCGGCCGCGGCCGGCGAGGACCCCGACCTTTCCGACAACGAAGCAACCGACAGCGATCCGATCGTCGATGACGCGATCTTCAGCGACGGCTTCGAGCTCGGGGACACTTCGGCGTGGTCGGACGAGCAGTCCAAGAGCTTCGAGCTCGCGATCGAGAACGAGCCGGTCGAGCTGTGGAACGCGGCTGCGATCGAGTCCGGCGCCGACCGGCTGCGCGCGCGTTTCCGCTTCGACACCATGGACACCGAGATGGACGAGGGCGCCGCCCATACCATCGCGGCCGGAATCGACCGCCACGGACTGGCCCTGTTCACCCTCGAGCTGGGCTTCCTCGCGGGCGGATACGAGCTGCGCGCGACGGCCGCGGACGACCGGGCCGCGGTCGCCTCCGACTGGCACGCCTTGAGCGCCGGCAGCCATTGGATCGAGGTGCTTTGGTGGTCCGCCGGAGACGACGGCGGCGGCGGCTTCCGGATGTGGATCGACGGCCGTCCGGCGGCCGAGCTCGCCGGACTCGACATCGCGGCGCGCATCCACGGCCTCGTCCTCGGCGTCCTCGACGGGCGTGATGCATCCAGCCGGGGGAACCATCGCTACGAGCATTTCAGGTGGTCGCGTGGCGCCGAACTGCCGCCGCTGCGTCAGCCTGAGCACGGGAGAGAAGGGCCGCGATGAAGCACCCTCGGGCAGATCACCGACCGCGCAGGATCTCGTTGAGAGCCTGGCTGCCGAAGCTGACGGCAGCTCTGGTGCTGCTCGGCACGGGCGCCCCGGCGGTGGAGACCGCGAGGGCCGATGACGGAGGCGGCGAGAGTGCCGTGCTGGCAAGGGTGGCGGGCAGGACGATCACGGTTGCCGATTTCCGAGCGGAGATGGCAACGCGATCCGACGGCGACCCGGAGAGGTTCGCCACCCTCGAAGCCCGGCAGGCGTTGCTGGACGAGCTCGTACGGCGTGAGATGCTGATCGCAAAGGCTCTCGAAGCGGGCTACGACCGGGACCCGGAGTACGTCGCGGCGATGCAGAAGATCCTGGTCAGCCGCTTCACCGAGGATCGCCTCGATCGGCGGCTGGCCGGGATCACGGTCAGCGAAGCCGAGGTGCGGGAGAGGTTCGAGTCGGAGCGCGGCGTCTACAGCCGGCCCGAACGGGTGCGCGGTGCGATGATCTTTCTCGAGGTTCGGCCGGGAGCCGACGAGGCCGTTCTCGAGGCCACCGCGGCGAGGGCGGAGGACCTCCGGCGGCAGGCGCTCGAGCTCGACGACGTCACCCACCTCGGCCGGCTGGCGCTCGAGAACTCGGACGACCGCGCGACCCGGTACACCGGCGGCGTGCTGCCGTGGATGATGCAGGGGCGCGAGTACAAGTGGGGCCGCGAGGTCGTGGACGCGCTGTTCGCGATCGAAGAGGACGGCGGCGTGGCGCCGGTGGTGCGCACCGACCGTGGCTTCTACGTGCTCCGCCTGGTGACCCGGGAAGGCAGCCAGGAGCTGCCGTTCGAGATGTACGCGGCGGGAATCCGCCGCCGTCTGCTGCGCGAGAAGCAGGATCTCGCCCGGGAGGCGTTCTACGGGCAGCTGGCCTCGTCGACCGACATCGAGGTCGACCCCGCGCCGCTGCAGACCATACCCGGCCTGAAGGCCGCAACCGACGAGGACGACCGTCGACCGCCGCCGTTACCAGACGGAGGTGGCGGAGGCGGCGAGCAAGCGGACGAGGTGGAGCAGCCATGATGCATAGATCGACGACCCGTGGCGGCGACGTGGCGCGCAGGATCCGATGCGCGGGACAACGCCTGCTGATACTCGGTGCCGGCCTGGCGGGGGCGGCGACCGCCGCGTCCGCGACCCAGCTGGAGCAGACGTTCGTGCTCCAGCCCGGCTGGAACGCGGTCTTTCTCGAGGTTGCGCCGGAGGCCGACGACCCGGAGTCGGTGTTCCAGGGGCTGCCCGTCTCCAGCGTGTGGCGGTGGAACCCGGAGGGATTGCGGGTGGACTTTCTCCGCGACCCCGCCGACGGGCTGGAGGCGCAGCCGGGCTGGCTGGGGTACTTTCCACCGCACCGCCCGGAATCGGTTCTCACCAACCTCTACGGAATCGAGGCGAATGCCGCCTACCTGATCAAGCTCGAAGGCGCGATGCCGGTCACCTGGACCGTTCGCGGCGTGCCCTCGTTGATTGACGACGCATGGATCGCCGACAGCTTCAACCTGCGCGGTTTCCACGTCAACCCCGGAGCGCCGCCGTCATTCGGAGACTACTTCGACGCTTCCGCCGCGCACGCCGGCCAGCCGGTGTACCGGCTCAACCCGAGTGGCGTGTGGGAGGCGGTCACCGCGGCGTACTCGTCCCCGATCCGCTCGGGCGAGGCCTACTGGGTGTTCTGCGAGGGCCCGTCCGACTACCGGGGGCCGCTCGAGATCGTCAACGATTTCGGAGAGGGCATCGACTTCGGCGGCAGCCTCTCCCAATCGAGGCTTGTGTTCCGCAACCGGAGTGCGGCGCCGGCGACCGTAAGTGTCCGCACGGCGACCACAGGTACCCCGGTCCCGCTGCTGTACAGGAATGTCGACGCGGTGAGCGCGGAGGTGAGCTGGCCGGAGCTCCCCGCTTCGCTGACGCTCGAAATCGAGGCTGGAGGCGAGGCATTCGCGGACTTCGGCGTTCAGCGGAACGAGCTCGACGGCCGAAGGGAGTCGATGCTGACCGTGACCGACTCGCTCGGAACCCGGCGGCGGATCCTCGTCGGCGCCAGCGACGCCTTTACGGCGGGTCCGGCGGCGAAGGGACTGCGGTCGTTGGCGGCGGGAACGGCCAAGGCGGGGACCGATCGCCTGGCCGGGTTGTGGGTCGGCACGGTGTCCATCAACGGGGTCAGTGAGTCTCAGGTCGGCAGCCTGCAGCCCGTACCCACCGGTTCACCGCTCGAGTTCCGGGTGCTGATCCACGTCGACTCGGTCGGTCAGGCGAAGCTGCTGAAGGAAGTGATCCAGATGTACGAGGAGGGGACCGAGGTCCCCGATCCCGACAACCCCGGGCTCCTGACCGTCGAGACGCCCGGACGCTACGTGCTCCTCACCGACGACACCCTGATCCCGGGCTTCACGGGCGCCGACTACCGCAGCGGCGACCCGGTTGGACTTCGGATCAGCACCGTCGCCTACGACTTTCCCGACCAGTTCGTGGAGCTGACCGGCTCCTTCGGTCCGGGCAGCTCATTGAGCGGGTCGATCACGCTCGACCCCGAGTTCCCGACCAACCCTTTCCGCAACAAGTACCATCCCGACCACGACAACCTCGACGAGCAGTTCCTGAACTTCCGCGAGGAGGCCTTCTCGATCGTCCGCGACATGGAGTTCGACTTCACGGCGGACGATCCGGAGGGCAAGAACCTGAAACCGGGTTGGGGCGATTCCGAGGTCGGGGGCATCTTCCGCGAGACGATCAGCGGCCTGCACAAGAACGACATCGGCGTCGAGGGCGTCTTTCGCCTGTACCGGGTGTCGTACACGCCGGTTTTGAACCAGTAGAGGAGCCTGGAACGTGAGCATCCATCGCGACAACACCGTGAGCGCGCATCGGACCTCGGCTTGGCGGCGGGCGACGCCCGTGCTGGCGGCCTCGTTGCTGGCTGTCTTCACGTGGCCTGCGCAGTGGGCCCTCGCGAGCTGGCCGAACAATGTCGGCGGTCTCGGCGAGGACCGGATCCACGGCATGACGACCGATGCCAACGGGAACGTCTACGTGGTCGGTGAGTTCGAGGGCAGCGCGGTGTTCGGCAGCACGGTCCTCGAGTCGGTCGGGCAGACCGACATCTTCGTCGCCAAGTTCGACTCCAGCGGCAACTCGAAGTGGGCGAGCCGCGGCGGTGGGTCGTCGATCGACCGTGGTCTGGCGATCGCGCTCGACCCCGCCGGGACGCCCTACGTGACCGGGGTCTTCTCACGCACCGCGATCTTCGAGGGCGGCCTCAACGTCGGACTCCCCAAGGAGCTTCCCGATCCGAGCGGCGACGACGGCGACACCGACGCGCTGGGGGATATCTTCGTCGGCAAGCTCGACCCGGACGACGGGACCTGGGTGTGGCTGGCGGAGATCGAGGATGACGGTTTCGCCGACCAGGGCATGGCGCTGGCCTTTCTGCGCGGCGCCGGGCCGACGCCCGTCGACTCGGTGGTGGTCGCAGCCAAGACCGCGTGTCCGCGGTTTTTCGACGAAGAGGGCAACGACCAGGGGACCCTCGGCATGGCCTGCGGCAACAACCCGAACATCGTCATCGCCAGCATCGACACCCTCGGCACCTGGAACTGGGCCTTCTCGAACGCGGGATCGACGGGGACCTCGGAGTGGGTGACCGACATCGTGGCCGACAGCTCGGGAGCCCTGTTCCTGGCCGGGAAGTTCACCGCCGACATAACGATCGGCGGCACGCTGATGACCCTCGAGGATGTTCCAGGCACCTCGTCGTCTGCCGTGCTCGAGTTCGAGCAGGCCTACGATTTCCTGTGCTGCCTGGACGCCGCCCGGCTGCAGTACTCGGCGAACGGCGCCGCGTGGCAGGACATCGGCAACGGCCGATTCCTGAGCGGAGGCTACGATTACGCCGGTGAGCGGTGGGCGGGTTTCAATATCCGCAACCGGTTCACCACGAGAGTCAACCTCTCCGATTTTACGAGCCAGTCCGTTCGTTTCCGCTGGATATACTCCGACGCCAGCGAGGCCGGCATCAGCTCGGGTGAGAACGGCTGGTTCGTCGACAACATCCGCATCTCGTTCGGCGGCGACACGCTGTTCGAGGAGAACTTCGAGGCCGGCGTCGGGCCGCAGTTCCAGACCGTGGGCGGCGACGGCCAGTGGTCCCGGCCCTCCTGCAACAGCGACGCCTGCCGCGGCATGGACACGAGGGTCATGCGCTGCTCCGACGGCGTCATCACGTCAACCGAACGTCTCGAGATGACCTCGGCGGTGACGATCCCGGGCGAACCGAACTACTTCCTGGCCAGCATCCGTAAGGCGGGGGAGGGCGCGCCGGAGTGGGCGTGGGCCAGAGACGTGGACTCGGCGCTCACGATCGAGGACATCGCCTCCGGACGCGGCGCCAACGCGGGCGAGCTGCAGATCGGCGGTACCGCGCTGGGTGCGGCCGGGAGCCCGTCGGTAGGCGGCGCCGGCGCATTCCTCGCCGCCGCGTCGAAGGCCAACGGCACCTGGAGCGCGACGACGGCGACCATCGGCGGCCTCAGAGGACGGAATATCGCCGTGAGCGATGACGGCGTCTACGTCACGGGCTCGTACGGCCCCGCACCGTCGGGCCTTGCCGTCAGCTTCCCGATCGTCAACGGTGCGGCGGGCGGCGCGGTTCCGACCGCCCAGGACCCGGACGTGTTCGTGGCCAAGTTCGACCCCGACCTGGTGCCGGTCTGGGTCGCCACCGGCGGTGATCCGGACGCCGCGACCCCCGCCCCCGACGTCGGTCGGGTGATTGCGGTCTTCGACGACGGCTCGATCCCGCAGGTCTACGCGGGCGGCGAGTTCCAGGAATCGGCGGTCTTCTACCAGAGCGTGACGGACCGCCAGGAGCTGACGTCGTTCGGAAACACGAATGTCTTCGTCCACAACCTCGAGGGGTTGAACGGCGACTGGTTCTTCCTCGGGCTGCAGACCTTCTATGCAGGTCGTGCCATCGAGCCGCCGGCGCAGGCGCTGCTGTGCGAGGAGGTGCTCTCCCGCCCGATCATCGAGTTCGACGCGCCCGGGGTCGAAACCGACTACTTCCTGTGGAGCCCGCCGAGCGCCAACCCCGACCAGGTGGCGCGGGTGTACGCGCTGCAGCCGGTGGAGGCGAAGATCACGTGGCGCCGCAACACCGGCGGGTGCCCGATCCCAGATCCCGCCAATCCGCCCCCCCACAACCTCGAGCAGATGATCCAGATCGAGTGGCCGCAGCAGACCTGCCCGACGCGTGACGACATCACGACCGCGGGGATCGACGAGAGCGACCTCGACGGCGACGGGTTCACCGACCCGTGCCGCCAGGTGCACATCGCGGGCGCTCCGGTCGATCTGACAACGCCCGGCACCGGTATCTCGTTCGCTGCGGCGGCTTCGGTGCAGCCGAACCTGGCCAGCAACGGCGCGGTCAATCCGAGTCGGGTCTTCAATGCCTCGACCGCGGGCTTCTCGGTCCTGGTCTTTGCCGACCACCCGTCGGACGCCAATATCATCGCCCACCCGCCGGTGATCGAGGTCGTACAGACCTACGAGGCCTCGAGCGCGCCCGGATTCGTGCCCGCAGCGCCGTGCACGGTGGGCAAGGAGATCGACGGCGTCGAGTTCGAGCACGACGACCTCTTCGGGCGCAACGGATTCGTTCCCGAGCCGAGGGCATTCTACGACCCGGACATCTACGACCCGGCGTCGCGCAGCGGCCAGATCGTCCCCGTCAACACGGTCAACCCGTTGACCTCGATCGGCAACGACGACATGGTCGTGGTGTGGTACCGCCGCAACTACAAACCGGTCCCGCTCGACCCGAACGCCGGCGGCCCGCCCTACCTGAATCCCAGCCGGATCGTGGGCGGCATCCCCTGGGGCGAGCGCCCGGTGCTCTACGACTGCCGCTGGCCCGCCGATCCGGACGCGATCATCATCGCCAGCGAGACCGGATCGGAGGTCCTCGGGCAGGAGGTCCTCAATCCTGCGAACTTCCCGTTGATGCAGATCTACAACCAGCCCGACCCCGCATCGCCGGGCTTCAACCCGAACGACGAGCACGCGTTCTTCGCGCCGTCGAACCTGGGGACCGGCTTCGACGCCCTGTTCGCGGTGCGCAGCGATTTCTTCCTGGGCGGATCGAGCACCGATCCGTCGGCGCCCTACTCCCTGCTCAAGTACTTCGACCAGGACGACCAGAAGTGGCTCTTCAAGGTGTACGAGGTGATGGCCGCGGGAGCCGGGTTCAGCGGGTTCGAGTACGGCGGAACGGCGGCGACCAAGGTCTCGGCGCCGTACCCGGTGAGCCTGCTCGGCAACTGCCCCGAGACCCGCGGCGAGGGGACCGCGTTCTTCCAGGACTACAGCGGCGCGGTGTGGGCCAAGGCCGAGGGCAGCATGACGGTCAAGTACTGGTATCCCCTGCAGCCGGTGTTCTACTGGAACCGCGACACCAACGGCCCTGAGGGCGTGCCGGACGGGGTGGTCGAGACCACCGGTCAGTGCGTGCCGTGGCTCGATCAGCTCCCGGACACGCCCCCGCTGCAGCCGATCGAAGTCCGGTACAACATCGTCTGGCCCGACAACGTGCCGCAACTGGTCGTCGGCGAGACGCTGCTGCGTCAGAAACGCGGCCTGCCCAATATCCACGACCAGGCGGCGGTGCAGGTGGTGTTCGACGAGATCGACCCGCTGGTCGCCGATCCCGACGTCGCGCTGGCCCAGCTGATCAATCCCCTGAGCTCGCGGACCGTGTCCCTGATCGACGTCAGCGCGACACCCGACGACGACGGCGACCTGCCCAAAGTGCCTCTCACCAGCAAGGTTGTCACCCAGCTCGACCCCGAGTCGGGCAAGGCGTTTCTGATCTCGAACGAGGACGGCACCATCCGCCTGCCGTCGACCGTTCGCAGCCGCGTGATCTACGATCCGCTGAACCTCACCCTGGCGTGGCGGGGGACCCTCGACGAGAGCGGGGTGGGCGAGCCGCTGCTGCTGCTCAACGTGATGTCGCCGAAAGAGCGCGACCTTCTCGTGAGCCTGGCGCCCGGCGACGAAGACTACGTGCACGCCGTCAACCGCCTGTACATCCTGACCCGCAACCCGCAGATGCTCGATCTCGACGGCGACTGCGAGGTGGACGACGCGTACCTGGTCAGCCTCCAGGATCGCTGCGACGGGAACGACTGCGTGGATGACCTCGGGTTCGAGGTGTCTCCGCCGAAGACCTGCACCGAGCCGCTCTTCGACGGCACCGTGGTGGCGGACGACCGGCTCAAGGCGGACGATCTCATCCGCCGCAGGCTCAGCTTCGGCGGCGTCTCGGAGATCATGTTCACGGACCGCGGTGACCAGATCTCCGAGAGCCTCGAGGTGGTGGGCTTCAAGCCGGCGCTGACCGCGGGCCTGTCGTCGGGCAATGGCTTCATGACCCTCGCGTTCAACAACGACGCCAGCCTGGCGCCGCTGCCGGTAAGCCTCAACGTCATCAGGGTCGACTGTCTCGAGCTGCCCGACGGCACCTTCTCCACCTACCAGGGCGAGATCAAGGCCATCGAGTCGGACAATGTGTTCGACGAGCTCCTGACGCTCCGCCACACCGGGGACTTCGGCGGCGATCCGAGCGCGATCACCTTCGAGTGGTTCGCGCACCCGGACGTGGACGGGACCCCGCCCCAGCCGCTGCCGGACCCCGATAACGGGCAGCTCAACGGCTGGCTGCAGTTCCCGGTCGATCCCGAAGGGGCGAACGAGATCACGATCCAGGGGGCGACGATCCAGACCCTGTCGGACAACTGGTTCGTGGTCCGCTACAAGGGGCTCAACGCCTGCACCAACGACGAGCGCTTCTCCGTCTTCACCGGCCAGCCTGGCAGCTCGCCGACCGACGTCCGCGCCCAGCTCGCACCGGGCTGGGTGAAGCGGGTCGTCAGCGGCCTGAATCCCTTCGAGGCCAGGGTCAGCGACTTCCACTCGGCGCCCACCAACACCTACGCCAGCATGCTGATCCAGCTCGGCGAGCGCTACGAGGGCGACATCGCCTTCAACCCATCGGCCGACAACCTCAACCGGATCGGGCTCATCGAGGCCTACGAGACGGTGCTGCGGCGGGCGATCAACCTCTCAATCGGCGGCACGCCCCCGGTCAACTACCCGCCGATCAACAACGCGCTCCTGCTGGTGGCGTCGCGGATCGCGGACTTCTACTCGCTGCTCGGCAACGAAGCGTGGGCCGACGCCCAGGACCCGATGATCGGTTTCGGGACCTCGAGCGGAGCCTTCGGCTCGCTGGCGCCGACCATCTTCGCGTTCCAGAATCAGCTCGACTCCCTGCTCGAGGAGGAGCTGGTGCTGTTGCGCGGCCGCGACGACAGTCAGGGGCCGGTCAAGGCCAGGCCCGTGTACAACCGTCTGTTCTGGAACTTCACCACCGGTGAGGGCGAGGTCGCCTACTCTCAGGTCTACAACATCTCCGACCAGAACACCGACGGGTTCATCAACGAGTTCGACGCCCGCATCCTCTACCCGCAGGGCCACGGCGACGCCTGGGGCCACTATCTGACCGCGGCGACCACGTACTACAAGCTGCTGCGGCACCCCTTCTTCACATGGATCCCGCGTCCGGAGGCGGTGTTGGTCGCCGGGACTCCGGTGCAGGTGGACTTCCTCGATGAGCGCAAGTTCGCGAACATCGCCGCGGCCAAGGCGCGAGCCGGCGCGGAGATCGTCGACCTCACCTACCGCTCGGAGTACGTCGACGACCCGGGCGGCCAGTGGCAGGGCTACAAGGACACCGACAGCGACCGCGCGTGGGGCCTTTCCGGTTGGGCCCGGCGCGCGGGACAGGGGGCCTACTTCGACTGGGTGGTGGGAAACTCGGTGCTGCCCGCCAACGACACCAACCCGAACCACAGGGGCATCCAGAAGATCGACCGCAAGACGGTCACCGAGCTCAACCAGGTCGTGGGCCACTTCGGCGACATCCAGGCCCAGATCGACAAGGCCGACAGGGGGCTGAACCCGCTCGGTCTCGCGGAGGGCGTGGTGCCCTTCGACATCGATCCGAGCAAGCTGCCGCAGCTGACCCACTTCGAGCAGGTCTACGAACGCGCAGAGGTCGCGCTCGACAACGCCGTCGCGGTCTTCGACCACGCCAACGAGCTCAACCAGCTGCTGCGTCAGAACCAGGACACCATCGACGACCTGACGCGCAACGTCACCGATCAGGAGCGCGACTACAACAACCGCATGATCGAAATCTTCGGCTACCCGTACTCCGACGACATCGGACCGGGCGGCGCCTACCCCGAGGGATACAACGGACCCGACGTCTACCACTGGATGTACGTCGACCAGAGCGACCTCACGGGGAGCCCCGAGGAGCCGGTGCAGATCGTGACGGCCTCGTTCACGCCGACGCTGTCGATCGGCGACTTCAACTTCTCGCCCGAGCCCAAGCTCGGGTGTCTGACCGATCCCACCGGAACGTTCTGCTCGCTCTCCGATCCGCCGGACGTGAAGCTGGATGTCGATTACGCCCTGTCGACTTCGGCCAACAACCTCGGCATGATCAAGCCCCCGGAGTGGCGGGGCCAGCGTCGTGCGACCGGCGAGCTCCAGGACCGGCTGTCGGAGTTCTTCATCGCGTTGAACTCGTACAACCAGATCCTCAAGGAGTACGACGCGTTGGTCGCCGATCTCAAGGGGACGGTGGACGACCTGCGCGTCAACCACGACGTGCGCGCGAGCGAGATCCAGGTGCAGCACGCCGCCGACGAGCTCACCCAGGGCGCCAACGTGGCTCTCGCCGCGATGTCGGCCACCCAGATCGTGCTTCAGCGGACCGCGAAGTTCATCGAGGCCTCGTTCGAGAACACCTCTGAGTGCCTTCCCGAGAGCTTTGTCGCCGGGCTCGCGGCCGGCGGCGACATGACCTCGGTCCCGAGGTGCACCATCCAGGTCGGGGGCAACGCGACGGCCTTCGCCCTCGACACGGTTGCCGACGGGATCGAGATCGCCAAGCTGCCGATCGAGCAGCTCAAGAACCGGATCGGCATCATGGCCGGCCTCACCTTGAAGGTGCTGGAGGGCGACAAGGCGACCGCCGACGCGATCAGCGAGCTCGAGTCCAAGTGGCGCCAGGAACCGCTGCTGCGACTCGAGGCCTACAACCGGCGGGAGGTGATCGAACAGCAGCAGCGCTCGGTGCTGCAGGCGCTCGCCGAAGGGCAGCGTCTGCTCTCGGAGCGGGTGCAGTTCCGCAAGAACACCGCTGCAGACGTCCAGGAGCACCGGTTCCAGGACATGGCGTTCCGGGTGTTCCGCAACGACGCGTTGCAGAAGTACCGGGCCCAGTTCGAGCTCGCCGCGCGCTACGCCTTCCTGGCGGCGACCGCGTACGACTACGAGACCAATTTGTTGGGCGGCAATCCCCAGTCGGGACAGGACTTTCTGACCGGGATCGTGCGGCAGCGCAGCCTCGGTCAGCTGGTGGACGGACTGCCCATCGCCGGCTCGCCCGGGCTCGCCGACCCGCTGGCGCGGCTGCGGCAGAACTTCGACGTGCTCAAGGGGCAGCTCGGGTTCAACAACCCGCAGACCGAGACCAACCGTTTTTCGCTGCGGCGGGAGCTGTTCCGGATCGAT
The DNA here is from genome assembly GCA_964565045.1 of uncultured Thermoanaerobaculia bacterium. Classification (GTDB taxonomy): domain Bacteria; phylum Acidobacteriota; class Thermoanaerobaculia; order Thermoanaerobaculales; family Sulfomarinibacteraceae; genus Sulfomarinibacter. The sequence continues at coordinate 29,394 of CAZMED010000006.1, forward strand.
GACGACTCGCCCGAATCGGACCTGAAGTGGCGCCAGATCCTGCGCGACCACCGCGTCGCCAACCTTTACGACAACGAGCTCTTCCGGCGTTATGCGCGACCCTTTGCCCCGCCCGAGCTCGGCGCGCAGCCGGGGATCATCATCCCGTTCACCACCACCGTGACCTTCGCCATGAACTTCTTCGGGTGGCCGTTGGGCGCCGGCGACAGCGCCTACGACCCGTCCAACTTCGCGACCAAGATTCGCAGCGTGGGCGTGTGGTTCGAGGACTATGACCAACTGCCGCTCTCGTCGACGCCGCGGGTCTATCTGATTCCGGTCGGCGCCGACGTGCTGCGATCTCCGGACGCCACCGACTTCGGCACCCGGGAGTGGAACGTCGTCGACCAGAAGCTCCCGGTTCCGTTCCCGATCGGGGCGGAGAACCTCGACGACCCGGATTGGATCCCGGTCAACGACGGCCTCAGCGAGGATTTCTTCGAGATCCGCAGGTTCTCGAGCTTCAAGGCGCACTCCTCGACCGAGGGCGATCCCATCGAGCAGGACCAGCTGACCAGCGACAGCCGGTTGATCGGGCGATCGGTGTGGAACACGAGGTGGCTCCTCGTGATCCCCGCGGGATCGATGCTCTTCGACCCGGACGAAGGTCTCGCCACCTTCATCGACGGCGAGTTGGTGCCGGGCGGCAACGGCGACAGGAGCGGCCAGGGCGTGGGTGACATCTCGTTCTTCTTCCAGACCTACGCCTACTCGGGCAACTAGGGAGCGGTGACGATGTTGATCGATGCAGCGACGAAAAGGATGGAAACGATGACGAAGCAGGTTCTGCCGGTTGGATTGTTGGCGCTCGTCACGCTCTGCACCTTCGGCACGGCGATGGCCGAGATTCCGGAGCCGGACCACATCTTCTGGGGGAAGGCCACCTACTTCGGCGACGACCTTGGCGGGGGTGACGAGGTGTCGGTCACGATCAACGACGACCCGACCGTGCTCGCCTCGTACCGGATCGGCGCACAGCCGGAGCTTGGATCACAGTTCGTGCTGCGGGTCCCGCTCGACTCCACCGGACCGAGGCTTCCCAACACGGCCCGGGTCGGGGACCAGGCTCGCTTCTACATCAACGGCGAGCCGGCGGGCGCGAAGACCATCAGCGCCCGCGGAACCGTGACCCGTCTCGACATCGATCCCAACGCCGCCGCGTTGCGCGTGATCGACATCCACGACGCCTCGATCATCGAGGGCGACGTGGGGACCCAGGAGATGGTGTTCACCCTCACCCTGTCGGAGTCGGTGGAGTTCGACGTGAGCGTCAACTACACCACCCAGAACCAGACCGCGACCACGGCGAACGGCGACTACGTACCCGAAAACGGCGTGGCCAACTTCGCGGCCGGCGACACCGAGGCGACGCTCTCGATCACCATCAACGGCGACACCACGATCGAGCCCGACGAGACCTTCCTGGTCAACCTGACCGGGGCCGCGTGCTCGAACCAGGGCGGCTGCACGCCGCCCGAGATCGGTGACGGCCACGGCACCGGCACCATCGTCGACGACGACACTCCGCCGTCGATCAGTGTCTCGGACGTCTCGGTTGCGGAGAGCGAGACCACGGTGCAGGCGATCTTCCGGATCTCGCTGTCGCACGTGTGGGACCAGAATGTCACGGTGGACTTCGCCACCGCGGACGGGAGCGCCGAGGCCGGCAGCGACTACCTCTCCGCCTCCGGCGTCGCGACGATCCCGCTCGGGGCGCTGATGACCACCGTCGCGGTCGACGTGCTCGCCGACGACGAGGACGAGGACAACGAGACCTTCACCCTGAACATCAGCAACCCCGTGAACGGGACCATACTGGATGCGCAGGGCGTGGCGACGATTCTCGACGACCAGAGCTTCCTCATCTATCGGGGGCAGCAGAAGAACGGTGTCGAGGGCGTCCTCGGGCTCGACGGCCCGTGGAGTGTCGCCGTGAGCCCGGACGGCGCGCACCTCTATGCCGTTTCGGAAACCGACACCCTGATCCTGTTCAACCGCGACAGCCTCACCGGGGATCTCGCCTCCGTCGAAACGCTGCGCGACGGCGTCAACGGCATCGACGGGCTCGACGGCGCGCGGGACGTGGCCGTCAGCGACGACGGGCTCCACGTCTACGTGGTGTCCGCGGTCGACGACTCCATCGCCGCCTTTGCGCGCAACAACAACGATGCCGATCCCGGCTACGGTTCGCTGACGCCGATCCAGGTGATCGTCAACGGTCAGGCGCAGAACAGCCTGACGGTGGACGGCCTGGTGGACGCCACCGCTGTCGCCCTCAGCCCGGACCCCGACGGCGACGGACCGGAGGCGGCCGGGACCCACGTCTACGTGGTCGGCAAGGGCGAGAACGCGGTCGGCGCCGACGTCGGCTCGATCGCCGTCTTCAGGCGCGACGCCGCGACCGGCCAGCTGACCTTCCTCGAGCTCGAGGTCGACGGCGTCGACGATGCCGACGATTTCGGGCCTGCGGTGGAGGGCATCCTCGGCGCGAGCGACGTCGCCATCTCACCGGACGGAGCGCACCTTTACGTCAGCGGCGAGCAGGCGGGCTCTCTGGCGCTCTTCAGGCGGGAGCTCGACTCGTCCGAGCCCACCCTGTTCGGGCGTCTGACCTACCTCGAAAGCTACAGCAACGGCGTCGGGAGCCCTGTGGTGACCGGGATCGAGGGGGCGTCGTCGGTGGAGATCACCCCCGACGGCAGCTCGGTGTACGTCACCGGCCGCGGCGCCAACGGCGGCATCGCACACTTCGCGCGCAACGCCGACGACGGCGATGCGGGCTTCGGCGAGCTCGAGTTCACGGGCGCCACCGGCGCGACGACGGGCAACGGATTGCTCGACGTGGTGGACTGCGCGGTATCGCGCGACGGCAACTACCTGTTCACAGCCGCCTTCAGCAGCAGCACGCTGGCGGTGTTCCGGGTGGGAGCCGGCGGTGCCCTGGAGTTCATCGAGGTCAAGCAGGACGGCCTCGGGGGCGTCGACGGCCTGTCCGGGGCGAAGCGCGTGACGGTGAGCCCCGACGACCGACAGGTCTACGCGGCCGGCAACTTCGACGACGCGGTGGCGATCTTCGTCCGCGACCTCGACCCGCCCAACGATCCCACGGTCTTCGTGAGCCCGTCACACACCGTCGACGTGTGGAGCGGCAATCCGATCATCACGGTCCAGTGGTCCGGGGCCGGCGATCAGGGCCACTCGGGACTTCTGGGGTACTCGGTGCTGTTCGACTCCAATCCGGTTTCGCAACCGAACAACGTGATCGACGTGGTCCACGGTGCCGATCCGCACTCGATCTCGAGCACTCCCCGCAGCCACGGAGACTCGTACTATGTTCACCTCAAGACCTGCGACAACGCGGGGAATTGCACCTCGACCCTCCACCTCGGTCCGTTCAAGATCGACCTCACGGTGCCCACGAACCCGACCGGCGTGTCGAGCGACAGCCACGTGATCGGCGTGCCGTCCAATGACACGCGGATCACCATGCGTTGGAGCGGCGCCGCCGACGTCGGAAGCGGGGTGGCGGGATACGGGTATGTCTTCACCGTCGTCAACCCCGCGGTGTCGAACCCGCCGCCGGTGCCGGCGGCGGTGTGCACACAGGTCGCGGCGGTCGCTCACACCCCCGGCGACATCGTCGTCGAGAGCAGTCCGCTGTTCAACGGACGGTACTTCTTCCATCTCTGCACAACCGATGCAGTCGGCAACTGGAGCGCCGGGATCACGCCGGTGGGCCCGTTCGTGGTGCAGTCATCCGATGCCGCCGCACCGACGGTCGAGCTCGTGAACACGGTGGCGTCGATGGACGATGGTCAGCTCTCGAATGGTGAGCTGGTTTTCCCGACCGTGACCCAGGTGCTGGTCTCGTTCAGCGAGGCGATGTTCGACTCAACTGATCTGGGGCATCCGAACACCGTGCGAAACGTCAACAACTTCACCCTGTTCGCGGACGGCGACAACGCCGGGTTCGAGACCGTGACCTGCGGCGACGTCCTCGGCGACGACATCGAGGTGTTCGTCGACGAAGTGCTGTACGACGACGCCTCGGAGACCGCAGCCTTGCAGCTCAACAGCGGCTTCGCCCTGCCGCCGGACGGGTATCGATTGGTGATCTGCGACGAGCTGGTGGACGAGTCCGGCAACAACCTCGACGGCGATCTCAACGGGACCGCCGGCGGCGAGGTGGTGCTCGGCTTCGAGGTCGGCGGTTTGAATCTCCTCCTCAACCCGAACTTCGACGTCGGCGACCTGTCATTCTGGATCGACACTCCGGAGGGTACCCCCGACGTGGCGCCGGGGCTCGGTGTGGATGCCGGCGGGGCGTTCAGCTCCAACTCCGCGCACATCGACGTGATCCCTGCCAGCCAGGGAACGACCTTCAGCGTCTCGCAGTGCGTGCCCTTGACCGTTTCCGGATTCGCATTCGAGCTCGCGGGTTGGGTGTGGGTAGCCCCGGACGATCCGGCATTCGCGCCGACGGCCACGGGTACGGTCAAGTTCTACACCGGCGACGAGTGCGATGTCGCCGAGACAGGCAGCGAGCAGGTGACGAACACGGTGGTCGGCGACACCGACGATTTCTGGTTGGAGCTGAAGAAGTACGGGTCGGCGCCGACGGACGCCGCCTCGGCACTGGTCACCTTCGTCGTCAATCGAAACGCGACGACTCCGGAGACCGTGCAGGCCTACTTCGACGACGTCTACTTCGGGTCGCAACGGGTGATCGTCGAGGTGCTCTTCGCCGACGACTTCGAGAGCGGCGGCCTGGATGCCTGGAGCGCGGTGGCGCCATGACGACGACTTGCCGCAGGGCCATCACGTCGTCGTGCCTGGGCATGCTGCTGGTCCTCGCCTGCCCGGCGGTTCTCCATTCGCAGGAGCCGGTCGACGGCCTCGAGGCCGAGCAGCAGGAGGAGACCACCGTGCCTCCGGGTGCAATCCAGGTCTCGTCGATTCGACATGTCAACTCGTCTCTGGTGCTCTTCGACGAGCACGAGCGCCAGTTCGTGATTGGAAACGGCGTGTACATCAGCCACCAAGGGCTGCAGCTCGTGATCAGCGACGGCCGGATCCAGCGGATGGTCGGCTGCGGAGAGGCTCCGTGGGATTTCACGACCCACGCGACCCGGGTGGTGGATCGCCGCCTCCTGGTGTATGCCGAGCTCGCAATCCCGGACGGCACCTACCGGAACGACAGTGGAGCCTGGTTCAGAATCGAGGACGGCGAGCTCGTGGAGTACCTCAGTGAAGCGCCCTGAAGCTGGGGACCGGGAGGGATCGATGACGACAGGCAACGCTCGACGAACGATCGGGATCGTGGCGGCGGCGGTACTGTGGTTCGCCGGCGCGCCGGTGTGGGCACAGACCGTTCTGTATGACAACGGCCCTGTCTTCAACAGCGTCGGAACCGGTTTCGCGGGCGCCGACGAGAGCGTGCTCCAGACCAGCCCGCCCGTCGGAGACCAGGACTTCGGGACGGCGCACGGACCATCGCCGTTCGACCAGCGCGTTGCCGACGACTTCACGGTCACCGATCCCGGCGGCTGGCAGATCGGCGCGGTGGTTCTTTACGCCTACCAGACCAATGTCTCGACGATCTCGACCCTGACCTCGGTCAATCTCCGCATCTGGGATGGCGTCCCGGGTGACCCCGGGAGCACCGTCGTGTTCGGAGACACTTCCACCAACCGGCTCGTGGGCAGCACGTTCTCGGGGGTCTACCGGGTCAGCGAAAGCACCGGGGGCGCCAACAACCGCGCCATCATGGAGAATCGCGTGGCCGCCGCCGTGACGCTCGCGCCCGGCACCTACTGGCTCGACTGGCAGACCGACGGGACGCTCGCCAACGACGGGCCGTGGGCACCCCCGATCGTGATCACCGGCGTCGGTGCAACCGGCAACGCCCGCAGCTACTCGAACACCGGGACCTGGGGCCCGCTGGTGGACTCGAACTCCGGCAACCCGAAGGGGCTGCCCTTCCTCATCGAGGGCGCTTCGGACACCACCGCTGCCGCGATCCCGGCGCTCGACGACATCGGCATCGTGATCTTCGGGTGCCTGCTGCTGACGGCTGCATGGTGGCACCTCCGCCGCCGTGTGGAGGTTGCGTAGCCGCCGGGCCGCAGGCCCGTGTGGGAGACGCAGCGTCAGTGGGCAGCGTCAGAAAGCAGGGGCAGCGCTAGAGGTTAAGGGCCAGGCTGCCCCAGCGGCCGCCAACAGGGACCGCGGCGGCTGCCTCGGCGCGTTTGGAGCGTCCAAAACGGTTTGGCAACAGAGATGCAGGCGCTGACGCCGCGCATTGTCGACGGCGTCTACCGCGGTGACCTGCCGCCGTCGTTGCTCCTGTGCGCTGCCGCGGTCTGACCTGATTGGAGCCACGGGCTCCGAGAGGTGCAGGGATACGAAATCACATGACGACGGGCGGCCCCGGGGGCCGAGGGTCAGGAACGGGAACGGGAACGGGATCGGGATCGGACCGGGCGGAGCGGAACTCAGAACTCAAAACTCAAAACTCAAAACTGGTGCTCACATCGTGAGCGCCATCAGCGCCTTCTGCACGTGGAGGCGGTTCTCGGCCTCGTCGTAGACCACCGAGCGCGGGCCGTCGATGACCTCGTCGGTGACCTCGCGGCCGCGGTCGGCGGGCAGCGGGTGCATGTAGACGATGTCGGGCGAGCCGAGCGCCATGTGGGCGCCGTCGCAGCGCCAGTTCGGGTACTGGCCGATGAGCGAGAGGCCGGCCTTGGTGTCCTGGGTGGTCATCAGCGGGCCCCACGACTTGGGCACCACCGCGTTGGCGCCGGCGAACGCGTCCTCGAAGCAGTCCGTGATCTCGAAGTGGGTGCCCGCCGCCTCGGCGTTGGCCTTCGCCTGTGCCTCGATCTCCGGCATGAGCCGGAACTCGGGCGGGCAGGCGAGCACGACGTCGATGCCGAAGCGGGGCATGAGCAGGATCAGGCTCTGCGGCACCGACAGCGGCCGCACGTAGTTGGGTGCCGAGGTCCAGGCGACGCCGAGCTTGAGGCCGCGGGTGTTGCGGCCGAATCGCTCGCGGAGGGTCATGAGGTCGGCCAGGATCTGGCACGGGTGGTAGACGTCGCACTGCATGGAGATCACCGGCACCGACGCGTGGTGGGCGACCTCGCGGATGTAGGCGTTGCCCTCGCCGAAGGCGCAGTGCCGGATGGCGATGGCCTCGCCGTAGCGGGAGAGCACGTTGGCGGTGTCCTTGGCGTTCTCCCCGTGGCTGATCTGCATCTTGTCGGGCGAGAGGTAGATACCGTGCCCGCCGAGCTGGGTGATGCCGGTCTCGAAGGAGTTGCGGGTCCTGGTCGAGGCGTCGAAGAAGATCATGTACAGGGTCTTGGCCTTGAGCAGGTCGGTGGGCTTGCCCGCCGCCCGCGCCGCCTTGAGCTCCGCCGCGAGCTGCAAGGCGTGCTCGAGCTCCTCGACCGACCAGTCCTGCGTCGTGATGAAGTCTCTGCCGCGCACATCCGTCTTCATGAAGTACTCCCTAACTCAAATTCTGCGGCTCGGAATTCGCGGCAAACGGCCGCACCTTCTGACAGTCGTTGCGGCGAATTCCGGGCCGCAGAATTTGACCTGTAGATCGTTCATGTCTTCGCGCTCAATACTTCGGGAATCAGACTGTAGACTGCCGTCGCTTTGAGGAGATCGTCGATGCGGACGCGCTCCTCGGTGGTGTGGGCGAGCTCCTCGCGGCCGGGGGCGAAGCCGACGGTGGGAATGCCGTAGAGGCCCATGGTGGCGACGCCGTTGGTGGAGAAGTGCCAGCGCGAGATGGCGGGCCGCCCGCCGAGCACCTCGGCCGCGGCGTGCGCCACCCCCTGCACCAGCGGGTGGTCCTCGTCGAGCACCCAGGTGGGGTAGTACTTGTCCTGCTGCGCGCGGGTGCCGCGCCAGCTCAGCGCGTCGTACTTCAGGAGCTCGAGCGAGCCGTCGCCGAGGTGGGGGAGGGCGGCGAGCTCGGCCATGGCGCTGTCCACGGTCTCGCCGACGGTCAGCCGGCGGTCGATGTAGATGCGCGCCGAGTCGGGCACCGCGTTGAGCGAAGGCGAGGTGCACTCGATGTAGGACACGATCACCGAGCCCTTGCCGAGGAACTCGTCGTCCGCCAGCCGGCTGTTCAGCGCCTCGACGTCGGCGATGATGGGCGCCATCTTGTAGAGCGCGTTGACGCCGCGGGCGGCGTGGGCGCCGTGCGCCGACACCCCGCGAGTGGTGATGGTCGCTTCGAGGCGGCCGCGCTGGCCGCGGTAGACCGCGAGGTCGGTGGGCTCGCCCAGCACCACCAGGTCGGGCCGGATGCCCTCTGACTCGATGAGGTGGCGCATGCAGTAACCGTCGCAGTCCTCCTCCATCACCGAGGCGGTGAGGTAGAGGGTCACGCCCTCGGGGACGCCGCGCTCGGCGAGGATCTTCGCGCCGTAGGCCATGCCGGCGATGGCCGGCAGCTCGTCCACAGCGCCGCGCCCCCAGATCTCGCCGTCCTCGAGCTTGCCGGCGAAGGGGTCGAAGTCCCAGGATGAGAGGTCGCCGACGCCGACGCAGTCGATGTGGCCGTCCATCAGGATCTTCAGCGGTCCGGAGCCGAGCCGCGCCACGACGCTGCCGAGGCCGTCGAAGAAGACCTCGTCGAAGCCGAGGGCCTCGTACTCGCGCCGCACCCGCTCGCAGCGCTCGCCCTCGCGGCCGCTTTCGGCGGGGATCGCGATGAGATCGCGCAGGAAGCGGATGATCCGCTCCTCGTGCGCCCGCGCCGCCTGCAGAGCACCCGAGCCTCGTTCCATGATCCCCCCTCGGCCGGTTTCCCGGCAGCTGTGTACTATAGTCCCGCCGGGTCGAAAACGAACCCGGGAAAGGGCGAACCGCTGCATGCGAAAAGCCGAAGAGGTCCTCGAGAACACGGTCCGGCGCTGCCGCGAGCGCGACATCATCATCCCAACCTACCGCGAGATGGTCGACCCCGGACTGGTTCCCGAGGGTATCCGCGAGGAGCTCGGCGGGATCGGACTCTGGGATCTCAACCCGCGCAACCTCTTCCGCATCACCTGGAAGAACGAGCCGGTGGAGCACGGAGGCGGCTTCGGCGGGGTCAACTACCTCGAGTTGCCGAAGGCTCTCACCGGGGTCGAAGCGCGGATCGTCATGCTGCTGGGCAAGTACTTCCCCACCGGCGCCCACAAGGTGGGGGCGACCTTCGGCCCGCTGGTGGAGAAGCTGGTCCGCGGCGCCTTCGACCCAACGACCCAGAAGGCGTTGTGGCCGTCCACCGGAAACTACTGCCGGGGAGGCGCCTACGATGCCCACCTCCTGGCGTGTCCGTCGATCGCGGTGCTGCCCGAGGGGATGTCCCGCGAGCGCTTCGAGTGGCTCGAGAAGGTGGGCTCCGAGATCTACGCCACCCCCGGCTCCGAGTCGAACGTCAAGGAGATCTACGACAAGACCAAGGAGCTCAAGGCCGAGCGGCCCGACGAGATCGTGGTCCTCAACCAGTTCGAGGAGTTCGGCAACGCGGTCTGGCATTACGTCTGCACGGGCCGGGCGATGGAGGAGGTCTTCGAAGCGGTGCGCGACGAGGGCTCGCGCTTCGCCGGCGTCTGCCTCACCCAGGGCTCGGCGGGCACCCTCGGCTGCGGCGACTACCTGCGCGAGGTCTTCCCGCGGCTCAAGGTGGTGGCGGCGGAGGCGCTGCAGTGCCCGACGCTGCTCGCCAGCGGCTACGGCTCGCACCGCATCGAGGGCATCGGCGACAAGCACGTGCCGTGGATCCACAACCTCAAGAACACCGACGCGGTGGTAGGGATCGACGACGAGGCCTGCATGAGCCTGATGCGGCTGTTCAACGAGCCCGCAGGGCGGTCCTACCTGAAGGGGCGCGGCGTCGACCCGGATCTCGTCGAGCGACTCGACCTGCTGGGGATCTCGTGCATCGCCAACGTCCTCACCGCGGTCAAGACCGCGCGCTACTTCGAGATGGGACCGAAGGACGTGCTCTTCACCGTCGCCACCGACTCGATGGAGCTCTACGGGTCACGGCTCGCCGAGGAACGCGAGCGGTACGGCCCCTACTCCGAGACCGCGGCCGCGGTGCACCACGAGCGCCACCTGCTCGGCGCCGCCACCGACTGGGTGCTCGAGCTCGGCTACCGGGACCGCCGGCGCCTGCACAACCTGAAGTACTTCACCTGGGTGGAGCAGCAGGGCAAGACCGTGGAGGAGCTCGACGCCCAGTGGTACGACGACGATT